>CALIUG010000101.1 GCA_938048755.1 uncultured Alphaproteobacteria bacterium
AACGAGCCGGACTGTTTCAGGAGGCCGTCCACCAGCGTGGTCTTGCCGTGGTCGACGTGAGCGATGATCGCGATATTGCGCAGTTCCATGGTGGCTCTGCCCATTGCATGCAGGTGATGAGGTTGTCGGGTTTGTGCGACGTTGGTGCGCGTATAACGCGTCCGACCCTGCTACGGCAAGCGGTGTGATGTTAGGGACGAGGCCCGTTCCAGATGTGGACACCCTCGGTTCCGATGGTGGTATTGGCCAGAACCCGGTCATCATGGGCCATACGCCAGGTCATCATCTGCTCGAGAAGAGAGAGTTGCGCGCCACGCATGGCAGGGTCGCCGGCCCGGTTTCGGGTCTCGCCGGGGTCCTCAATCAGATCATAGAGGATCGGGGTCAGGCCGCTCATGTGGACATACTTGTGCTCAGGCGTGCGCAGGATCGTCATGCCGCATTGATCCGGCGTCAGGCCGAAAATCTTCTCGAGATAGAGCGAGCGTGGATTGCGGAAGTCGAACTCCCAGTGGGCCGCCTCGCGCCATCGTTCGGGTGTCTTGCCTTGCAGGAAGGGCGTCAGCGCATGGCCGTCGCATTGCGCGGGCACCTCGAGGTCAAGCCATTCCAGAATGGTCGGCATGATGTCGATGGCTTCGGTATACCTCTCGATTACACCGCCGCGCTGGTTCGCTGGTGTGCGGGGATCACGGATGATGAGCGGGATATGGTAGGACTGATCGAACCAGCCCAGCTTTCCGAACAGGTGATGGTCACCAAGCTGTTCGCCGTGATCGGTCGTGATGACAATGAGTGTGTTGTCGATCTGACCGCTGATTTCCAGAAAGTCCAGAATACGGCCAAGGTTGGCATCCACCTCCGACACCAGACCGCAATAGGTCGCGCGCGCCTGCCGTTGGTCCAGTTCCGGCATGTCAGCGGCCAAGCCTTTTCCGCCGGTGAAGATGTCGGCAGAACGCCGGCCCAGCCAATGCTCCATCAGGGGATGCTGCGCTGCTTCTGCTTCCGTTGTGTCGGCACACACCGTCGCGGACATGTCGGCCGGGTCGTACATGGCGTTATAGGGATCCGGTGCGACCCAGGGTGGATGGGGTGCGAGCATGGAAAGATGCAGGAACCATGGCTCCTGTGTGCGCGACGCCAGCCAGTCGAGCGTCCTGTGGGTCAGAAACGCTGTCTCGCTGTGTTCTGCGGCAAACAGAGCAGGGGGAAATGTTGCGCCACGCCCGGCTGGCGGAGAACCCACCGGTTCATAAACACCTTCCTCGTCCCAGGGCACGTCATAACCCAGACCACGCAGCCAGGTCAGCCACGCGACCGGTGCGCCTGGCATGTTGAGTTCCACGTCAAAGCCGGGCAGCAGACCTTCATAGGAGCGCAGGTGCGGATCAGCAGGGTCGAGGCCACGCGGATCGACGGTTGTGTCGGTGTAGCCGATCAGCGTTGGCGCATGGCCTGCCTTGCGCGCTTCTAGAGCCAGGTTGGTGAAACGCCGGTCGAGCGGTGCGCCATTGCCCACGACCCGGTGATTGGCCATGTACATTCCCGTCAGCAGGGACGCGCGGGCCGGGCCGCAGGGGGCCGCTTGCGTGAAATGGTTGGCGAACCGGACAGCGTTGGCCGCCAGCCGGTCCAGATTGGGGGTTTGCACGACAAGATAGCCGGCAGCACCCAGGGTGTCGGCACGCCATTGATCGACCGTGATGAAGAGGACGTTGCCGCGTGGTCTGATGTTCATCACAGAAGGATCCTGATGCATCTGGTTTCAACGTATCAGGGAAGGCTCAGCTCCCGACACCTGCCGATGGGTGAATCTGGGGACGAAACCCTGCGCGCAGAGCCATCACGCTTGAATGGGGCGTCAGGACGTCGACTTCTCCGGAAGGTCGCGTTTGTGGTCCACCGTATCCGGCGAAACTCCAGGGCAGGACGTGATCTTCGCACAGCAGCAACGCGCGCTGGCGGGCCCCGGGATCAACAATCATGGTGCCGGGGGGTAGCTCTTCCGCGCGTTGCCTGAAGGTGACCTTCGAGCGATCACGTCTGGTGCGGTCACGATGCATGATGTTGTCGATCTCGATGGCCTTGGGTCTGCGCCGCCAGCTGTTGCCGTCCTGCCATGCCTGGACGAACGAATTGTAGGCATCGCGCCGGCACAGTCCGCAGGGGCGGTGACCGGCCGCAAGGGCAGCGGCTTCATCCATGAAAAAAAGCTCGGTCCAGACACCAGGCCGCATCACCGGTCGCCACCAGTCCTTGTAGTGAAGCTGGCAGATGATCCAGGCGCGCAACCGCCAGCGTCGTGTCGCAAGTTTGAAGGGCTCGTCCACCAGGGTTCCGCGATTGCCCAGGAACATGCCACGGGCCGGATCAGCAACGATTTCGCCCCATGGATTGACGCGGTTCTGTAGCGGTGATGGTCGGCTCACGGACGGGCCTTCCCGTGGTATGAATGTCAGATAGTTCGTTCCAAGAGGTTAGCCCAATGGCTTTGTTTGAACAGGCCCTGATTTTTCTGCTGGCAGCGGTGGTCGCAGTACCCTTGGCCAAGCGCTTCGGCCTGGGTTCGGTTCTGGGCTATCTGTTGGCGGGTGTCGTCGTGGGGCCCTGGGTTCTGGACCTCTCCCATGATGAAGAGGAAATCCTGCATTTCGCCGAATTCGGTGTGGTGCTGTTGCTGTTCGTGATCGGGCTGGAACTGCAACCATCGCGCCTCTGGCGCATGCGCCGTTCGGTCTTCGGTCTCGGCGGCTTGCAGGTCGGCATGACCGCCATTGCGCTGACCGGGCTGGCCATGGCGCTGGGTGCGTCCTTCGAGACTGCCGTTGTTGCCGGGTTGGCGCTTTCGCTCTCCTCGACCGCGTTTGCCCTCCAGGTTCTGGCAGAACGCAACGAACTGGCCACACGTCATGGCCGCGCGTCGTTCTCGATCCTGTTGTTTCAGGATATCGCCGTCATTCCCATGCTGGCACTGCTGCCGCTTCTGGCACCCCAACTCCCGGGCTCGGAAGGAGAACCCATCTGGCTCAGCATCGGCAAGGCATTTGGCGTCATCGTGCTGGTCATCGTTGTTGGCCGCTATGTCCTGCGTTACCTCCTGCGTATCGTTGCACGTTCGGGAACCCATGAGGTCTTCACGGCAACGGCCCTGCTGACCGTGATCGGCGTGGCGTTCCTGATGGATCAGGTGGGGCTGTCGATGGCGCTGGGCGCCTTCCTTGCCGGCGTCCTGCTGGCGGAATCAGAATACCGTCACGAACTCGAAGCCGACATCGAACCCTTCAAGGGGTTGCTGCTTGGGTTGTTCTTCATGGCTGTGGGCATGACGGTCAATTTGGGCCTGATGGTCGAGATTCCGTTGATCGTGATTGGTCTCGCTTTGGGCCTGATGGCGGTCAAGATGCTCTGTCTGGTGGTGATCCTGAAGCTGGACAAGCAGACCTGGCTGACGACGCGTGGCATTGCTGCGACCCTTTCCCAGGGCGGTGAGTTTGCATTCGTGATCCTGAGTGTTGGCGTCGGCTCCGCACTTATGGGAGCGGATGTTGCCGAACTGCTGATTGTTGTCGTGACCGTTTCGATGGCGGCCACACCCTTGTTGTTCGTCATGAACGACTGGTGGACCAAACGCATGACGCCAACGGACGAACCCGAGTACGAACAGCATATTGATGAGGAAAATCAGGTCATCATTGCCGGGTTTGGCCGTGTCGGCCAGATCGTCGGGCGCATCCTGCAGGCCCGAAGAATCGGCTTTACCGCGCTGGAATCGAGTGCCGAGCAGGTCGATTTCGTCAAACGTTTCGGCAACAAGATCTACTACGGTGATGCTTCCCGGACCGATCTGTTGCGCGCCGCGAAGGCCGACAAGGCTGTTTTGTTCGTTCTCGCGATCGAAGATGTTGAGCGATCGATTGCCACTGCCAAGGTCGTGCGCAAGAACTTTCCCCATCTCACGATCTATGCGCGGGCACGCAACCGACAGCACGCCTATGCGCTGATGGATCTGGGCATCAAGAATGTCGTGCGCGACACCTTCCACTCCAGCCTGGAAATATCAGAGCAGCTGCTGGTCGAACTGGGTCTCTCCGAAAGTGAAAGCAAGCGCACCGTCGAGACGTTCCGCGACCATGATGTCGCACGTCTCCACAAGCAGCGGCACATGGCCGGCGACATGAAGCAGATGGCCGAAGACAACAAGCAGTGGACGCGTGAGCTGGAAGAGATGTTCCGCCAGGATGAGCGCGAGGCGAGTGAAAAGGGGCCGCTTTAGTGCGGCCAATGCCGCCGGTCTTCAGCAATCAGGAGGAGCCAAAGAAGGCTTCGGCAGCGTTCTCCTGTGGCTGATCGAGAAGATCGAAGGCGATGGCGACTTCGCTGCCCCCGTCAACGGGAATGTCGGCGCCATTGATCCAGGCCGCATCGTCCGACAGCGCGAACGCGATCACCTTTGCGATGTCATCAGGACTGCCGTTGCGCCCGCCGGACTGGTCCTTCAACCGGTCAAGAACCTGTGCGCCCATGGTTGCATAGAAATCCTTCAGGATCGGCGTTTCGACAGCCCCCGGACTGATGGAGAGACTTCTGACGCCATGGGGCCGCCCAAGCATGGAACCCGCCATGGCATAGACGATCGCGACTTCCTTGGAGAAGTTGTAGGCCTCTGTTCCCGTCATCAAATGGGTGCGTACCCATTCAAGCCCCGCCTCGTAACTGCGGGCGCGCAGCAGGCTGCGGATCAGGTCAAGTCGTTCACGCCAGCCGGAGCCCGCGCCTGATGCGACCTGGATCACCGCGCTGCCGGGCTCAAGGCGCGGCATCAGGGACTCGGTCAGGTGACGCAGTCCCAGCACGTTGACCCGCATGACGACTTCGGCGTCGAAACTGCCGGGTACACCGGCGACATTGGCCAGGCCGTGAAGGGGACCGGCGATCGCCGCAGCAGCCTGATCGATGCTCGATGGGTCCGTCAGGTCACAGGCTATGAACTCGTCGGTGTTGGTGTTGCCGTCCTTTATGTCCAGGCCGATGACATGTGCACCGCGATCCTGAAGCAGACTGGCTGTTGCCGCACCGATACCCGAAGCGCATCCGGTCACAACAATCCTGCGTCCGTCAAACATCATGCATTCACCTTCGTAGGTCGATAGCTGCAGGGGAGGTGGCGCATGCCGTTGATAAAAAGTCCGTTGATCTGCTGCATGTTGTCGAGGTCGACTTCGATGTCAGGCAGGGTTTCAAACAGTAGCTTGAAGAAGTGGTACATCTCGCGGCACGCCAGGTGCATGCCGAGGCAATGGTGCGGGCCGCCGCCGCCATAACCGACATGATCGTTGGGGGTGCGTGTGATATCGAACCGGTCAGGGTGCTCGAAGACCGTTTCGTCACGGTTGGCGGAATTGTACCAGAAGACCACCTGGTCACCTTCGGCAATAGGCTGGCCACCGATTTCGGTGTCTTCCATCACCGTGCGACCGAAGTGCACGACAGGGCTGGCGTAACGTACGATCTCTTCCAGAGCGGTCGGGGTAAGACCTTCATAGTCTTCGCGCCATGCACGCCATTGATCAGGATGGGCGGCCAGGAAGCTCATGCCCTGTGCGATGGAGCTCGCCGTGGTTTCGATACCGGCTGTAATCAGGAGCTGGAAATAGACCCCGATGTCGAAGTCGGTAAGCCGCTCCCCATCAACATCTGCCTTGGCCATCATGCTGATGAGATCATCACCCGGTTGCCGGCGGCGCTCGCGTCCCAGGTCTTCGCCATAGGCGTTGAGCGCCAGAAACGCATCCAGGGCATCGGCCGCATCGCCGACTGATTCATCGCCATAACCAAGCGCCTGGAGAGTCAGTTCCTGCAGGTGATTCCGATCAGCCTCGGGCACACCCATCATGTCGCAGGTGACTTTGATCGGCATGCGGTTGGCAACGTCGGCGGCAAAGTCGCAATGGCCCTGTTCGCTGATCGCGCCGATCACACCGCGTGCCGAGGACTCCAGGCTGCCCTCAACGTCCTGCAGCATGCGGGGCGTAAAGACCTTGGCGACGATGCGTCGCAATCTGGGATGGATCGGAGCATCGCGGTTGAGCATGCCGCCGACGGTATAGGCCGAGTCCGGATCGTCGATGGCCATGCCCGTGCCGTAGCGTGAGGCGAAAACCCTGGGATTCTTTGTGATCGCACGCGTATCGGCATGACGGGTTATGGACCAATATCCGCGTTCACTGCCGGGCATGGATTGCCAGGCAACGGGACGTTCACGGCGAAACTGAGCGAACACCTCAAGCTTGTCCGGTCGTTTCCAGAATGCGGGTTCGGCCAGGCAAATCGTGTCGAGGTCGCTCATGAGATCACAACCTGAAGAAGTTACGGATACGATCAACCAGAGCGCCGGATTCATCCGTCTTGATCTTGACCGCTGCGCGCTGCAAGCGCGCGCTGGTTTCGGACTGTCGCTCCGCAAGCATGGCCCCGATATCTTCGATCAGTTCAGGGTGATCGCGGAAAAGCGGCTCAATGTCCTCCTTGGTGATTTCGGCAACAAGTGTGTCAACCGCCGGGGTTACGGTTGCGCCGCGAGGTGCTCCGGTCAGCAACGACATTTCGCCGAACACATGCCCGGCGCGGATCTGGCCAACCTCCCGGATCGTGCCATCCTCACCCTTGATCGTGACATCGAGCACGCCCTCCTTGACCACAAACAGCGAACTTCCCGGCTCGCCCTGTTGCACGATCGGCTCCCCCGGAAAATCTCAGTTGCTCACGTGCCTGGCCCGCAAGCCAGGTTCGCTCGTTATCGGAGAGCCCTTCGAACAACGCAACACGGCGCAGCCAGCCGGTCTCCTCATCCAGGTTTCCTGATTGCGGGCGCTGCATGGTGACGTTCATGCGGCGTTGCGCGATATCGATGTCGGCATAGAACAGGTTGCGCAGAATGGCGCGGTGGATTCGGGTCTTGATCGACCACTGGGTGGCATAGTCCGGGACGCCAAAAAACAATGCCCACTCGACGCCATCGTTCGACAGTCCCTTGATCGAGACAAAGGGCTTGAGCGGCAGGCTTGCAGATTCAGGCACTTCTTCGATGGAGGAAAGCAGCAGCCGCTCCGCACGATAGGCCGTGACCGAGAATGGCAAGGTAAAGCTGAGGCTCCGGTAGAAGCTTACATGGGGACGATTGAAGTTGGTCAGGGTGTCGCCACCGACCTTGCTGTTGGGGATGACGATGGTGGTGTCGTTGATGGTGACAAGCGTGGTTGTGCGCCAGCTCACCTCCTTGACCTGGCCCTCCTGGCCGTCGGCCGTCATGACCCAGTCGCCGATATCGAAGGGCCGTTCGAACACCAGGGCGACACTGTAGAAGACATCGGCAATCACACGGGAAAGCGAAATGCCCAGAACACCCAGGCCGACACTGGATGCGGCGAGCAGGCCCGCGGTTGACTGACCAAAAACGATGGGTAACGCAAGTGCCAGCGTCAGAATCCAGATGGCAAGTGCAACGAGCCCGGAGAGAATCCGCGGGGGCGGGCTTCCCATGGCCTGCTCGACAATGCCGTGCAGGATGAAGATGTCGACCAGGCGGATGACAAGGAATGCCGACGCCAGCCAGATCAGGAACTCGGCAATGTGTTCCCGGTCCTCGTGATCGAGCATCATCTCTTCGGTAGAAAAGATCGAAAGCACGTCGTGCGCGATCAGCGCGAAGGCCACCGCGAGAAGCAGAAGAACTGCAGGAAGAATAAGTCGACGAATGCGCATCTGAAGTGCCATGCCCTATCATGGTTCCCGGCAGGATAGGCCAACATGCCAGAAGGTATCACCCCCAAATGAAAAGCCCCGCCAGGATTGCTCTCTGGCGGGGCTAAAGGTGCTCAGGCGGCGTCATGGGTAACCTCCTTATCCTGACGTTGTTTGCCCGTTTCGTCCGGTCCTGTGCCGGTGGGCAGAAGATCCCTGTTAAAGGAACCATGAGGAGCATGGTGAACCTCTGATAGAAGATGTCAAGAGTTATGACGACTTCTGTGCGCGGTTCCAGCGTCCGGGCTTGAGATTGTAAAGCGCGGTGGTCACGGGCCCGGTGTTTCTGTCCTCGTGATCAAGGGCATCCTTGCGCGCAATGGCCCGGCGCACGGCCCAGCCGCCGACAAATCGCAGGGGTTCGGGCGGATAAGCGCGTTGGGGTTCCTGAACGAACCCCGAGCTTGCCCAGGCATCGTCGGTTTCAAGCGTCAGCGCGGCCAGAATGCGTGACCCCACGACCGTGGTCAGAATGCCTCGGCCGGAATATCCGAATCCATAGAGGATGTGCGGGGAGCCGGGCAGGCGGCCAAACATCGGCAACCCTGAACGTGTGCGATCCACTGCACCTGACCAGGCGTGACTGATGGGGGCATCGGCAAGGCCGGGCATGTGACTGGCAAGCATGGCACGCAGCTCCTGCGAGGTTTGACCGGGCCTTGCAAGCGCACCATTGATGTTGCCGCCCAGGGCCATCCTGCCGCCTGCCTTGTTGAACAGAACCCTGCCGTCGGGTGTGGTGCGCGTGCCTTCGGTGAAGGTTCTGGAGTCAAAGAGGGCGGGACCATCCTGCCAGCCCTGCGCTGCGATCGCGTCGCTTTGGGGAACGCTCACCATGGCATCCGAGCAGATCACCGCAATTTCGCGCGAAAGCTCGTGCACACCCGCGCTCCAGGCATAGATTGCCAGAACAACCCGGTCCGCCGTGATCACGCCGCCAGGCGTCCGGATCGAGACCGGCCGGGCGCGATCAAGATCAACCATGCGTGTGTTCTCATGGATGCGCACACCGGCCGCCAGAACGGCACGGCGAAGGAGCCTGACCAGGCGGCCGGGATGGAGCGTAGCGCCACTCGCCTCCAGCACGCCCGCGACATAGGCCGGAGAACCCGTGCGCTGTTGAATGTCGGCGCCGGTCAGCGGTTCGTAGTGGGCGATCTGATAGCGCTCCAGTGCTGCCACCGTCTCGTCCCAGTGTCCTGCCTGCCTGGAACAGGTCGCGCCCCAGATCACGCCATTGCGTGCCAGGCCGATGTCCGCATCGTGCTGATTGGAAAGCGCGTCGATTTCTTCGAGAGCAGCGCTGGATGCGCGGCACAGGCGAAGGGCTTCATCGGGACCATAGAGCGCCTGCAGCATGGGAAAGCTCGCCCATAGGGGCAGGGCGTAACCGGCATTGGCGCCACTCCCACCTGCGCCGCACTGCTTGCCTTCGATCAGGATGATGTCGAGATCCGGCGCCTGTTCCTTCAGTCGCAGGGCGGTCCACAGGCCCGTGAAACCGCCGCCGACAATGCAGATGTCGGCACGTGTGTCCTCGCTCAGGGATGGCGACACGGCACCGTCTTCTGCCAGGGCCTGCTGCTGCCAGAAGCTTGTTCCCGACCAGATCGGTTGCGTCGTCATGGCGCGGCGCAAAAGCGGTTCAGAACATTGCGGGTGACCTGTTCGACCTGCACATCGCCCAGGCGCAGACCGTTGACCCATTCGCAGGTCGCGGCCGTGAAGACCTCGCCCTTGCCTTTGCTAAAACTCACGATCATGCCGTTGCCGCGCGCAACCTTGTCCAGGGTTTGCTCCGTGACTTCCCCGTGCAGGGTTTCGGCCAGAAAGACGGCGTCGAGGTCACTGATGTAGCGAAAGCCGTCATCAAGGTTCGCTTCGATGTTAGTGGCCGGACCCAGGGCCAGCACGGAGAGGCCGTCGGGCGCACCGCTTGTGTCGGTGGGAATGGGCAGGCCGTCGGACACGATATGATCCAGGCCGTCGACCTCGTAGCCGAAGATGCGGCTGTCCTGGCCCAGAAGATCGCCATAGCCCAGAAACGCGTGATCGAAGGCCCAGTGGTCGGGCCGGTAGACCGTAAATCCCCCGGCGCCACGACCGGCGCAATGGCCATATCCGGCATAGACGCCCTTGGTGCCGTTGACGCCGAAGGTCTGCGCGCCGGGCCAGCCGACCTCGGGTGCTTCCCAGCAGTTTGTCACGCGTGTTTCTTCAGGCGAGCCCATGAACGGGTCTTCGGCGCGCGCGATGTACTTGTAGCAGACCTGCGTCCTTCCCTCGTCCTCAAGGCGTGTCTGCCACAGGAAGTTGCCGGCAAAGCGCGCGACATGGCCGCCGCCCTCGACATAGGAATCAACCGCCTGGCGCATTTCGCGAGTCCAGTATTCATCGTGGCCGACAAAGACGGCGCAGCGGTAGCGCTTCAGGAGATCGGGGTCCGCTTGAAGGTCATGCAGGGTCGTGATGTCGAAGCCGATCTCCTCCTTCTCCAGCCAACGCGCCATGTGGCGCTCATAACTTGCCCAACCGGCCGAGGCGTACTTCTTGGCGTAACCGTTGGCATGGGCCCAGTCCATGTTGGGGTAACGCGCGTTGGTTCCTGCGGGGTATGGGCTTGCGGGGAGCGTGCGGGGCGCATCGTCAGGCAGCCTGGCGAATCCGCGCCCCCATGGCCGCTGCGTTGAAAGCACGGGCGAAAACCGGTCGCCGTCAGGCCCGGCGATACCTTCATATGCGTTGGCACCGCCCCAATCGTTATAGGCGACCCAGGTGCCCGTGGCGCAGACCAGAACCAGCGGAGCGGTCTCTCGGTCGTCAGCGGCTCCGATGGGAACAAGGTGATCATAGGTCACGGTTTCGCCATCGCGCCGGACGGTCAGGGTGATCCGATAACCACCGGGTTGCCAGTCGTCGGGAATGGAAAAACGCCAGGTGACCGGCCAGCCGCAACCCCGTGCATAGCTGTCGTCGGGCGTGGCATGCCAGGACCCTGCAATCGCGCTCTCGCGGTGCACGGGTTCCAGCCCCAATCCGTCCCGTGCGACCTCCAGGTCGAAGCTGTCACCAATCGTGCTGACATGGAGTTCCAGAATCTCGCCGGCGCGGTAGGAAAGGGCGCCCGTATAGGCCCAGATCTGGAGCAGGTCGGGATCGTCGACAGCCCTGTCATAGTAGAGGTCGAAGATGTGGGCCGGATGGAGGTCTTCTGAAGAGGTTGCCATAGCGATGCTCTTGACGATCAGCCGGACCGGAACGGTCCGAACTCAACGAAGGTATGGAGGTGTCTGAAACACATCACCAGGAACGGCAGCGGGTCAGTACTGCTCGAGCGCCTTGATCAGCTTCTCGAAGGCTTCGCAGGTCTCTGCGTCGCTGGGCGGCCCACCGTATTCCGCTTCGATCTTGGCGGTTTCCTCATCAAGGTGATCGCCGGCCTTCGGGTTCTCCACCATCAGATCGAGCATTTTCCCGGTCAGCTCTTCAAGGCGCGCTTCGGTGCATTCTTCGGCGGTCGCTGCGGTCGACAGGGACAGGCTCGCGAGCAGGGCGAACATGGTCGCCAGGATTGCCGTCTTCTTCATCGAAACTCTCCAAATGCTGGTCATCGCCCTTGGTGCCATCCTCAAGGGCTTTGGCCGCAACAGCAAGCTTCGAAGTTCCGGTGTCTTGTGTCAGGCCTCCTGCAGCCACACTTCTTCGGGCTTGCAGCAGCAGATCGCGCGGCGTGTATGCTTCATGAGCCTGTCGTAGCTCTGCAGGTTTGATGCATTCTTGTCGGTCGACGCACCGGCCTGTGACTGGAGCTCCTGAACACGGGCCTTGAGTGAGGCAATCAGGATGGCATCAAGCATGTTGGTTTCCGGAATCGTGGAAGAAGCACGTGCAAACTTCTTCGCAAGCTGCATGCCATTCAGGGCACGCGGCAACGGGCATTGTGCATGGATCAACGCTTCGAAACCGAACGGTTGCCGGTTTTGCCTGTGTCAAATCGGGAAGTGTGTCTGGAGGGTGCAGGCGGGCCGATGGTGGGCGCGGCTGGGATTGAACCAGCGACCCCTGCCGTGTGAAGGCAGTGCTCTCCCGCTGAGCTACGCGCCCACCGTGGTCGGGAAGGCGCCGTCATAGGGGTTGGCGGCGCGTCGTGTCAAGAAGATCGCGGGTCTGCGCCTCAGTCCTGCGCTGTAACCTCTGAATCGGCATCGAGCGTCCCGCTCAGCACGATGCGGCCGTCGTCGCGGGCGAAGGCGTAACGCTCGCCAACGGCATAGACCGACCGGCACTGGTGGGGCAGGTCGAAGCTGTCTGTCAGGCACAGTTGATCGCCATCAAGCCCATAGGTGCCTTCTTCGTAGCGATTGTAGTGTTCGTGTCCGTTACCACGCTGCACGAACAGGTTGGCTTCGTTGCCCTGGAAGTGCGCATGAAACGCCGGGTCGCTCTGATAGATCATCAGGTCGCCCAGGATCGCTTCGCCGACAAGTTCCTTCTGGATGTCGTTCCCATCCAGACGGCGTGCGGATCCTCAAATGTACTGTGCATCGGGCAGAACCCGGAACCGCATGTCGATCCGGTCCTTGTGGTCGGTTTCCACATAACCATCGTCCAGAACGAAGACATGGCCGCAGTGGAAGCGCTCGCCATAGGTACGGCAGAGTTCCTCTTCCTCGACACCCCAGGTGCCATTCCATGACCAGGTCTCGGGCCCGGTCAGCGAACCGCCCAGTCCGGCGATGGTGCCGTCGCTGGCGTGGTTCTCCTCGAACCAGACCCAGGTTTCGCGTTCGGCGTCAAACAGGGTGCCACGATGGGCACGGCCGCTGAACACGGCCTCCAGGTTGCTGCCGTCCACCTTGATGGCGGTCTGGGGCAGCGGTTCGAGTGATTTGTCGGGCAGGTGATGGTCGAGATAGAGCGGAAGCAGAAAGACCAGCCCCAGCCCGGCGACAACACCAACTGCGCCGGTCAGGACAAGGGCAGGGACCCATTGCTTTCCCCGTACTGCACGCACAAGCCAGGCCATCAGGGCCAGGAGCGTGATGCCGGCAAGTCCAGCCAGGACAAGGAGAATGTCCATCAGACTGCCGGCTCATGCATGCGGGACGCTACTCCAGGGTCGAGACGGTCATCACGACACGACCGTTGCTGCGTACCATGTCAAAGCCATTGGGCGAGGGGTAAACCACGAGGCAACTGTCCTCGAGATAAACCACGCCGGCCAGGCACAGCTTGTCATCCTCGATACGGTACGTACCGGTCTCGGTATC
>CALIUG010000102.1 GCA_938048755.1 uncultured Alphaproteobacteria bacterium
GTTGCCGAACGGCTGCGTGAGCTGGGGCAAGGTGGCCGTCAGGTTATGGTCACCGGTCTTACGGTCGGCAGCCGCAATCGGCTGATGCGCCTGCTGAACGAACATGGTGTGGAGACAGTCGAGCCGGTCGCGACGAGTGAGGGGCTGGATGGTCTGACGGACGGTGCCGTTGCTGCGGCCGTGATGAGCCTGGAGCACGGATTCACGACCGCAACCATGGCTGTCGTGACCGAGCAGGACATTCTGGGCGACCGGATTGCCCGTTCGTCGCGCAAGAAGACGCGACGCGACACTGAACGTTTCCTGGAAGAAGCCTCGCAACTGGCCGAAGGGGATATCGTGGTCCATGTCGAGCACGGCATTGGCCGGTTCGACGGATTGCAGACCCTCAGCCTGGGCGATGCGCCCCATGACTGCCTGCGACTGGTCTATGACGGCGGGGACAAGCTGTTTGTACCGGTCGAGAACATCGATGTTCTCTCGCGTTACGGCTCCCATGACAGTGTTGTCCAACTCGACAAGATGGGCAGCGCCTGTTGGCAGTCGCGCCGTGCCAGGCTCAAGGAACGTATTACCGAGATGGCCGGTGATCTCCTCAAAATCGCCGCGGAGCGCAAGACCAAGCCCGGCCCGCCCATGCAGGCGACACAGGGGCTCTATCAGGAGTTTGCCGCCAGGTTCCCGTTTCAGGAGACCGATGATCAGGAAAAGGCCATTGATGAGGTCCTGAATGATCTGTCATCGGGCCGCGCGATGGACCGGCTGGTCTGCGGCGATGTCGGTTTCGGCAAGACGGAAGTCGCGCTGCGTGCAGCCTTTGTCGCCGTGATGGCCGGCTACCAGGTTGCCGTGGTTGTCCCCACGACCCTGCTTGCCCGCCAGCACTACACGACCTTTGCGGAACGCTTCAAAGGCCTGCCGGTCAAGGTCGCCCAGCTCTCGCGGTTCGTGACCGCCAAGGAGGCCAGGGAAAGCAAGGCACGTCTGGAAGAGGGTAAGGTCGACATTGTCGTGGGCACCCATGCGTTGTTGGCCAAGGATGTCTCGATCAAGAACCTTGGGCTGCTGATCATTGATGAAGAGCAGCATTTTGGCGTGGTGCACAAGGAACGGCTGAAACAGCTCAAGGCGAACATTCATGTTCTCACCCTGACGGCGACGCCCATTCCGCGCACGCTGCAGATGTCTTTGGTGGGTGTGAAGGATCTCAGCCTGATCGCCACGCCACCGGTCGACCGGCTGGCGGTGCGCACGTTTGTCGCGCCCTATGATTCCGTCACGGTGCGCGAAGCCATCCGCCGCGAACAGCTGCGCGGCGGCCAGACCTACTTTGTCTGCCCACGCATTGCCGACCTTCATCGTGTGCATCAGCAGCTTGAAGAACTGGTGCCCGAAGCGCGTTTTGCCGTGGGCCATGGTCAGATGAGCAGCGCGGAACTGGAACGGGTCATGGCTGCGTTCTACGAGGGCGATGTCGACGTCCTGATCTCCACGACCATTGTCGAATCCGGTCTCGATATTCCCAACGTCAACACCATGATCGTCTATCGCTCCCAGATGTTCGGACTGGCGCAGCTCTACCAGCTTCGCGGGCGCATCGGCCGCTCCAAGGCGAGGGCCTATGCCTACCTCACGCTGCCGCAGGGCAAACGCGTGACGCAGACAGCGCTGCGACGTCTGGAAGTGCTCTCCAAGCTCGATACCCTGGGCGCGGGATTCAGTCTTGCCAGCCATGACCTTGATATTCGCGGTGCCGGCAATCTTCTGGGAACCGAGCAGTCCGGTCATATCCGCGAGGTCGGCATCGAGCTCTACCAGCAGATGCTGGAAGAGGCGGTTGCGGCCCTGCGCGCCGAACAGGATGGGGTTGCGGCACAGACGGACCAGAGCTGGACACCCGAGATCAATGTGGGATCGGCGGTTCTTATTCCCGACGATTATGTTCGGGATCTTGATGTGCGCCTGTCTCTCTATCGTCGGATCGCCGTGCTCGAGGACCGCGAGCAGATCGATGACCTGCGCGTCGAACTCGAGGATCGTTTCGGTGAGCCACCGGTTGAGGTCGACAACCTGCTGGAGATCGTTGCCATCAAGGCGCTGTGCCGCCAGGCCGGTATCGCCAAACTGGATGCCGGCCCCAGGGGTGCGGTCATCGGCTTTCGCGATGACGGCTTTGCCAATCCGGGCGGGCTGGTTGACTGGATTTCGAGTCAGGCAGGTACGGTCAGGCTGCGCCCTGACCAGCGCATTGTCGCGACCCGAAACTGGGACAAAGTCGATGTCAGGTTGGCAGGGGCGCGCGATGTCGCTCAGACCATTGCAAGGATCGCCATGGCAGAAATTGCGGCCTGATCAGGCTGCTGCGGTTGCGCCGGCCGTATCGATCATGCGCTGAAGAACTTCAGGCGATTGGGCCCCGGAAACGCCGTAGCGGCCATCCAGAATAAAACAGGGAACACCGTTAATGCCGATGCGTTGCGCCAGATTGTGCTCGGCAAGTACGGTGTCGGCTCCCTGGTCGCTTCCCAGAAATCTCACGGTTTCGTCTTCATCGAGCCCCGCCTGGACTGCGATGGTCAGGAGATTTTCGACCTTTCCGATGTCCATGCCTTTGAGGAAGTAGGCACTGAAGATGGATTCCACAAGGCTTTCCTGAACGCCCCGCTCTCCGGCGAGACCGATCAGGCGGTGCGCCAGAACGGTTGAGGGCGTGCGGTAGATCTCTCCGAATGCAAAGAGAATGTCTTCCTGGTATCCGGCCTGGGCAATCGTGTCATAGAGCTCCATGGCACGCTGCGAACTGCCGAACTTGAGCGCAAGGTAAGCGTTGCGCTCCATGCCTTCGGGCGGCATGTCGGGGTTCAACATGAAGGCACGCCAGCGGATCTGCGGACGTTTGGCGTCCGGGAATTCGCGCAACGCACGTTCCAGTCTGCGTTTGCCGATGAAACACCAGGGGCAGACCGGATCTGAAAAGACATCAAGGATCATGGCTGGAGTTTACACGACCTTCTGTGACTTCGGAACGTCAGCCGTGAAACCGTGCGCAAGATCGGCTAGAAGAAATCGGTCAATGGAGAGGTTTCATGCTTCGCGTTATTCGCCAGCTTCTGACCAGCGATGATGTTGCTGCCGTTAAGGATGCCGCATCCAACGGAAGATTTGCTGATGGCATGCTTTCGGCCGGGTTCCTGGTGGCCGATCGCAAGAACAACGAGGAACTGGCGCTGGGCCAGACTCAACGCGACGAGGTCGTGCGCATGGTTCTCCAGCGACTCTGGCAGAACAAGCAGTTGCAGATCATCGTGCGTCCGCGGCGGATTCTACCGCCCATCGTTTCGCGCTATCAGCCGGGCATGCGCTACGGGGACCACATGGACAATGTCATCATGGGCGGTGCGCAGCCGTTTCGTGTCGACTGTTCCATCACCATCTTCCTGAACGATCCCGCTAGTTACGAGGGCGGTGAACTGGTCATCAACACTGCGCCGGGGGAACAGCGCATCAAGCTCGATCCCGGCGATGCCGTGATCTACCCGACCCAGTACGTGCACAGGGTTGAGGAAGTCACGAAAGGCGAGCGCCTGGCCTGCGTGACGTGGATGGAGAGCCTGGTCCGTGACCTCGGTCAGCGCGAGATTCTCTACGATCTCGCGATCGCGGCCGAACACGTCCACAAGATGGGCGCTGACTCAGAAGCCTTCATGACGCTGGAAAAGGCTCGCTTCAATCTGCTGCGCATGTGGGCCGAAACTTAGTCGGTGAGTTACGGCTGCGAAGCCTTGGCTGTCAGTCCTCCGTCACAGACCATCAGCTGTCCGGTCGTGAAGGCCGCTTCATCGCTTGCGAGATAAAGCGCCATGTTGGCAATGTCCTCTGGCCGTCCAATACGCCCGATCGGCTGGTTGGCATCCAGCGTTTTCTCGGCCTCCTGGGGATCATCGACACTGGCAAGGTAGGCATCCATCATGTCGGTTTTGATCCAACCGGGGCAGATGACATTGCAACGAATACCTTGGTTCCCGTGATCCACCGCAATGGCGCGTGACAGGGCGTGGACGGCGCCCTTTGTGGCGCAATAGGCGGCCAGTCCGGGATCGGCAACAGAACCGTCATAGCTGCCGATGTTCACGATGGAGCCGCCACCACTCTGTTCCATGACCGGTATGGCTGCCCGGCAGGTCAGGAAGACGCCGCGCACATTGATCGCGAAGATCCGGTCCCATTCGTCATCCGTGGTATCGACAATGGTTTTTTCGACCTGAATGGCCGCATTGTTGACCAGAATGTCCAACCCACCGAACGCTTCATTGGCGCGCGCAACAAGGTTTCGTGCGTGATCGGCACTGGAGGTGTCGCCGGCGACGAAGATGACCGACCCGTCGTCGGGGAAAGGCTCGCTGGGTTCAGAGCGGGCGGTAACGACACAGCGCGCTCCTTCGGCGTGAAAGCGATTGACGATGCCGCGACCGATACCCTTGGTCCCACCGGTGACAATGCAGCGTTTACCTTCCAGACGTCGGGTCATTCTGGCCTCGTGATAAAAAAGAGTGTTGTGGTGATTGAACGTTCATTCAATAACCTGACTGGCGTTCCAGGGTCAACGTACTTGGCCAGAACCACAATTTCGTGCTTTCTGTGCCTTACGTGTTCCCAAGGAGACCGGGTTTGAATCCAACAGCACTTCCTGTCCGCATTCTGGGCCTTCTTTTCGGCACCCTGATTTTGGCTGCCTGTTCGACCGTTGAGGACGTCCAGCCGGAGTTGCGGGAACAGTCGGCCATCGATTCCAGTCAGACGCTGGAGCCTGCTGTCGATCAGACTCTGTCGTTATCGGCAGCAGCGCCAACGACCCTGCGGGAATCCCTTTCGGCAGCCGGTGCTTCAGGTACTGCTTTCCAGTTCGACGCCCTGCGATTGCCCGCGGGAAACTGGGATGGCTATGTTCAGGCCAGCGGCGGCTCGTTCCTGCAATGCCTGGTCGCATGGGGGCCGCGCGAGGCCCGGCTGGGAATCTCGGCTGGATGGGAATCCAGTCTGTTCGTTCAGTTCCGTGCGCCCGATTGGCCTGTCGCAGAACTGATCAATCAATCCGACCTCGTTGTCGCTGTTGATGAACTCTACCAGCGCACAGTACCTCTTGAAGGCAACGGCCAGTTGATGTGGGTGAACCTGGGTGCCACACCAGATTTCGCGCAGAGCTTGATCGATGGTGAGCAGCTCACGCTGCGCGTCGGAAACCACGTCATGGTCTATCCGCTTGCGGATGCCGAACTGGCCATGCAGGCATTGTATGAGTGCCTTCAGTTGCAGACCGAACAGGAAGGAACCGGCGCTCTTAGCCTGCACGGCATCGACCTGACAGCGGTTTCCGAATCGAACCTGACGGAAACGACCGTTCGCGCTCTTCTCGAGAGCGGTTTTGGCGACGTCCAGCTGCGTGCAGCAGAGCAGACCGCGGAACAGTATGGCTCCAGGGCCTTGCTGTCCGGCCCTGCCTGGGGCGGAGAGGCTGAGCTTTTTGTTTCCGTGTTCGGCCTTCAGGGTGACAGCAAGAAGGCCCTGGAAGAAGCGGTCAACGATGCCGCACGGCTATGCCGTGAAGAGGTCCAGGCACGCCTTATCCGGATGGAGGAACCCACCAGTATCGGACAGTTCGGCAGATACTCTCTGCTTTGCGCCGGTGAATCGGGAGAGTTCGTGCTGGAAACCCTGGCGTTCTTTGACGGTCGCAACATCCTTGTGATCCATGCCGTCGTTGATGACGTTAACGAGCGTGACCGTATCGATGGCAACTTCGAGCGCATGATGGCGCGTATGAGCGCAACCTCCTGATTGCCCCGGTGATGTCACGCTTCGGCCACGTTTGTCTTGCGCACGCTCAACACGACCGAATCAGGTGCAGGTAAGAGCAAACCGGCAGCCGCCATGGATCAGTAATCGTCAGGATCACCCCAGCACTCGACCAGGAAGGTGTGGTCTTCGGCTTCGGTTGCAATCTCGGAGACATCCAGGCTTTCCTCGGATGGCATGACGGCGAAGTCGACGCCATAGGCACCAAGAAACGCTTCAACGATGGACGCCTTGATTGCGAAGTTGACGTTCTGAGGAACATCCTCTGCTGATTCCGAAACAAGTTCGGAGGAAACGACGCCGAGCACATGTCCGCTGCGATCAAGCAGGGGGCCGCCGCTGTTGCCCGGCTGGATCGGGGCGGAGAATTGATACTCGCGGAAGTCGTCGTTGAAGCCTGAAAGCGCGCTGATCATGCCGTCGGTGACATTGCCGAAGGACGAAAGCGTTCCGTGCAGGGGAAATCCGATCACCACGATGGCTTCGCCACGCGAGACCTTGGGCATCGAGCGGAACACGGCAACTTCGAGAGGCTCGTCCACCCGGGCCTTCAGCAGGGCAAGGTCGTTGTCGGCATCGAACGCCTCGACCGAGACCTGACCGAATTCTCCAACCCGCACTTCCTCGCAACCTTCGATCACATGATGGTTCGTGACCATGTCGCCGGTCGGGGAAACCACAAACGCGGTTCCGGTTGCCCACAGCTCAAGGTCGGGTGAGGGCGCAGCGGGCGCAAGATCACTTCCCAGCCCGCCAATACGGCGGGTCAGGCTGATGGCCGTGCGCAGGGCATAGATCAGCGTTTCGTCGACCGTGCCGGTGATCGGCAGGCCGACCTCATCCTGGAACGCGATGATGGCATCGCTGGTGCGTGGCCCCATGACCCCATCCACATAGCCGATATCGTATCCCAGATTGTTGAGCATCTCCTGGGCAAGCCGCACCTGTTCGCTCGCTTCGCCGTCCTCGTACACGCCAATCTCCGGTTCCGGTGTGATACGGGGTTCTTCGATTTCGGTTTCCAGG
>CALIUG010000103.1 GCA_938048755.1 uncultured Alphaproteobacteria bacterium
ACCGAAAAGGTCCACGCCCATGGCGCTCTGGCTGGCGTCGAGCTCTGCCTTGGTGGCGCGAGCATCGCCAACCTGGGCACGCGGGAGATTGCCCTGGGTGTCTCGAGCATGCCCAACCTGGCGGGCAACCCGTTCCAGACCCGTGCCATGGACAAGGCCGACATTCGCGAGGTGCGCCGCTGGCATCGCAATGCCGCGCTGCGTGCAAAACAGGCAGGCTTCGACATTGCCTATGTCTATGCCACCCACGGCTATCTGCTCTCCCAGTTCCTGTCCGCAAAACACAACCAGAGAACGGACGAATACGGTGGTTCCGTCGAAAACCGCGTACGCCTGATCCGTGAACTCATTGAAGACACCAAGGAAGCGGTCGGTGACACCATGGCGGTTGCCGTGCGTTTTTCTGCCGAGACCAATGGCGGCGGAGGCGGCGACGGCAACCCGGTCGCGGGCGAAACCCGGGAGATGTTCGAGATTCTGGGCGAACTGCCAGACCTTTGGGACATCAATGTCAGCGATTATTCGCTGGAGATGGGCCTATCGCGATTTGTCGAGCAGGGCTCGCTGGAACCCTATGTCGCCGGGATCAAGAGCCTGACCAGCAAACCGGTCGTAACTGTGGGCCGCTTCACCTCACCCGACATGATGGCAAGCCACATCAGGCGCGGCGTCATGGACTTTGTCGGCGCCGCACGCCCTTCCATCGCCGATCCCTTCCTGCCCAGGAAGATCGAGGAAGGCCGTCTCGAAGACATCCGCGAATGCATCGGATGCAACATCTGCTACGTCGGCGACGGCAAAGGGTTCCCCATTCGCTGCACCCAGAACCCGACCATGAGCGAGGAATGGCGCCGCGGCTGGCATCCCGAGAAAATCGAGGACAAGGGGTCCGATTCACGGGTTCTGGTCGTGGGAGCCGGCCCCGCTGGCCTTGAGGCAGCCCATGCCCTGGGCAAACGCGGTTATGACGTGGTGCTTGCCGAAGCGACCCGCGAGCTTGGTGGTCGTGTCACGCGCGAAGCGGGCCTGCCCGGTCTGAGCGAATGGGGCCGCGTCCGTGATTACCGCCTGCAACAGCTCGAGAAAATGCCCAATGTCGAGATCTTCCGCGAGAGCGAGCTGGGCGCAGACGATGCCCTGGCCGTAGGCGCTGATCATATCGCCATCGCGACCGGATCCACCTGGCGCAGAGACGGGTTTGGTGCCGCCAATCCCAGAGGGATCAGCAATCTCGGGCCCGCCGACAGCCTGTTCACCGCCGACGACATCATGGGTGGGAACATCCCAAGCGGGCCCACAGTCGTGTTCGACGACGACCACTACTACATGGGCACGGTGCTGGCCGAACGGCTGCGTGAATCAGATATTCCGGTAACACTCGTGACACCCGAAGATACTGTTTCAGCCTGGGGCAAGTTCACCCAGGATCGCTGGCGCGCACAGACCAAGCTGATGGAAATGGGCGTCGATCTAATCGACGGACACAATCTGTCAGGCTTCGACGGCGCAACAGCGACGCTGCAATGCGAATACACGGGTAACGAAAGGAAACTGGAAGCACAGGCCGTGGTTCTGGTGACCGCGCGAACTCCCAGGGACGACCTCTATCAGGCGCTGACCGCAAAGATGGAGGAAGGCGTGGGTGGTGCTCCGAAATCGCTCAAGCGTATTGGGGACTGCGAGGCGCCTGCGATCATTGCAGCCGCGGTGTTCTCGGGCCATCGCTATGCGCGCGAGCTCGATGCGGTTCTGGACCTCGACAATCCCCTGAAACACGACCGCGTATTCTTTGAAGACGGCTGACCGGGCATTACGCGCAGCCAGGCAGCCCCAGGAAAGTCAGTTCACTCCCGGTCGCAACACCGCGATCGACCTTCCGGTCGAGCGGTGAGTGATGCATCGCACACCTGTAGCGGTTCCGCGGTGGCTTGCCTGGCCGCCGTGCTAGCGTTCCAATGGTGAAGGTGGCGATTCGAGTCGGCTCAAGTTGCTGTCGGCAGGACTCGGCGGTGCGATTCTCGATATCAGTCCAACGGTTGAGGGGGATGACAGCCGCGGATACCTCAACGATGGAGATGCAGTCTCCTATGCCTGGCGCTCGCTGCCTAGGACGCCGGTCGAGATGACGCTTGGCTTTGCAGAAGATGCGCTTCTACCGGTCCATGCGGTCCTGCTTTATCCCGCAAGCGGGAACATCAGTCCTGAGGAAACGCCAAGGCATGTGGAAGTCCTTGCCACAACGGGGCCGTCGGATGGCGCGTACGCTTTGCTTGGAACCTTCGCGCTCGAAGCCGCTGCCGGACCTCAGCTTCTCTCCTTCGAACCGGTCTGGGCCCGTCACCTGAAGCTCCGGCTTCTTGAGACATGGGGGTCGGAAACCTTCGCGATCAACGAAATCCGGGTGCTCGAGGCCAACCAGAACACGCCTGCCATGCAGAGCGACAGGTTGATGGCCCATGCGGTCGAACCCACCGATGTGCCCTATGAGCGCGATCTGGCGTTCCATCTCCTGGGCGGCACCTTCGAGAGCATGCCGCCTGGTGATCACGGCCCGATTGCACCCAACGATCGCGATCAGACAACCGCTGTGGTGTTCCCGGCAGCCCCGGACCCCGGCGAGTTTGTCGTTTCCTTTCTTGGCAACCGCACGACAACGATCGAGTCCCTGTTGTTCGTGCTCGAGGCAAATCAGGATCAGGATTTTCTGCCCGGTCGTGTCACGATCGATGTCTCGACCGATACGATCGACGGCCCCTACACCCGGACCGCGGATGTCCTGTTTGCCAATACCAGAAAGGAACAGTTGATCACCCTGCCCGAACCGGTCGAAGCCCGGTTTGTGAAAGTCGGTTTTTCTTCACCGGTGGAGCATGGCGAAATCAGTCTTCTGAGCATGGCGATCTATGAGTCCGGTGACGTCGCGCCGGAACAGTCCGCATTGCGATCCGACTTTACAGGACCCGAAGACATCGGTCCCAACATCGCCCGCGACGCCTTTGGCGGACACGTTGTCTCGGTCACGTCCGTCTACGAGGACTGGCTGCCCTTCAACGGGCTCAATGCACT
>CALIUG010000104.1 GCA_938048755.1 uncultured Alphaproteobacteria bacterium
GAACCGGGACGGCTGAAGTCGAGATTGTCCAAGATGGGCCTCACGTGCAGGAGCAGAATTGAGCCTGATCCTGACAGCCAATTGTGACAACCTTAATCATCCAACCCAGCAAAGTTTTCAGAGTTTTCAAACGCAACGATCAACATGGCCGTGGTAACGGCCACGCGGTCGATTGGCTTTGCCAGCAGATGCTCAAGCACCACGCCGGTGTGATCGAGCCCATCCACAATGATGTAATTGCTGCCCGGAAGCACCGAAGACCAGGTAGGAACCATGCCGTCATTCGCGATGTCTTCATCATTCAGCCACGACGCAATGAAGGCATGCTTTGAGGTCAGTCGAACATCGTCAACGCGCCCTGCAACCGACAGAATGGGAATCTCTCCCACGATCTCTGCGATCTCCCCGGCATGTTTGTCCAGATAGGCCTCGCGGATATCCATTCGGTGATCATGCAGGGATTGCCCGTCCCCGCCGAAGAGTTCGAGCGCGGCTTCCGAAGGCCAGCGCAGAAGATCTTGAGAGGCGACTCCATCCGCCACGGGCGATCCGGCAAACGGGGCCTGCAAGGCAATCCAGCAGACAATCTGTTCTCGTACCCGTGCATCCGCATGGATGAGGAACTCGAGCGTATCGAGCCCACCCTTGGAGTGGGAAATCAGACATACCGGTCCGTGCTCGGCCTCGACGGCCTCACGAAGCAGGGCAGCGCCCTTTTCGACCGAGGCTTCGCTTTCGATGTCCACGATCTCCACATCGAATCCAGCGTCACGCAGGGCTGCGAGCTGGCCGCCAAAGTGCTCCACCAGACCAAGAGACTGCGGCACGTCAAGGAAGTCGGTCAGATAGCCCGGAACGATGAGAAAGCGCGTGTCATGCAGAGGCCTTCCAGCTTCAGAAAGGCGACGTGCAAGGCCATCGAGATCAGGCGCGCCCCCATTATGGAGAGCGAGGAACTCGGCAGTCCTGTCATGTTCCGGATCGGGCAGCGCCAACGTTCTTGCTTTCTGAAGCGCAGCGTCTGCCTCAGACATCGCCAGCGTGATGCCGGTCGCGGCTATCGCACCGGAGGCCAAAACAACCGCGAGCACAGCAAGGACAATCGGGCGTAGCGCCGGCGGATTCTGATCATCAGAGGCGCCTCTATATTAAACGATGTTTATTTATTTGGTGTGCATGAATGCGAAATCAAGGCATGCTCTGCACCCCCGGATCAAAGAGGCTCCCATGTGGTTGACCAACGGACACTGGTTTGACGTCGAAAGCGCGGCGTTCAGGACCGGAGATATCCGCATCGAGGACGGACGCATCGCCGCGATCGGCGATGCTCCGAGCGGCAGCGAAACCCAGGACATGGAGGGGCGCTGGCTGTTGCCGGGTTTCATCGACAACCATGTACACATCACACTCGATACTTCGACAGCCTCGGGCAACAACGTCTGGCGTGACGCCCTGCCGGGCAGCATTGCCATTCATGCGGCCTGGAATGCGCGCCGCCTGCTGATGTGCGGCATCACCACTGCGCGGGATGTCGGTGGCTGGGACTATCACGAGATCGCGGTGCGCGAAGCCATCGATGCGGGCAAGATCGAGGGTGCACGCCTCTTCTGTGCGGGCAAGATCCTCTCGATGACCTCCTCGAGCACACCTTACTACCCCGGCATGTATGAGGAGTGCGACGGGCCCGCCGAGATCAGAAAGGGCGCACGCAAGCAACTGGCCATGGGCGCCAATCTCATCAAGATTCTGGCTTCCGGTGCGGTCAACTCCACCAAATACGAGCGCGCCGATGCCATCCAGCTACGCCCCGACGAGATCGATGCAGCGGTCGAGATCGCCCGCGACAACTTCACCCATGTCGCTGCCCATGCCCATGCTGCCGAAGCGATCAAGAACGCGGTGCGCTGCGGCTGCCGCAGTGTCGAACACGGCAGTTACGCCGATGACGAGGCTTTGGGCCTGATGGTCGAACACGGCACCTATCTGGTGCCCACCTTCTGTACCGCCCACGCGTTCCTGAAAGACCCCAAATTTGCCGACCAGGCGCTTCCTCACGTCAAGGAGCGCTACAAGTCACGGGAAGTCATGCGCCAGAAGAACGTGCGCGCCGCGCACAAGGCCGGTGTGAAGATGGCCATGGGCAGCGATGTCGGGACACCGGGCAACCACTGTGGCGAGAACATGCAGGAACCGGTTCTGCTGGTGGAAAAATGCGGTCTCTCGCCGTCCGAAGCGATCATCATCTCGACGCGCCATGGCGCGGAACTGCTGGGTCAGGAAGAGAATCTGGGCGCCCTTGCCCGGGGCCTGATCGCCGACATCATTGCCGTACCGCGCAATCCTCTGGACGACATCACCGCACTCCATGACGTCGATTTCGTGATGAAGGAGGGTGTCATCTTCCGCGACGACCGTGCCTGAACCTCAGGTCGTCAAGGCAGAATGGTAACTAGCAACCGCTGACACAAAAGCGCTGATCAGGAGATGACTGCGGCCAGTCAGTGCGGACCGTTCCGGCTGAAAAAGCGTGCCGAAGAAAAACGGGTGGCCATCAAGCTCGAAGGCGCGTGGGTCGCCGTCGTTGTCGAAACCGACGAACCGCACGCCCGTATCCGACAGGAGTGCCTCGCACTCGGTGTTGAAACCGTAGCTGCATCGATAGCCCTCGGTCACGGTCGGTGCGGCAATCACATCACGCAGACGCGAACCATCGATCAGATGAATCTCGCCAGTCGCTTCAACCAGCGAACAGACCAGCGGCGTCATGATCGCCAGCTCGGCATCGGGATTGGACTCAGCATGATCGGCCTCCGCGCGTCCTGCCACGTTACGCACGATCTCGATCAGAGCATGCTGAAACCCGCCACAGGTTCCAAGGAACGGACGCCCGTTCTCCCGTGCGAACCGGATGGCATCGAGTGCGCCCTCCATGTTGGCGTAGGGGCTGGCGGGTACACACCAGACACCATCGAAATCTGAAAGCTGATCTGCGACATTGACGCCAAGACTGGCGGTCTCGACCCAGATGCCTTCGACCTCCGCTCCCGTCCGAGAACAGGCGATATCCAATGCACCGGGAATAGCGCGGTGCGCCGGCACCTCCTCGCTGTAATCACCGACGAGTGCGATTCTGACCGGTCCGGTCATGCCGTCATCACCTCGGCGATCTGCTTGTGGAAGTGGACCGTGCCCTGATCCCAGTAGGGTGCCAGCCGTCCGCCATCATACGCATCGCAAAGGCGTCCCTCCTGGAGCCGGCGGCAGATGCCTTCATCTTCACGGTTGAGCAGGTCCCATTCGCGATAAAGCTTGTCCCGCGTTTTCCTGAAGGCAGGGTCGTCGGCATCGCCCTCCACGAAGTAGAACCACATGTGCATGCGTGTGCGCCCGGGACCCAGGGGTTCGAACAGCACGAACTGCGCATTGGAGGGATAGACGTTCAAAGCGGTGTTGGGGAACATCGCCGTATAGGCAGCCCGGTTCTGCCCTTCAGGGGTGATTCCAGGCACCAGTGACATGCCGAGCCCGGACTTGTCGCCCGGACCACCGCGGCCGGCTTCCTCGAACCAGTATTCGTTCATCAGGTGGCGGCCCATGGTCAGCATGGATTTGCGTGCATCCTTGGTCATCGACTGGTTGAGCGCCGGGTGCACCAGGAAGACATGGTAGAAGTCACAATAATTCTCGAACGCCAGCTTCCAGTTGCAATCGAACTCCCATGCTTCGTGATGCGCACAGGTCAGTTCGCCCAGACGGATGCCGGAAAACCACGCTTCGACCGGAGCGATGTGGCTTTCGAACGATTCCGCTCCGCCATCCAGATTGATGAAGATCCAGTCATGCCAGGTCTCCGTCCGCAGCTCGAAAAGCGAGACGTTGTCGTCCCCCTGGGTGTCGTGACAGTCCGGCTTGTGGAAGTGCGGGCGTGACTTCAGCTTGCCGTCCAGGGCGTAGGTCCAGGCGTGATAGGGACAGCTCATCATGGCGAGACCGTCCGCGTCTTCCGTGACCAGCCGCGCGCCACGATGCGGGCAGACATTGTGGAACGCGCGAACGATCCCGTCGCGACCGCGCACCAGGATGACCGGCCGGCCCGCTACCGTGACGGGCCTGACATCGCCGGCATCGGGGAGCTGGCCTGCACGCCCCGCAAAGACCCAGGTGCGAGCGAACAGGTACTTCTGCTCGAGTTCATGAAACGCTTCATCGACAAAGGCCGCATTGGGCAGACCGCGCGCCTGTTCCATTTCCAGGGCCATCTTTGCCAGGACATCATCGGTCAACACGGAGCGTATGCTCCGATCCATCGCGACATCAGGCATGGCGGTCTCCATTCATCGGCATTCGGAGCCATAGACTAGGCGCGCATGCCAAGAAATGAAACAATGGAGCATCAATTTCATCCTCCATCGGACGCTCCGCTTGACCTGTGTCAAGGTGTCAACGGTTGAGCCCTATATGACCACACGGCGACAAAGGGAGCAGAACAATGACCACGAGCGATCGCGGGGCCGCCGCCGAAGAGCAGGCAGGATCAGCCACGCCGACCAAAACCCGACCGGCCCGCGCGAAAAAGACGTCATCGGCCATCCATGAACTGGCGGAGATGCGGCAGAACCCGGACGCCGTTGCCAGGATCTTTCGTGAAGGCGTCTATCCCTACAAGGACAAGATGCGCCGCAAGGCCTATGAACAGCACAAGGCGGAGCTGCAGGTCGAACTGCTGAAGGTGCAACGCTGGGTCAGGGAAACCGGCGAGCGGGTCGTGATCCTGTTCGAAGGCCGTGATGCCGCCGGCAAGGGCGGCACGATCAAGCGCTTCATGGAACACCTCAATCCCCGTGGTGCCCGCGTCGTCGCGCTGGAGAAGCCGACCGAGCGCGAGCGCGGCCAATGGTACTTCCAGCGTTATGTCGAACACCTGCCGACATCGGGCGAAATGCTGATGATGGACCGGTCCTGGTACAACCGTGCCGGTGTCGAGCGTGTCATGGGCTTCTGTTCAGGGGCCGAGTATCTGGAGTTCATGCGCCAGTGTCCGGAGTTCGAACGCATGCTGGTCAACAGCGGCATCCGTCTTTTCAAATACTGGTTTTCGGTGACTCAGGAAGAACAGGCCAGACGCTTCAAGAGCCGCAAGATCGATCCGCTGAAGCAGTGGAAACTCTCGCCGGTCGATATGGCCTCGCTCGACAAGTGGCAGGACTACACGGAAGCCAAACAGGCCATGTTCTTCTATACGGACACGGCCGATGCCCCCTGGACGGTGATCAAGTCCGATGACAAGAAACGCGCGCGCCTGGGCTGCATGCAGCACTTCCTGTCATCCCTGCCCTATCCCGACAAGGACACCTCCATCGTGAAGGGCCCCGATCCCCTGATCGTCGGTTCGGCGCGCCGGGTCGTCTCACATGACGACCCGTTCTATGCCAACATCAACGGCGCCGCGAGCGAGACCCACAACGCGGACGGTTGATCAGCCGAAGCTGATCTGTGTGATGACGTAGTTATCGTCATGATAGATGTTCACCCGGTCCGGGTTGTAATCCATGGTGACGGCGGAATCCGGGCCGATCACACGAAAAGGTCGGCCCAGAAGTTCAGGGCATGGCCCCTCATCGCCGCCGGCCTGAGCCGACCGTGTAACGGCGAGACCGGCCCCACTCAGAGCCAGTAGAGCCATGAGGTCACGGCGGGTCGTTGTTAAATCAGGCATCCCAGAGTTCCTTCCAATATCGGTTCACAGTGGCGCATCACGCTGCCGCCTGCCAATCTGATACGCACCGAATGCAATATCTGCAAACGGTCAACTTCGTGGAGCCTTCATGAGCAATCCCAGCTTTGTCACCGTCACACCGAATGCCGAGCCGGATGCCATCGCTCCGGACGGTTCGGAGGTCCGCTTGATGGGCGCTGTGAACGCCGGAACCATGGCAAGCTTCACGCTTCCTGCCGGTGCATGCTCGGCGCCGATCGAGCACCGCACGGTGGAGGAACTCTGGGTTGTGATCTCAGGGCGCGGTCAGATGTGGCGCAAGCAGGGCGAGCGTGAAGAGATCACCGATCTTGAACCTGGCATGGGCCTCTCCATTCCGCTGGGTACACATTTCCAGTTTCGCGCAGCGCCGGATGTCGCCTTTGTTGCCGTGGGCGTCACCATGCCGCCATGGCCGGGCCACGACGAAGCGATCCCGGTCGAAGGCCCCTGGGAAGTCTGATCAACCCAGAATGTTGGTCGGGAAGCCGTCGATACTCTTCTGGTTCTTGATAGACCAGTACTGGCGCACCTTTTCCTCGCCCATTTTGTCGTAGTGGGGCACCAGTTCCTTGTCGCCGCGCTGCCCCTTGTAGTCATAGAAGGGCACACCGCTGCCACAGGAGGATTCGACCCGTTCGATGGCAACATCGATGATCTGGCGCGACCCCGCCATGGCCGGAAACAGGCCGATCAGGTCGTCCCAGCCATCGTCGCGGGGATGCAACAGGGTTGCCCTGCCATAGACCCGCACGGTCAGCGGTTTGCCCTCGAAGGCCATGAACATGAGCGTGATGCGGTTGAGCGCCTGGAGATGGGCCGAAGTCTCGTTGCCGCTGCCGGTCAGGTTGAGCCAGACGATCCGCTCAGGCGAGAGGATGCGCAGGCTGTCGAGCCCCTTGGGCGACATGTTGACGCGGCCATCGGCGGCCGCCGTGGCAACGAAGAACATCTTCTGCTGTTCAATGAAATCGGTGAAGCGCTGATCGAGTGCGGGGAGCGGATTGGGCATGGTTTCCTCGTCCTGTTTGAGACAGATTGCGGCAACCCTGCTGACAGCTTGTTGTCAGTAGCCATCGGGCATTGTTCTGCCCATGGAGACCTGCTGTCATGCGCCGCGCCGACCGACTGTTCGAACTGATTCAGATTCTGCGCCGTGCGCGCACCACCTTGACGGCTGCACAGCTTGCCGAACAGCTGGAGGTCACCCCGCGCACGGTCTATCGCGACATGGCGGCCCTGATGGCCATGCGCGTACCAGTCGAGGGCGAAGCCGGCGTGGGTTACATCATGCGGCCCGGCTACGATCTGCCGCCGCTGATGTTTGACCACGAGGAAATCGAAGCCATCGTCGTCGGCCTGGAACTGCTGCGACGCACCGGTGACAAGGGCCTGCAGGCTGCCGCCCGACGTGTCACCGCCAAGATCGCCGACGTGCTGCCCGACCCAGGGGAGGCTGATATGGCCGATGGGCGGTTTGTCGTTTCACACTTCGGTGCCCCCGAACCCATGGCCGCAGACATGGGTATGTTGCGTACTTCCGTGCGTGACGATCGGCAACTGGTCATCGACTATCGTGACGAAAAAGGCGATGTGACGCACCGGACGGTGCTTCCCCTGGCGGTGATCTACTACACCGAGGTCACGGTTCTGGCCGCATGGTGCGAGTTGCGTCAGGACTTCCGGCACTTTCGGGCGGACCGGATCGTCACATGCCGGGAAACCGGCGAGTCCTTCACCGAGCAGGCCGTAAGGCTTCGCCGGGACTGGCACGAGCAGCTGATTATGCCCCATGATGCCGTCTCCTGAGGGGAGATTGCGACATGTCGTTGAAGATTGTGGGTGCGGGGTTTGGCCGCACCGGAACCTTTTCGCTGAAAGCGGCACTGGAACTATTGGGCTTTGCGCCCTGTCATCACATGGAAGAGGTCTTCAAGCACCCCGAGGAAGTTGCGACCTGGCACGCTGCCACACTGGGCAAGGACGTGGACTGGAAATCCTTCATGTCTGGTTATCAGGCCAGTGTGGATTGGCCTGCCTGCGAGTTCTGGCGCGAGCTTTCCGATGCCTTTCCCGACGCGAAGGTTCTGCTGAGCGTACGTGACCCCGCCTCTTGGCAACGCAGCTTTGCCAAAACGATCCAGGTCGAGCTGGAAAATCCGGCCCGACCCGATGACCCCGGCTTCATGGCCTGGCATGCCATGGCCAGCGATCTCATCACACAACGGCGTTTTGCCGGAAATTTCGCGCCCGAATCCATGATCCTGGCCTTCAACGACCATGTTGCCGAGGTGACGGCCGCCATCCCCGCCGATCGCCTGCTGACCTATGACGTGCGCGAAGGCTGGGATCCGCTCTGCCGGTTTCTGAACTTACCGGTGCCAGACCAGCCCTTTCCCAACACCAACACGACGCAGGACTTCGTGGATGACATGAATGCACGCAGGCAGGGCGGTCAGCCCACATAAACCAAAGTCCAAAAGGGCCGGGTTTAAGCCTTTCGCCAATGGCCTGGAGCGCCCCAGCGCATCAGGTCTCGGGCAGGCCGGACGATTTCCGTTCGGCACGCCAACGAAAGGAACACAATCATGTTGAAGACCACTGCAGCCCTTGCTCTTGCCGCCGGTATCGCGTTTCCCGCCCTGGCAGCAACCGACACCAACGCATGGGTCGGCCAGATGCTTGGAACCACACAGGGCGAAATCACAACCGTGTTGGAAGAACGCGGCATTGAAATCGTCGCATTCGAGATCGAGGACGACGAGATCGAAGTCAGCATCCTGCAGGACGGTCAGGAGCTGGAGCTCGAAATCGATCCCCAGAGCGGCCTTGTGACCGAAGCCGAAATCGAGGATGACGACGACTGATTGCGAACGCTGCCGGCGGAGAAGGAGAGATGGCCTCCCCTTCCCCGCCATCGCATTCTAGAATCGCTGGTCAACCCGGGAGAACGACGTGCGGGACAAGCCTGGACTGTTATGGACACTGCTGGCCGTACAGACGCTGTGCACGCTGTTTTTTCTGGCCGACGCACTGGGCGACCTTCTGTTCCACACCGATGTCATCCCGGAAGGTTCCACCGATGTCTTTGAGTTCATCGTCGTGCTGGTGCTGATCGGCAGCACCGGGTTTACCGCGCTGCAGGTCCGCCGCGTGATGCAGCGTCACAAACGCATCGAAAGCCAGCTTCGTGCTGCTTCAGGCGCGTTCTCCGAAATCGTCGACGAACACTTTGATGCCTCGGCCTTGAGTGAAGCAGAGCGCGATGTCGCCCTGCTCCTGATCAAGGGTCTCTCGATTGCCGAGATCGCCGCCCTTCGTGAAACCAAGGACGGCACCATCAAGGCGCAATCGAACGCGATCTACCGCAAGTCAGGTGTGGCCGTGCGCGCCCAGCTTGTCAGCCTCTTCATTGAAGAGTTGATGGCCGAGGACATTACGAGCGCCAGACAAGCGAGCTGAATGCTCAGGCCGCGTGGCGCATCACTTCGTCACGTGTTGCCTGGAGCAGATCGAGATCGAAGCCGTAGAGCTTCGCAGCATGGCCACACAGCACATGGTGCGCAGCCTCGGGCGTCAGCGCCTCGCGGATTTCGCGGATGGCGCGGGCGCCATCGGGGAACACGCCTTCGTCATGGGGATAGTCGTCACCCCAGAGCAGACAATCGCTGCCGGTCAGCGGCACATTGTGCAGTGCCACGGGATCATCGGTGATGGTGACCGCACACTGGCGATGGAAGTACTCGCTGGGTTCAAGCTCCAGCTTCTTCATGCCCAGGTGCCGCTGCCGGTTCATCTGATCCATGGTGTGGAGACACCAGGCGAGCCAGCCGCATTCGCTTTCGGTAATCACGACCTTCAGATCAGGATGGGCTTCCAGAACGCCCGAGCCGATCATCTCGCAGATCGGTGACATGCCCGCAGCCATGCCCATCACCGTAATCCCGATGTATTCGGGACTCCCCTTTTCGATCTCATCGAGGCCGCGCAACTCTGCGATGCGGTCGTCGGAAATATCCGCCACGCTCACCATATCGCCACGCAGAGCAAGGTTGCCGCTGAAGATGTGGAAGTTGAGCGGAATGCCCGCTTCTTCGGCCAGGCTCCAGAGCGGCTCGTAAACAGGCAGACGATAGGGCCGCCACGGCACGGTTGCCGGCAGGAAGAGCGTGCAGAAACCAAGCTTGATGCAGCGTTCGGCCTCGGCCAGCGTTTCCTCGATGTTGTCGATGGCCAGCATCGCAGCCGGTTTCAGGCGATGATGATGGGGCGAGAAGGTATCCCAGACGAATTCGTTGTAAGCACGTGACCAGGCGTGGTTGAACGCGGGCGAGGAATTGCCCATCGAGATGCTGAGTCCGATGTTGGGGAAAATGACCGCGGCATCGACACCCTGCAGCGCCATGTGCTCCAGCCGCAGATCAAGATCGGTGCCCTGACTGGGGTCCGAGCGGAACTCCTTCATGAGATCGATCGGACCTGGCGTACGTTTGGGCGCACGGAGAAGCTCGCCGCCATCCACCGTCATCGCCAGATTGCCTTCCTCGCCGACTTTCAGCTCCGGCAACTGGTCCAGAAATTCCTTTGGCATATAGGCGCGCATGGCATCGGGTTCACCGACATGGGCATCACCCGAGATCACGACATCATGGAGAACCTTGGCCATAACAAACCCCTAACGTGCTTGATCCGCCAAACGTTAGCACAGGCTCTCGATGCGGTCAGGTCTCTCCGTCAGCCTTGGTGAGGCGTGCGATTTCTTCTTCGGGAATGTCGTCGAAGCTGGCGTAGTTCATCTTGTATAGGCGGCTGTAGAGACCGCCCAGCTTCATGAGTTCGTTGTGGTTTCCGGTTTCGATGACGACGCCGTCCTGCAGCACGATGATCCGGTCCGCGCCACGGATGGTCGCCAGACGATGGGCGATGACCATGGCCGTGCGGCCCTCGAGCAGGCGCGCGAGAGCCTGCTGGATCTTGCGTTCGGTATAGCTGTCGACATTGGCCGTTGCTTCGTCCAGCACCAGGATGCGCGCATCGGCGACCAGGGCACGCGCGAAGCTCAGAAGCTGGCGTTGGCCCAGCGACAGGGTTGCAGCACCTTGGTCAAGCTCGGTGTCATAACCGCCGGGAAGGTCGGTGATGAAATCGTGCGCACCCACGGCCTTGGCCGCAGCGATGACATCGTGGCGCGTGGCGCCTTCCTTGTTGTAGCGGATGTTCTCGAACACGGTTCCGGTGAACAGGAACGGCTCCTGCAGCACCATGGCGACGTGCCGGCCCAGCGAGTTCTGGGTGACGTCACGCACATCATGGCCGCCGACGCGCACCGCGCCGTCCCAGACGTCGTAGAAGCGGTGGGCGAGCGCCATGGCGCTGGTCTTGCCCGACCCGGTGGGACCGACCACAGCAACGGTTTCGCCATTCTCGACACGGAAACTGACATCTTTCAGAACCGGCTGATCCTTCACGTAGCCGAAGGTGACGTGATCGAACTCGACCGACCCATCACTGCCATCAAGATCAACCGCGCCGGGCTTGTCCTTGATATCGACGGTGACATCCATGACCTCGAAGATGCGATGCCCGGCGGCCATGGCGCGCTGCATGATGCTGTACTGGATGGTGAGCGACCGGATCGGGTCGAAGAACCGCTGCACATAGAAGAGGAACGCCACCATCACGCCGATATCAAGCGTGCTGTCGAGCACCAGACCGCCGCCCACGACAACGACAATGGCCATGGCAAGACCTGTCAGCGTGTCGACAATGGGAATCATGATGTTGGTGAACTTCGAAGCGGCCAGATGAGCAACCAGATTGTCGGCGGCTTTCTCACGGAAGAGGTCGAAGTTCACATCCTCACGGCCCAGTTCCTGAACCGCGCGAATGCCATGGACGTTTTCGGCCAGTGCCGCATTGGCCGACGAGTTGGTTTCACGCGCGCGCAGGAAAGCCTTGCGGGCAAGCGGCAGCCAGACGATCCGAACGATCAGCAGGATCGGCACAACCGAAAGCGTCAGAGCACCCAGACGCACGTCCAGACTGAGCAGAACCACCACGATGCCCAGAAGCAGGACAAGGTCACCGATGGCAAAGATCGAAGACTCCAGGAATTCCTGGAGGGCGTAGACATCGCCCTGCAGGCGCGACATCAGGCGGCCAACTTCGGTGCGGTCCATGAAGGAGAGCGAAACGACCTGGAGATGGGCATACATCGCACGGCGCAGATCAAACAGGAGATGCCCTGCCAGTCTCCCGACGATGGATTCCTGCACCTGATTGGCAATGTAGTTCATCGTGATGATGCCGAAGAACACGATCACGGCGCTGTGCAGCAGAGCACGCGAATCCGGACCGTGCGCGACGGCGTCATCGATGGCCCAGCGAATGACCAACGGGATCGCCAACTGCGTGAAGGTGAAGACCAGGACACCGGCAACCGCGAGCAGGATACGTCGCTTGTAGGGCCGCATGTATTCCCAGAACCGCGCGATCACCCAGCGGTCGAAGACCTTTCCGAAGAGTTCTTCGTCATAGGAAATCTGGGAGCCGACGACGGCAAGCGGAGCGGTCTTGTCAGACGTATCGGTCATGTGCCCTCCTCCGCGTCGTCGCTTGACTGTAGGTCGTAGAGCGAGCGGTAGCGGCCGCCCGGAGCCAGGAGTTCCTCATGGCTGCCGCGTTCAACGATCTGGCCGTCTTCCAGAAAAATGATCTCGTCGGCATGCATCAGCGAACTCAGACGGTGCGCGATGATCATGACCGCGCGTTCCTTGACGATCTCCTGGATCGCACCGCGGATGCGCTGTTCCGTCGCGGCATCCACGGCTGCGGTGGAATCATCAAAGATCAGCACCATGCTGTCGACCAGAACGCCACGGGCAATGGAAAGCCTCTGACGCTGACCGCCCGAGAGCGACACGCCGCGTTCACCCACCAGGGTGCCGTACCCGGAGGGAAGTTTCTTGATGTAGTTGTGCAGCTGAGCCGCCGCAGCCGAGCGTTCGATGCCGCTGCGCCCGGCCCAGGGGTCGCCATAGGCGACGTTATGATCGACGCTGGCGGTAAACAGGAAGGGCTGCTGCTGCACGATGCTGACGGCATGACGCAGGCTTTCCAGCGTGACATCACGCACGTCCTGGCCATCAATTGTGATGCGCCCTGACGTGACGTCGTAGTAACGCGCAATGAGCTGGGCAAGCGTGCTCTTGCCGCTGCCCGGCGGCCCGACAACGCCGACGGTCTTGCCCGGCCGGATTTCCAGATTGATGCCGGTCAGTGTGCGGTGATCCCGCGCGACGGCGGGATAGGCGAAATCGACATTCTCGAACCGCACGACCCCTTGCGTGACCTCAAGCGGCCTGGCATCGGGCGCATTTGCAATGCTGGGTTCGAGATCGAGCACGTTGAACAGACGGCCACCACAGGTCGAGGCACGTGCGATCGAATTGATCATCCAGCCGATCTGCCGAACCGGCATCTGCAGGATGGTCATGAAGGCAAGGCACTCGGCCAGTTGTCCCAGCGTGATCTCGCCATCCATCGCCTTTTCGCCGCCGATCCAGAGCACCAGGCCCATGGAGCAGAAATAGACGAAGGTCATGGAGGTCGTGCTTTTCACGAACAGGGCGATACGGCGATGCGACATGGCAAGCGCACGCGCCGAAATGGTGTCGTAACGCACGAGCTCGAAGGCCTGGGAGGCAAAGGCCCGCACGACACGAATGCCGCCCAGGTTTTCTTCCATGACCTTGGTCAGGGTCGAGAGTTCCTCCTGCAGGGCAAGCCAGGTGTCGCGCAACTTCAGGCGCGCAACCGAAGCCGTGACACCGACAATGGGTGCGAAGCTGAGCGAAAGGAGACCCAGTACGACATCGATCTGCAGTAGCGTGATCGCGCCGCCGGTCAGCAGCGTCATGAGCAGGATGAACCGCAGGATGCCCGTATCGACCCAAAGGCGCACGCCTTCGATGTCGAGGATGCCGCGAGTCATCAGGTCGCCCGAATGAACCTTGTCATGCCATGAGAGGCTGAGACGCTGAAGCTGGCGGTAATAGGCCATGCGCAGGTCGTAGCCGATGATCTGACCCACGGCCTCACCCTGATAGTTCTGCA
>CALIUG010000105.1 GCA_938048755.1 uncultured Alphaproteobacteria bacterium
GCTGCAACTGGCGATCGCTGAACAGGAGCGAGAGCTGCTCACGCACAACGCTGATGGCATTGCCCCCGCCTTCGGTGGCGCCCGGCGCTTCGGTGAGGGCGCAGAACAGGGCCGCAGCAAAGAGCCACATGCCGCCGGCAACAGCCAGTGCCGCCGCAATCGTCATGACCTCCAGGGCCAGGACATCGAAGCTGAGAGCCAGTCCGAACGCCAGAACAACCGTGGCGGCAACCGTCCCTGCAGTTCCCGTTGCCGTCCCTCTGGTCGCCTTGGAAACGGTCTTGCCCTGCACGTCCTTGTAACTCACCGAACAGACGCTGCGGGCAACCGCCAGCACGGCCAGAAGATCGACGATCGCGATTCCCGCAGTCTGCCCCTCAAGGGTCAATGCCACGGCTGCCATACCCAGCACACAAAGGCCCTGGACCAGGCTGCCCGCGGCCCACGCCCATTTCCGGCGCGGCAGGGCGCGGATGCTGGCAGCGGTGAACAACTGCGGCAGAAGCGCGCCGGCCTCACGCACGGGCACCAGAAGCCCGATGGTCCAGGCAGGCGCACCCAAAGCACCCATCAGCCAGGCCAGAACAAGCTTGGGATCCGAAAGCCCGTCACCGCATTTGGTTGCCGCCAGACTGGCGACATGGATCAGGAAGTTGCGCGGCTGCTCGTCACAGGCTTCTTCGGGAATGTCACGGCAGACACGCCCCTCGTCATCACCGACGAGAATCTCGTGAACCCGGCTGGTCAACGCCATGTGAAAACACTCCCTTCACGCGCCACGGGGGACGCTGCCTGCAATTTCGGAGGTTCAACCCCATGCAAAGTAGGACTGGTGCTGTTGCGCCCTGCAAACACACGATGTCGTGGAGCAAACACGCAGGCGGTTTTCCCGTTCCAACAACAAGGAACGAGCCTCAGTTCAGCGCGGATTCGCAGACACAGCAAGGCCGGATCGCGGCCACAGGCAGGAAGCAGGTCAATTTGAAAGAGCTGGCTGGGGCGCCTGGATTCGAACCAGGGATCACGGGATCAAAACCCGATGCCTTACCGCTTGGCCACGCCCCAACAGCGCGCCCTATAAAGCCGAATCCGGGCCGGGACGCAAGAACACCAGGGCCGTTTTGCGGTCAGGCCAGAACGATTTTCTCGCGATGGTCGGTGACATCGCGGGTCGCATTGCGTGTGTCGATCACCAGCGGGCTGGCCGCGACAAGGGCGGCATAGTCGATGGCATCGTGATCGGTCACGATCAGGGCAACGTCATGCCCACCGCCCGTGACTTCAGCCCAGGACACACTTTCTCGGCCGGAAAGTTCGGCATGTTCGCGCCCGGTCTGAATGACGGGGATATAGGGATCGTGGAATGACACCACGGCGCCGCGCGCTTCCAGCAACGCGGTCAGCTTCAGGGCCGGACTCTCGCGGATGTCATCCACGTTCTTCTTGTAGGCCATGCCCATCAGCAGAACCTTCGCGCCGTTCAGGCCACGGGCAAAGCGTTTGTCCAGTTCCTCACCCAGGCGCGCCACGATATGGGCGGGCATCGCCGTGTTGACCTCTCCGGCCAGCTCGATGAAGCGGGTCGCGACATCGAACTCGCGCGCCTTCCAGGTCAGATAGAACGGGTCGATGGGGATGCAGTGTCCGCCCAGACCGGGGCCGGGGTAGAACGGCATGTAACCGAACGGCTTGGACTTGGCCGCTTCGATGACTTCCCAGATGTCGATGCCCATGCTGTCGTAAACAAGCTTGAGTTCGTTCACGAGCGCGATGTTGACCGAGCGGAAGATGTTCTCGGTCAGCTTCACCGCTTCAGCCGTGCTGGTGTCGGTGACCGGCACCGTGCCGGCGCTGGTGATCGCCTCATAGAAGGCGCAGGCCGCAGACCGTGCCGGCGCGCCGTCACCGCCGACAACCTTGGGGATCTGCGTCGTGCCGTAATCGACATTGCCCGGGTCTTCGCGTTCGGGCGAATAGGCGAGCAGGAAGTCGGTGCCCGATTTCAGACCATCGGCTTCCAGAATCGGTTTGACGAGATCGTCGGTGGTGCCGGGATAGGTCGTCGATTCCAGGATCACCAGCTGCCCGTCACGCAGGGATGCCGCGATGGCGCGGGAGGTCAGTTCGACATAACGCATGTCGGGTTCGCGGTTGACGGTCAGCGGGGTGGGCACACAGATCAGGATGATATCGGCCTCACCCAGCCGCGCCATGTCGACGGTTGCGGCAAAGCGTCCGGATTGCGCAAGCGCCCCGATCGCGTCGGACCCGATGTGTCGGATGTAGCTTTCGCCGGCATCCAGTCGGTTGATCTTTTCAGGGTCGGTATCGAAACCGATCACGTTGAAGCCGGTGTCATGTGCCGCCAGTACCAGCGGCAGGCCGACATAACCCAGCCCGATCACCCCGACATGTGCCTGGCGATCCCCGATCAGGCCGCCCAGTTCTTCTATCCTGCTCATGGATGTCCGTTTATCGGCTTGTCGGTGCCAAGGGAAGTCGCCTTGGTGACCATCTCCGTGGCCACAATCCACCAGTCGGGATGCAAGGCCTGCAATCGGGCGGCGGCCTCCAGGGCCTGGTCAAGCGTGCGGACAAGGCCAAAGCAGGTCGCGCCGCTGCCGCTCATGCGGGCAAGTTCGATGCCCTGCTGGCCGCACAAGGCGTCGAGCACCTCGGCAATCAGCGGCTCCAGCCGGCAAGCGGGCGTTTCAAGGTCGTTGCTGCGCCGCTCCAGTTCCCCGACCAGGTCGTCGAACCCGCCGGGCGCAACTGCCAGAGGGTCCGGCGCAGTGAAGGTTCCCGCGCGCGCACCAAAGACCTGTGGTGTCGCCAACGGCTTGCCCGGATTCACGAGCACCATGGCTACCTCAGGTAGTTGCGGTGCGGTATTTATGATCTCTCCGATCCCCGAAACAAGGATCGGTTGTTCGCTGAGACAGGGCGGGACGTCGGCACCCAGCGTTTGCGCGATCGTATCCAGGTGTTCCGATCCACCGATCAGGCGGGCCATCGCCTTCAACGTCGCGGCGGCATCGGCGGAGCCGCCGCCGATGCCGGATGCGACAGGCAGGTTCTTTTCCAAATGCACACGGAATGCACCAGCGTGATCCACCTTCCGGCGCACCGCATCCACCGCGCACATCACAAGATTGTCCCCGGCGTCTTCAGTGGCAAGCGCGCCCGCGAAGGGGCCACTCACCTCCAGTGAGTCGGCTTCGGCATGTGAAAGCCAGAGCCAATCTGCAATTCCGACCCGCACAAACAGGCTGTCGAGTTCGTGGAACCCGTCATCGCGACGGCCGGTCACGTGAAGATAAAGATTGATCTTGGCCCTGGCCGCGATCGGTCCCAGATCCGCCCGCATCAGGTCAGATATCGTTGCTGTCTGTCAGGCCTGACTGCAGCTTGGTCTGGATTGTATCGATCAGTTCCGAATCGTCTTCGCCCAACGACATGGCACGACGCCACTGGAACCTGGCTTCAGCGCGGCGGCCTACCATCCAGTAGGCATCGCCCAGGTGATCGTTGATGACGGGGTCGCCGGGTTCGTATTCAACGGCACGTTCAAGCTGCACCACGGCTTCCTCGAACCGGCCGAGCCGGTAATAGGCCCAGCCCAGGCTATCGGTAATGAACCCATCCAGCGGGCGTTGATTGACGGCACGCTCGATCATGTCGAGGGCTTCATCGAGATGTTCGCCCCGGTCGACCCACGTATAGCCCAGATAATTCAGGACAAAGGGGTGATCCGGCTCGATCTCGAGAGCGGCGAGAAAATCCTCTTCGGCACGCGGCCAGTCGCCAGACCGTTCGAGGGCGATCCCGCGCACGTAACGCAGACGCCAATCGTCCTCGACGTCATTGCCCTGCAGATCAAAGGCGATGTCATAGGCCTCCACGGCCTCATCCCAACGTTCATGCACGCGCAGGATATCGCCCAGAACAACGATGGCATCGCTGCGGTCGGGCCGCTCCTCGACCATCTGGCGCAGAAGGGCGATAGCCTGATCGGGCTGCCCTGCATCATCCTGATTAAGGGCGACACGCAGTCTGGCGGTCCAGTCCAGGGGTGAGCTTGCACTGATGCGACGATAGGCTTCGATCGCTTCGAGATGTTTGCCCTGCATTTCCAGGATGTCACCGATCAGCAGCGAGATGACATCGTTCTTGGGCATCAGATAGGCAGCAACCTGACCATAGGCCAGGGCGATCTCGGGCCCGTCACTCTGATGCGCCGCACTTGCGATCGCAAACAGGGCTTCGGCAGCGCCTTCCCGTGCCTCATCAACCCGGGAGGCCGGGCTACCCGTGCCCTCAAGCCTGGCAAGTGCGTTTTCGAGCCAGAGTGAATCCGGGTTGGCGACGAGGAAAGTGCGATAGAGCTCGCGGGCATCTTCGGGCCTGCCCTGGCGCTCCAGGAAATCGCCATAGCCGAGCACGACACGATAGGCGCCGCCGGGCTGGCTCTCGACCGAGCGCACGAACGCCTCTTCTGCTTCCACGGGGCGATCGGCAAGGTCCAGGATCAGCGCAAGGTGATAGGACCGGAGCGCATCAAAGCCATCGCCAAGATTGGTGGGGCCCATGGCGTCGACGGCGGCATCAAACTCGCCACGCCCGGCGGCAACCCAAGCCTCCAGCATCGGAACCAGAATCGTGTTGTAGCCGGTGATCGGCAGGCGGGCCAGGGCCTCGTCGGCCTCGTCAAAGGCGTCACGCTCAAGCGCATCGGCAGCCACGGTGAGCGGCGAGAACTGATCAATGCCTTCACCCACAAGCAGGCGGCGCGCGATCGGCAGAGCCTCGGGAATGCGCCCGGCCGAGACGAGTGCAAAATGGGTCTGGCGCATCAGATCCTTGTTGCCAGAATCAGCAGCCAGCGCGACCAGCAGATAATCGGAAGCCGCCGACATGTCGCGTTCACCGATGGCCGACTGGGCGGCCAGATAGGCGCCCGAGGACGAAGAAACCGACGAAAGCGGCAGCTGGGTCGCGCCCGACAGATCGACAAACTCGTCATTGGCCTGTGCCAGCGTGGACGGGGCCAGATCGCTGCGTTGCGCGCCCTGGGAATCACTGCTGGTCTTGCAGCCCGACAGAAGCAGCAAGCCAACAACTGCCGCAGATGCGACAGCACCCAACGAGGTTACCAATCGGTCGTTGTCACGCATGGTGCGTCACTCTTTCACTGCGATATACAAGGCGTTGCGCACGCCGCGCCCCATGGACGCGACACAACAGTCCTTACCTTAGACGACGCGGAGCAGAGGCACAAAGCCGGACCGCTCAAACATCCGTGTGGCAGCCGCCCTTACATGTTGGGGTAGTTCGGCCCGCCGCCACCTTCGGGCGTCACCCACACGATGTTCTGGGTGGGATCCTTGATGTCGCAGGTTTTGCAGTGGACGCAGTTCTGCGCGTTGATCTGCAGACGCGGTCCATCGCTTTCTTCCACGATTTCATAGACTCCGGCCGGGCAATACCGCTGTTCCGGCGCGTCATAGGTCTCCAGGTTGATCCGGATCGGAACACCCGGGTCCTTGAGCGTCAGATGGACGGGCTGGTCTTCCTCATGGTTCGTGCTGGCCAGGAACACCGAGCTGTTGCGATCAAACGAAATCTCGCCATCGGGCTTGGGATAGTCGATGGGCTTGCATGCGCTCTTGGGTTTGAGTGCGGTGTGATCGGGCCTGTTGTGGAAGGTCCAGGGCGCCCTGCCGCGCAGCAGCACGGTATCGATGGCCGAATAGATCAGGCCGGCCCAGAAACCCTTGTGGAAGCTGGGGCGGATGTTGCGGACCTTGTAGAGTTCGTCCCACAGCCAGGTCTTCTTCAGGCGCTCGGGATAGCTGGTGACTTCCATGGAAGCCGGGCTTTCCTCGGCCAGCCATTCGAACACGGCCTCGGCAGCCGTCATGCCGCTTTTCATGGCGGTATGGCTGCCCTTGATCTTGGGCACGTTCACGAAGCCTGCGGAACAGCCGATCAAGGCCCCGCCGGGGAAGGTCAGTTTCGGAATCGACTGGAAACCGCCTTCGTTGATCGCCCGCGCGCCATAGGCAATGCGCTTGCCGCCCTCAAAGAACTCCCGGATCGCGGGATGTGTCTTGAAGCGCTGGAATTCCTCAAAGGGCGAGAGATAGGGGTTCTCGTAGTCGAGGCCGACCACGTACCCGACCGACACCTGATTGTTCTCAAGGTGATAGAGGAACGAACCGCCATAGGTGTTGCGATCCATGGGCCAGCCGGTGGTGTGTATCACCAGGCCTTCCTGGTGTTTGTCCGGATCGATTTCCCACAATTCCTTGATGCCGATGCCGTAGGTCTGGGGGTCGACGCCGTCACGCAGGTCGAAATGCTCCATCAGCTGCTTGGAGAGATGACCACGGCAGCCCTCGGCAAAGAGGGTCTGGCGGGCATGGAGTTCGATGCCGGGCTCGTAATGGGCCTTCTTCTCGCCGTCCTTGCCGATGCCCATGTCGCCGGTTGCCACACCCTTGACCGAGCCGTCCTCGTTGAACAGAACCTCTGCGGCGGCAAAGCCCGGAAAGACCTCGACACCGGCAGCTTCGGCCTGCTCGCCCAGCCAGCGGCAGACATTGCCCAGGCTGACGATGTAGTTGCCGTGGTTGTTCATCTGCGGCGGGGTCGGCAGGCGGATGGCGTTGGAATGGGTCAGGAAGAGGAACTTGTCCTTGCCTGCGGGCGTGTTGAGTGGTGCGCCCTTTTCCTTCCAGTCGGGAATGAGTTCATCGAGCGCACGCGGCTCCATCACGGCGCCTGAGAGGATATGGGCACCGACTTCCGAACCCTTCTCGATCAGGCAGACGCTGATCTCCTTGCCGCTCTCTTCAGCCAGCTGACGCAGACGAATCGCCGCAGCCAGCCCGGCCGGGCCACCGCCGACGATCATCACGTCGAATTCCATGCTTTCGCGTTGCACGTCGTCCATTGGATCTATCCCAACCACGTTGTCCTTGATTTGGCCTTGTCATAACCCGGATTTTTGACGAGTACCATGGTCTCCGGCGCGGACTCTTGTCCAAATCATGGAGAAGTCGTTCCTGCCACGTTATGGTCCGGTCATGACGATGGACAGGCAACAGGCTGCAGCACTTCTACGCTGGTACGGAGAGGTGGGCGTCGATGAGGCGGTCGCCCTGGAGCCGGTCGACCGGTTTCAGGCACCTGCGCCACCACCGGTCGAGCAGCCGAATGTCGTCGCGGGCACTCCACCTGCCCCGGCCCAGCGGGTCGCGTCACCGGCACCGGTCGCCGATACCGGCGAAGCCAGCGCCCTGGCTGCAGCGGCCTCAACCCATGAGGAACTGATTGCGGCGATTCAGGCGTTTGACGGTTGCCCGCTCAAACGCACGGCAACAACGACCTGCATCTATGACGGCAACCCCCAGGCGCGGATCATGATGATCGGCGAGGCGCCCAGCCGCGAGGAAGATCGCGTGGGCAAACCGTTTGTGGGGCCGGCTGGCCAGTTGCTCGACAAGATGCTGGCGTCCATTGGTCTGGATCGCAGCAATGTCTACATCACCAACACGCTCTACTGGCGACCGCCCGGCAACCGTACGCCGACGCCTGAAGAAATTGCGTTGTGCCTGCCTTTCCTCGAGCGTCAGGTCGCGCTGATCCAGCCGGGCATCCTGATCTACACGGGCGGCACGGCGGCCAAGGCGATGCTGAACCGCAGCGAGGGCATTACCCGCCTGCGGGGCCGCTGGTTCTCCCTGGAACGGGAGGGGCGCGAACCCATTCCCGCCATGGCGATGTTTCACCCCGCCTATCTGCTGCGCCAGCCTGCACGCAAACGCGAATCATGGCGCGACCTGCTGGCGATTCGCGAGAAGATCGATGCGCTGCAGCTCCTCGAAAGCGCGACTCAGCAGGAATCCTGACCCCGACCCTGTCAAGTTGTCCGCTCCTGACCAAGTCCCTATAAGGGCTGCCGCAGGGGATGATGAGGCGGCGAGAGATGACGGGGGGAACTGCAACAGTCACGACCATGCGTGGCTGTGCGCATACACCTTACAAGACGATGCTTGCCGCTCTGACCGTCCTGGTCCTGGGGGCTGCTTCTGCGTGGGCGCAGACGATGCCGCCCCTGCCCCAGGTCAAGCCCGCACCGCCCGGCGATGAGATTACCATTGCCGCAGCCATTCCCGGCCATGACCTGCTGATCACCGAACCGGCACACGCTGCCCTTGCCGTCCCGATTCCCGCGACAAAACCGGCTGTTCCCGAAGAAGCGCTCTTTGTTGCGCTCTCGCAAGGCGACATTGATCGCTACAGGGGAATCTTCGCGGCCCAGCAGCTGGCTGACTGGAACACGGCCGATCGCCTGATCGATCAGTTGAGCGACCGTATCCTGATGGGTCATGTCCTGGCCCAGCGCTACATGCATCCCACCAGCTGGCACTCGAGTTTTGCCGAGCTGAGCGCCTGGCTCGTCAATTATGCCGACCATCCCGATGCGGATCGCATCTATCGCCTGGCCCTGCGGCGTCAGCCCGAAGGTGCCGCCGCCCCCCAGCCGCCCCGCGATGGCCGCCTGGACGACGTGGAATATGTCGGCAGGGCATTGCAGCCGGCCAGCGATGCGGTTGATGAGGCATCCTGGGATCACCTGTCGTCGGGAGAACGCAGTACCTTGCGCGATATCGTCGCACAGGTGCGCCGCAACGTCCTGGCAGGCGCCAACAGCGCCGCGCGGAACCTGCTGAGCGATCCGACCTTCGTTGCCCTGGCCGATGACCTGACCGAGGACAGGATGGCAGCCGAGGTCGCGCGCGGTTACTTCGTGGGCGGTGATGACAATACGGCACGCGAACTGGTCGACCCCGCTCTGGAACGTTCCGGCAGCAAGGCAACGCTGGCCGCCTGGATTGCAGGCCTGGCTGCTTACCGGCAAAACGATCTCCAGGCTTCACGCCATGCCTTCGAGATTCTCGCGGCGGGTCGGCCTGATGAGGACCTGGTGGCGGCCGGCGCCTACTGGGCCGCACGCATCAACCTTCTGGTCGGCGACCCTGAAAAGGTCGGCACCTATCTCAATACCGCACTTGCCCGCCCTTACAGCTTTTACGGTCTTCTGGCCCAGCATGCTCTGGGAGGCGAAATCGTTCTGAACGAGCGCCTGCCCGTCCTGTCGGACACCGAACGCGCCACGCTGGCGGTCCTGCCGGAGGTGCGCCGCGCCATTGCCCTGGCGCAGGTCGGCCAGCACCACCGGGCTGATCAGGAGTTCGATGCGGTCAATGCCTATGACCGGCCGGGTCTGGCCGTGGCAATGCTGCGTCTGGCCGTCGATCTTGACCTTCCCGCCGCCCAGTACCGTCTGGGCCGGGAACTGCTCTATGGCTATTCGGAGCGGTTCGATGCCGCGCTGTATCCCGTGCCGGACTGGCAGCCGTCGGATGGATTCGAGGTCGATCCCGCCCTGCTTTTTGCCGTCATGCGCCGCGAGTCCGAGTTCCGGGCGTTCTCCAGCAGCGATGCGGGCGCCCAGGGACCGATGCAGATCATGCCCACCACGGCAGCCTATGTCAGCGGTGACGATGCGTTCACGAGTTCCAAGAAGCACCTGCTCAACGATCCCGTTGTCGCGCTGGATCTGGGTCAGGACTACATCGACTATCTTCTTGCGCTCAACAGCGTGCGCGGGAACCTGTTCTTTGCCCTTGCGGCCTATAACGGCGGGCCCGGCAACCTGAACAAATGGGTTGAGGTCACGGGTGCGACCTTTGACCCCCTGTTGTTCATCGAAACGATCCCGTCGCGCGAAACGCGCTTCTTTATTGAACGCGTGATGGCCAATTACTGGATCTACCGCTTGCGTCTGGACCAGCCGGTAACCACCTTGGACATGGTGGCCGCAGGTCAGTGGCCGGTCTATCAGGGTGGGGAGACATCCATTGCCGGGAATTGATGAAAGCAAGGAGTTTCTGCCGGTCCAGATCGCCGTTCTGACGGTGTCTGACACCCGCACGCCAGAGGACGACAAGTCCGGCAACATTCTGGTCGATCGTCTGACCGCCGCAGGCCATGTCCTGGCCGACCGCCGCATCGTCGAGGATGACCAGAGCGTGATCGAGGCGGCCCTGCTCGGCTGGATTGCCGATCCTGGCGTCGATGTCGTGCTGGCCACCGGCGGTACCGGCGTCACCGGCCGCGATGTCACGCCCGAGGCCTTTGACGCGGTCTACGAGAAAGCGATCCCTGGTTTCGGCGAACTGTTCCGCTGGCTTTCCTATCAGAAGATCGGCACCTCGACCGTGCAATCACGCGCCACGGCAGGTGTCGCGGGCGGGACCTATCTCTTTGCCCTGCCCGGTTCCCCCGGCGCCTGCAAGGACGCCTGGGACGACATCCTGGTGCACCAACTTGATTACCGCTTCCGGCCCTGCAACTTCGTCGAGCTGATGCCCCGCCTGACCGAAACGGGGCGCGCTACTGCGCGAAAGTAACGGTATGGGGAGGGTGTTGAATGCCGCCGAGGCGGCGGCCGCGGGCATGGCCATTGCCGTGACGGCCCGCGCGCATCCCGATCGCCCCGCTGTCATCGCACCGACCGGCAACCGCAGCTTTGCCGAACTCAATGCCAACGCCAACCGTGTCGCGCGCCTTCTGCGCCAGGCCGGCCTGAAGGAGGGCGACGGTGTCGCGCTTCTCTGTACCAACCGGCCCGAATTCGTCGAGATCATCATGGGGGTCATGCGCTGCGGTCTGCGCATCACACCCATCAACTGGCATCTCACGCCTGAGGAATCGAGCTACATCGTCGACGATTGTGAAGCCCGTGTTCTGTTTGCTGACGTTGCCTGCGAAGCCTCGGCAAGACATGCACGCGCCTTGCCCCGCGTGGAACTCGGATTCGCCATCGGCGGCGCGATCGACGGCTTCGAATCCTATGACGACACGCTCCAACCCATGCCCGGCGACGATATCGAAGACCCGGTCATGGGCGAGCGCATGCTCTACACCTCCGGCACGACGGGCCGGCCCAAGGGCGTCAAGTTCCTGCACAAACGCAAGGTGCCCCTGCTGCCCGCCCTGACCGCCTCGGCCGACCTGCGGCCCGATACCGATCTGCTGCTTAACCCCAGCCCGCTTTACCATGCCGCACCCATGAGCCTGAACCTGTGGTGGGCGCTGAACCAGGGCATCGGCATGGTCGTGATGGAGCGGTTCGAGCCGACGGAATTCCTTTCGCTCATCGAACGCCACCGGATCACCCACAGCCATGTCGTGCCGGTCATGTTCCAGCGCCTGCTCGACCTGCCCGAGGACGTCCGCAACCGCTTCGACCTCTCATCCCTGCGCTGGATGCTGCACGGATCGGCACCCTGCACGCGCGATCTGAAAGACCGCATGATCGCCTGGCTCGGGCCGATCCTGCATGAGTTCTTCGGCGGCACGGAAGGTGCGCTGGTCTACAGCACGCCCAGGGACTGGGCAGCGCATCCAGGCACGGTCGGCAAACCGGTCCCCGGCGGCGCCATTGCCATCATGGATGCCGAGGGCCAGCAACGCCCGGTCGGCGAGATCGGGATCGTCTATCTGCGTGCGCCCGACACCGAACAGTTCATCTATTTCAAGGCTGCCGAGAAGACCCAGGCCAACCGGCGCGGCGACTGGTTCACCATGGGCGACATGGGTTATGTCGACCGTTCCGGCTATCTCTATCTGACCGGTCGCGATGCCGACACGGTCGTCTCGGGCGGCGTCAACATCTATCCAGCCGAGATCGACCGGGTGCTCAACACCCATCCCGCCGTCAAGGAAGCCGTATGTGTCGGCGTCCCCAGCGAGCGCTGGGGCGAGGAAATCAGGGCCGTGGTCGTGCTCGAGGACGGCGTGGAAGAAAACGAAGACCTGATCGACGATCTGCTCGACCACTGCCGCGGGCATATCGCCGGATTCAAGCTGCCAAAGTCCTTCGACTTCATCGAAGCCTTTCCCCGCTCCAGCATCGGCAAGGTCATGCGGAGCGAACTCAGGGACCGATACTGGACTCCAGATAGCCAGCCTCAGGACCTATCAACGCACTCGTAACCAGATCCCTAGAATGCTGCATCGATTAGGTCGTGACCGGGCGTTGGGGTCGCTCTGAGGGTCTGTACAGGCCTGCTGATGCGGCTTGGGCCCCGGCTTCGATCCCGAATGTCCCGCCCGAAGTGACAGCCAAAGTTCCTGAGGGCATGATGGCGTCATGAAACGGTTCGCTGCACCACTGGTGCGCCGTAAAGGCAACCCCTGCAGGAGACCCTATTCCATGACCTTCAAGACGATCTTTGGCCGCACCGCCTTCCTCGCCGCCGCCCTGGCGCTTTTCCTGACGGCGACATCGGAGGCCAGGGCAGCTTGCGAGGATCCTCCAACCCCCGGCGTTGACTGGTCCGGTTGCAATTTTTCCGGCGCGGACCTGTACAGCGTGGATCTGCAAGGCGCGAACCTGACCAACGCGGACCTGAGCCTCACGATCCTGTGGGGCGCGAAGCTGAACGGCGCTGACCTGACCGGCGCGAATTTGAACGGTACGGACCCGAACAACGTTGACTTCTCCGGTGCAACCTGGACCGACGGGCGGGTCTGTGCCGAAGGGTCAGTTGGGGGTTGTTTCTAGCCCTCGGACAATTCCGGAGCGGGCCGGTGGGGCTGGGCTTCCAGGCCCAAGGGCCGGGTGAAGCAGATCAGCGCCTGTTCGCCGCCTGAAGGCATACACAGGCCCGCTGGCGCGTTCCGGCCCCGGCTTCGATCCTCAGCCGAAGTGACAGGTAAAACCCATGGCGTCATGATGGCGTCATGAAACGGTTCGCTGCACGACGGGTGCGCCGTAAAGGCAACCCCTCCTGCAGGAGATCCTGTTCCATGACCTTCAAGACCTCTCTTGCCCGCACCGCCTTGCTTGTTGTCGCTGCATTTCTCGGCGGCACCAGCATCCTTGTCGCCGCAGTAGTGCTCTGGGCGGTGGTGACGCACGAATCGACGACAGATTGCGATGCCCCTGCAGCCCCCGGCGTTGATTGGTTCGAGTGCGACAAATCCGGCGCGAACCTGTCCGGCGCCGATCTGAGTAACGCGTTTATGGGCTGGGCGTTGCTGCCGGGCGCGAACCTTTCCGGCGCCAATCTGAGCAACGCGGGCCTGATTGAGGCGGATCTGACCAACGCCGACCTGAGCAACGCGGACCTGACCCGCGCGGACCTGACCGGCGCTAACCTGAGCGGCGCCAACCTGAGGGGCGCGAACTTGTTGGGCGCGGACCCGCAGCGTGCGCAACTGCTCGGCACGGACTTCAGCGGCGCAACCTGGTTCCACGGACAGGTCTGTGCCGAAGGGTCGATTGGAGCCTGCAACTAGGCTTCAGGCAGTCCCGGAGCGGGCCGTTGGGGTTGGGCTTGCGGGCCCAAGGGCCGGGAGTGAAGCAGATGGGCGTCTGGTTGCCGCCTGAAGGCAAACGCCCGCTGGTGCGTTCCGGCCCCGGCTTCGATCCTCAGCCGAAGTGACAGCCAAAACCCATGAGGGCATGATGACGTCATGAAACGGTTCGCTGCACGACGGGTGCGCCGTAAAGGCCACCCCTGCAGGAGCCCCTGTTCCATGACATCCACGAAGATTTTCAGCCGCACCGCCTTCCTTGCCGCCGCACTGGCGCTGTTGCTTGCAGCGGCGTCGGATGCGCGTGCCGGATGCAAGGACCCGCCCGCCCCCGGCGTTAATTGGCGCGGATGCAATCTGGACCGCAAGGATCTGACCGGCGCCAATCTTTCCGGTGCCGATCTTTACCGCGCCAATCTGACCGAAGCCGTCCTGACCGGAGCCGATCTGAGCAATGCCGACCTGAGGGATGCCGAGATGGCGTTCGCGGTGCTGGACCATGCCGATCTTTCCGGCGCCCTTCTGTCGGAAACCATGTTGATCGGTGCAAACCTGAGCAATGCAAACCTGCGTGGTGCGTACCTGTTCCGCACGAACCTGAACAACACCGATCTGAGCGGTGCAGACTTCACCGGTGCAACGGTGAGTGAATCGGTGTTCTACGGCGCAGACTTTACAGGCGCCATTGTGCCCCATGCGGGCATTTATTTTGGTTCGGGCCTGGACGGTGCGACCTGGACTGATGGTACCAAATGCGCGGCATCAGGCGTCTGCCAGTAAGCTGCCGCTGCGCGCGAATCCGGAGAGCACAAGGACATGGCCCATGACTCCTGCGACGATCTTCAACCGCACGGCCTTCCATGCCGCCGCGCTGGTGCTCTTGCTTGCAGCGGCTTCGGGAGCACAGGCCGGCTGCGGGGACCCCAGTGGGGCCGGGGTTGATTACTCCGGATGCGATCTGAGCAATCTGGATCTTAGCCATCTCGGATTCTCGGGCGCGTACCTGACCGGCTCGAACCTGACGGGCGCGAACCTGACCGACGCGGACCTGACCAGCGCGTTCCTGCTCGACGCGACCCTGACCCATGCGGAGCTGGAAAACGCGGACCTGAGCGGCGCGATCTGGACAGACGGACGGGAATGTGCGGAGGGGTCAGTTGGGGACTGCAACTGGGAATAAGGCAATACCGGAGCGGGCCGGTTGGTATATCCAAGCGGCCGCTACAGCCCCTCTGATGTCCCCGCCTGGCCGGAACCTATCATTCAGCCTGGAGCAGTTTCTGAGGGACCCTTAGTGCTGCCCACTGCGTTGACAGCGATGCGCTGGCGGACCTTGCCTCAGCCTTGGATCAGGCCGGCGTGTTGAGCGGGATCAGTGGACGTGCTTCGTGCTTACCGCTACGGCTGTAGGGAACTTGCAGGTCGCCAGACTGGCGCGACAGACAAGCAACACCTGCAGGAGACCATGACCCATGACCCCCACGACGATTTTCGGCCGCACCGCCTTCCTTGCCGCCGCACTGGGGCTTTTCCTGACGGCGGCGTCAGAAGCCAAGGCAGCTTGCGATGACCCTGCAGCCCCCGAAGTTGATTGGTCCAAGTGCCATGAATCCAGCGCGGACCTGAGCGGCGCGGACCTGACCAACGCGACCCTGACCGACGCAGACCTGAGCGGCGCGACCTGGACAGACGGACGGGTATGTGCCGAAGGGTCACTTGGAGCCTGCAACTAGCCTTCAAGCATGACCGCTTGGCCGGGCTCCCGCATGCAACCTGAACCAGTTTCAGGGGAGCAGGTCACTTGCCCCGTTTGTGCTGGCTTGATTCACTGAGCGCCTCAAGGAGGTGCTTGTGATGGATGATCTGTTTCTGCTGAGCAAGGCGCAGATGCGCCGGATTGCGCCGTTCTTCCCGTTGTCCCATGGCATTCCACGGGTTGACGACCGCAGGGTGATCAGCGGGATCGTCTTCGTGATCAAGAACGGGCTGCGCTGGCGCGACGCGCCTGCGGCCTATGGTCCCCACAAGACGATCTACAATCGCTTCATCTGCTGGAGCCGTATGGGTGTGTTCAACCGGATCTTTGCCGAACTTGCCGGCCAGGCCGGCCAGGCCGGCGAGCCCGACCGGATCATGATCGACGCGACCCACCTCAAGGCGCACCGCAACCAGATACCATCGATGCGCGCATACCTACATGCGCGCCATCTGCATCGCCGCAACCATGGCCTACTGGTTGTGATCGATGAGTCCTGAGCCTGGGCCCAGGCTGTCCGGAACCTATTCCGCCGCCACGGCGACAGGATCCACGCGGGACCGCCGGGTGATCGACTTGACGAGCAGCAGTATGACCAGATTCACGACGTTGAAGGCGAACCCCACGGCAAAGGCCCAGCGGTAGGTTTCCATGCCGTCGAACATGGTGCCGGCAAGCTGGCC
>CALIUG010000106.1 GCA_938048755.1 uncultured Alphaproteobacteria bacterium
GCCGCCCGATCACATCCGTTCCGACAATGGCAGCGAGTTCACAGCCACTGCTGTCCGCGAATGGCTGCCGCGGGTTGGCGTAAAGACCCTGTTCATCGAACCGGGAAGCCCCTGGGAGAATGGCTACAACGAGAGCTTCAGCTCCACCAACTCGTTGACGATGCCTATCAGGATCTTCTTGCGCGGCCGATAGCCTTTCCCGGAGAGGATACGTACTGGTCGGGCAAGGAGCTGGGGCGGCTTGCGGAACTGACCCATATTGCCAACCAGGTCGGCCACGAAGACGCACGCGATCTCTTCCTGGAGTCGATCAGGAACGAGCTCGAAGACTGGTTCGATGCGTCCGACGGGACCGACAAGCAGTTCTTCTACAACAGCGACTGGGGAACCCTGCAGGGCTATCCGGCGAGCTTCCATTCCGAAACCCAGATCAACGACCACCAGTTCCACTACGGTTACTTCGTGCAGGCTGCGGCGACGATCGCGGAGTACGACCCTGACTGGGCGGCACCCGATCAGTGGGGCGGTATGGTTGATCTCCTGATCGCCGACGTTGCCAATGCCGACCGGACCGGCACGATGTTTCCGTACCTGCGGACCTTCGATCCCTATTCCGGGCATTTCTGGGCGTCGGGCCATGGTGCTTTCGCATCGGGCAACAATCAGGAATCGAGTTCCGAAGCGCTGAACTTCGCGACCGGTGTGGCCCGATGGGGTGCGGCGACCGGGCAGGCGGACCTGCAGGAGCTGGGCGTCTACCTCCACACCATCGAGAGCCTGGCTGTTCAGCAGTACTGGTTCGATGTGGACGACGCCGTCTTCCCCCAGGACTACCTCTATGACGGGGTTGGCATGATCTGGGGAGATGGTGCCGATCACCGAACCTTCTTTTCCGCCAATCCTGAGATGATCCACGGCATCAACTTCCTGCCGGTGAACGGTGGTTCGCTCTATCTTGGATACGATCCGGCCTATGTCAGCACGGTTTATGACGAGATCGTCGCAACCCGTGGCGGTGAACCCATCGTCTGGCAGGACGTGAACTGGGAGTTTCTCGCACTTGCTGACCCTGACGCAGCGATGGCCGCGTTCCTCGGTGATCCAGGCTACCGGCCCGAGGAAGGCGAGTCGCCTGCGCACACGTTCCATTGGATCGGCAATCTGCAGGCCATGGGGCAGGTCGAGCGGGGTGTTACCGCCGACACACCGTTCCACGCGGTCTTCAACAAGGACGGTGCGCTCACCTATGTCGCTTACAACGCCAATGATGACGAACTTGATGTAACCTTCACGGACGGAACCGTCATCACGGTGCCCGGACGCAGTGTCGCGGCAGGTGACGGGTCCGGCGATCTGACGGTGACACACTTGTCGACATCCGCTCCGGCAGAACCGGTCCCGGATCCCATACCCGATTCAGACCCATCACCTGACCCTGATCCGGACCCGATACCTGATCCCGATCCAACGCCCGACCCTGATCCGGCGCCTGATCCCGATCCCGGCAACATCGGTGGGCTGCGCATCGTCGATGGCGATCTTACGTTTGCTGAAGGCATGGGAGAGGTCGTCGTCGCCACGGCCGGTGGGGTCCATTCGGTCGGTACGCCGAACGATCCCCTGGCATTCACACTCGAAGGGCTTTCGGGCGCATTCAACGGCGACCAATCCGGATTTGCTCTGGCTCTCGATGCCGGCAGCGGTGTGGGCAATGGCACGGCATTGCGGTTGTCCTATGATTTCGATGGCAACGGAATCTTCGACCGTGTTGAGACCTACAACTACTTCCCCACGAACGATGCTGTGGGCTTGGAGGTCTATGACGATTCGCGCGGCCTGATCTCGGCCGAAGGTGCGTTTTCGGACTTCGTCGGCGGTGCAGTCTTGGTAGAAGTCTGGAATGTCTTTGGTTCGAGCGACGTCACGCTTGATGCTGCGCAGTCGGGATTCTTCCTGCCGTTCGACAATCTTGAAGACGCTTCGGAACCGGCGCCTGATCCCGTTCCGGAGCCTGACCCCGACCCCACGCCGGATCCCGATCCCGTTCCCGATCCTGACCCCGCGCCGGATCCCGAGCCTGCTCCGGACCCTGACGCTCTGGCTTTGGTGCTCGCCGATGGCCTGGTGACGTTCACCGGTAGTCCGGAGTTCGCGGTTGTTGATTCCGCCGATGGAAGCCTCAGCATCGATACGCCGCTCAACGCTACCCGCCTGGTACTGGACGGTCTGACTGGCTCCGTGGATTCGGGGCAGACCATGGATTTCTCGCTGGCACTGGATGCCGGCACCGGCATTGGCAACGCGACACAGATGCGGATCACCTATGACTTCAACGGTGATGGAACAGCAGTCCGCACGGAAACCTATGACCTGATGATCACGGATGACCGGCCCGGTTGGGAGGTCTTTGGGGCAGAAGGCGGGCCGACGCAGGTCGAAGGTGGCTTCGCCGATTTTTCCGGTGGTTCCATTGCGCTTGAACTCTGGAATGCATTCGGTTCGGGTGACGTCGTCTTTGACCCCACCGATTCCTGGTTCCGCTTTCCCTATTCGGACCTCTCGGAGGGAGGGGTGGCACCAACGCCTGCCCCTGAACCCGATCCCGAGCCTTCACCGGATCCCGAGCCGTCACCACCTGTGGATCCAACGCCGATTGCCGATGATTCACTCTTTCTTGGTTCCGACGGCAACCTGTTGTTCGAGCCGGATTCGCCTGAGACCTTCACCATGGTCGAATCAGCCCAGGGTGGCAGGCATTTTGACGAACCCTTCGCGGATCAAAGCTTTCGCATCGAGGGACTCTCAGGCAGCTATCGTTCCGGCGACATGACCGGGTTCGAACTGCCCCTTGATGCCGGTGACAATGTGGGCAACGGCACCCAGGCGCAGGTCTCCTACGACTTCGACGGTGACGGCGCGGTCGACCGGATTGAAACCTATGCGTTCTTTGCGAGCAACGATGTCTTCAACTGGGAGACCTACAGTTCCGACCAAGGTCTGGTCTCGGCGGAAGGCGCGTTCGAGGACCTGAACGGCGGATCGGTTCAGATCGATGTGTGGAACGTCATCGGCAACGCCGACGTTGCGCTCCTGACCGCGGGCCTGGACGGGGAGCCTGAACAGGCTGTGTTGACGATTCCTTTTGACGATCTCTGGGTCTAGGCAGCAACAAATTCAACTGATCGTCGGCGATGAATCCTCACGGAACCGTATCGGGAGGCACAGAAGACCGGGAACGGAACGTCCGGACATATCTCCGTCGAGACAAGGCATGTGGATGAATGGTACGATTCTGACAGTTTCATCCTGGAATTCAGAGCAATCCATGTCCGACACCTCGATCTTCGACACCAACCTCGAGCGAAACGCAGCCAACCATGTGCCGCTTTCCCCGGTCAGTTTCCTGGCGCGCACGACGGCCGTTTATCCCGACCGGATTGCCGTGGTGCATGGCCCGGTGCGGCGCACCTGGGGCGAAACGGGGACGCGCTGCCGGCGTCTGGCTTCCGCACTGGGCAAGCGTGGGGTGGCCAAGGGTACGACCGTGGCGATCATGGCGCCCAATGTGCCGGAGTTTCTTGAAGCCAGTTTCGGCGTGCCCATGGCTGGCGCTGTTCTGAACTCGCTCAACACGCGTCTGGATGCAGACGCCATCGCGTTCATGCTGAACCACAGCGAAGCGAAGATTGTCATCAGTGACCGGATTTTTGCCGATGTCATGGAAGAGGCCGTCGGCATGCTCGAAAGCAAGCCGTTGGTGGTGGATATCGATGACCCACAGGCAGGTGGCGGTCGCCTGATCGGCGCGATGACCTATGAAGAGCTTCTGGCTGAAGGGGATCCCGAACATCCCATTCAGGGTCCCGGCGACGAATGGGATGCGATTTCTCTCAACTACACATCAGGGACGACCGGCGATCCCAAGGGTGTCGTCTATCACCATCGTGGTGCCTATCTGAATGCGTTGGGCAACAGCATTACCTGGGCCATGCCGCATTTTCCGGTCTATCTGTGGACCCTGCCGATGTTCCATTGCAACGGCTGGTGTTTTCCCTGGACCATCACGGCGATGGCAGGAACCCATGTCTGCCTGCGTGCGCTTTCCGCCGAAGCCATCCTTGGGGCCATTGCGGATAATGACGTGACCCATCTTTGCGGGGCACCAATCGTCATGAACATGATGCTGGGCGGCGATGACGCCCACTGGGCCCGCATCAACCACCCCGTGCAGATGCTGACGGCGGCCTCGGCCCCGCCTGCCGCAGTGCTCGAGCGTATGGCCTCACGCGGCGTTGAAGTGACCCACGTCTATGGCCTTACGGAAGTCTATGGTCCCGCCATGGTGTGTGCCTGGAATCCCGAATGGAACGCACTGGACATGGAAGAACAGGCAACCCTGAAGGCGCGCCAGGGTGTGACCTATGCCGTGCAGGAAGCCATGATGGTTGCTGATCCCGAGACCATGGAACCGGTCAAATCCGACGGTGAAACCATGGGTGAGATCATGATGCGCGGCAACATCACCATGAAGGGCTACCTGAAGATCCCGGAAACCACGGCTAGGGCGTTCCAGGGTGGTTGGTTCCATACCGGCGACCTGGCAGTGATGCACCCAAACGGTTATGCCGAGATCAAGGACAGGTCCAAGGACATCATCATTTCAGGCGGCGAGAACATTTCGACCATCGAGGTCGAAGGCGTACTCTACCGCCATCCCGATGTTGCCGAAGCCGCGGTCGTTGCCCGTCCCGACGAGAAATGGGGCGAGACACCCTGTGCCTTCATCACGTTGCGATCAGGTGCCGAGGTGACCGAAGAGGCGATCATCGCGTTCTGTCGCGACAATATGGCCCATTTCAAGTGCCCCAAGACGGTCGTGTTCACGGAACTGCCCAAGACTTCGACGGGCAAGGTCCAGAAGTTCGTTCTGCGTCAGCAGGCGGCTGAACTCTGATCCAAGGCAGTTGATTTCGGTTTGTTTCGGGGAAGAGAGCCATGCGTTGTGAAGTCGTTGCCATCGGGACCGAACTGCTGCTTGGTCAGATTGTCGACAGCAATTCGTCCTGGATCGGCGAGCAATTGGCGCTGGCCGGTATCGATTCCCTGTATCAGACTAAGGTCGGCGACAATGCCGACCGCATGAAATCGGTCATTATGCAGGCACTCACGCGCAGCGATGCGGTGATCTGCTGTGGCGGGCTGGGCCCGACCCAGGATGACATCACACGTGAGGTGATTGCCGACATCATGGGTGTCGAACTGGTGCGCGATGAAGCCATCGTTAATGCCATTCGCGCCATGTTCGAAAGCCGTGGCCGGGACATGAGCGACAACAACAAACGTCAGGCGGATATCCCCGTTGGTGCTGCGACCATCAAGGAAATGCCCGGCACCGCGCCGGGCCTTCTGTGCCCCGTGGGCGACAAGGTCATCTATGCCGTGCCGGGTGTGCCCTATGAGATGAAGGAAATGATGCTCGGCACCATCCTGCCCGACCTGCAGCGCAGGCGGGGTGCCGCTGCCGTCATTCGTAGCCGTGTGCTGCGCACCTGGGGGCTGAGTGAATCAGGACTTGCCGAAACGCTCGATGCGCGGCTGCAGGAACTGGATCACCTGGGCAATCCGACCCTGGCGTTTCAGGCCAGTGGGATCGAAGGCATCAAGGTACGCGTGACGGCCAAGACCGACGATGAAGCCTTTGCCTTTGCCCTGCTAGATGCTGAGGAAGCCCTGGTGCGTTCGCTGATCGGTGATCACGTCTTTGGTGTCGATGAGCAATCCATGGAAGTCGTGATTCTCGAGGCCCTGGGCAAGCGCGGCTTGACGCTGGCCGCGCACGAAACCTTGACCGGTGGCGTCCTTGCGACCCGCATGACGGCAGCCGACCCGGACATGGAAGTCTTCAAGGGGGCAGCGGTCCGATCGGCAAGCCAGAAGCATGCAGGAGAGGAGGGCGCGATTGCCTTGGCGGCCCTGACCTGTGAGGCCTTCGGAACGGATGCGGGAGTTGCTGCGGTCGCTGCGGAGGTGGACGAAACCAGACCGCCTGGAACCGTCTATCTGGGGCTCGTATTGGAAGGCCGACAGGTCGGAGCGACGGTGTTCCTGCCTGGTGATCAAAGGCGGTCGCGTGACTATGCGGTGATCAGCCTGCTTGATCTTGTTCGCAAGACCCTGATGCGTTCGTAGCCACCATGTTGTCACGGTCATGACCATGCCGCGTAGCGGGCTGGGGGCAGCACTCCTGCTGCTTCTGCCTGCCGTGACCATTCTGTCGGGCGTTGACGGCATGGCGAAGTATCTGACCGAGGTTGGATATTCGGTGCTCCAGATTGTCTGGGCGCGTTACCTCTTTCAAACCATCCTGACCTTCCCCCTGGCGTGGTCGCGCCACGGCAGGGGATTGCTGACTCCGCCGGATGTCTGGGCGCAGGTTGGTCGCAGCCTTTTGCATGCAACATCGACCTTCCTTATCTTCATGGCGTTCGCCCGCATGCCGCTGGCCGATGCCATTGCGATCTTCTTTGCCTATCCGTTTCTGGTCACGGCGATGGCGCCCTGGCTGCTGGGCGAGACCACAGGTTGGCGGCGCTGGACGGCCTGCATTGTGGGATTTGGCGGCACACTCTTTATCATCAAGCCCGACTTCGGATCGTTTGATGCCGGCGCGCTGATGGCCCTGTCGGGCAGCGTGGCGTTTGCCTTCTACATCGTTCTGACGCGTCGTGTGGCGTTGAGCGCCGAGCCGGCCATGGCAATCTTCACCCAGGGCCTGGTCGCTGCCATCCTGCTCTCGCTGGTCGTTGCCTGGAGCTGGCGGACACCGGATCTGGCCGCCTGGTCGTTGTTGATTGCGATTGGCGCGGTCTCTGCAACAGGTCACTACATGATGATCCGCGCCTTCAGCCACGTCTCGGCATCGCTTCTGGCGCCGTTTGGATACTTCGAGATTGTCGCTGCGACGATCATCGGGCTGACGGTGTTCGGTGACTTCCCGGACTCATGGAGTTGGGTTGGCATTGCCATCATTGTTGCCAGTGGCGTCTACATTTCCCTTCGCGAACGCAAGCGTGGCAGGATGCCACCCTCAACCGCCTGAGACGAACAACGATGCTGAAGCGATTTCCCTTGCGGCGTCTGGCGCCGTTCCTCGTGATGGTTGCACTGCTTGGAATTCCTGTCGTTTCCCTGCTCGTGATTCAGGGGCAGTCTGGCTTTCGGGCACGGACCGGCGTGATTGGCCCGAACCGGTAGGGTTGAAGGTGATTGCCTTGCAGGAGGATCGCACGGTCCTTCTTGAGGCAACCGATGGAACAGAACTGCGTGTCTGGCTGTTCGGTCTGGATATCTACGCACCCGACAGCCCGTTGCGTGAGGTCCTCTTCGACATCACGGCTTCTGAACTGTTGGTGCCCGGATCGACCTTGTCGTGCCGTGTCCGGAAAGGCTTTGTGTATCCCACGCGCACGGTCGCCCTCTGCACAACCCTGGTGGGCGACCTGGGCGAAGAACTGATTGCCTCAGGCGCTGCGGACCTGTGCCAAAGCCAGATGAAATTCCTGCCAAAAGGCCTGAACTACAGCGCGGCACAGGCCGACACCCATCGCGCGGGTCTACGCCTGGAAACCAGGCAGAGCGAAAGCTGCACAGTGCGCGGATGGGCAACCTGCGACAACTCCTAGGCCAGCGCCAGCCAGGAACGCTTGGGCTGCCAGCTCACGTTGTCGTTGGCACCGGCGACCGGCCATTCATGAGGTGACAGATCGTGATTGGCCAGCGGGCAGGCGATGGCGCTTACCAGATAGGCGGGCGCACTTGCCTGGACAGCGATCTCCATGTTGACGCCGGCTTCAAAACCCAGGTCGCGGCGCAGATGGATGCTCATGGCACCTGCACGCCGTGCCGCCAGCTTGCGCCGCCGCATGGCACGAATGCGCCGGATCGCATCCAGAAAGTCCCGGAACAATCCTTTGGCTGCGAATTGTTGGTCATCGTTGTCGGCCATCATCATCTGACCGTCGTTGCCTTGAGCTTCTTCATTCATGAGAGCAGACATTGTTCAAATCCCGTCCTGATCCCCTGGCGACACCATGCCGCTGTTGATGGCAGGGATATGCGGTCAGGCCGTGAACACAGTGTGAAATCGACCGTGAACAACGCGTGAAAGTTTGGGTTTTCGACGGGTTGATGAGGATATGTGACCAACGTCACCAACAAAGATGCGAAATCCTAGAGGATCTGGAGAACCTGCTCAGGAGGTCTGCCAAGCGCTGCCTGATCTCCCTTTGTGACGACGGGACGCTCGATCAGAATGGGGTGCGCGACCATGGCGTCGATGAGTTCCTGGCGGCTTTTTGAAGGATCAGCCAGGTTCAGGGATTTGTAGGGCTCTTCGCCCTTGCGCATCAGGTCGAGCGGTTTCATGCCAAGAGACGTCAGGAGCTTGTCCAGGGTGGCGGCACTCGGAGGCGTTTCGAGATAGAGGACCACTTCAGGTTTGACGCCGTGTTCTTCCAGCAGCGCCAGGGTCTGGCGTGATTTGCTGCAACGCGGGTTATGATAGATCGTCACGGACATGGCGCTTACTCCGGCTGAACTGATGGTCGCTCAAGAATGCCCGACCATCACGTCGGCTTCCAGAAAGTTTGCGATGTTCACGCGAATGTTGTCGTCTCGGGCTGGGGAAGCCAAGGAGGCGATCGAGAGCATCGGTTATGTTGCCGATGTCGATGGGCTGGATGTGGAATGGTGACCCGGGGTCACGTGGCGGGATAGTCACCCAGGGCGCGCGCCCAGTCTTTCAGACTTTGCACCATCAGTTTGGCTTCTCCCTCCGGACGATCTGTTGCATCACGTAACACCGCGTCGATGGCAAACGTGAGAACGCGTACTCTGGCGATCTGTTCCGGCGTGGGAACGCCGCCATGAGCCAGAGCTGTCGCACGGTCATGGACGACCTTTTTCATGACTTCCAGGTCATAAGCATGCAGTCGCGGAATGGATCGGGCCGCATTCAGAAGCTGTGAGGCGCTGGGTTCGCTGAAATAGATTTCGGCGCGTCGGTCGATGATCGTTTCGATGGAATCGTCGTGAAGACCCTCGGTTCTGTCATACCAGCGCTGCAGGAGTTGGAGCAGAATGTCGTACTTGTCAGAGAAGTACTGATAGGCGGTACCCACAGCCATGCCGGCTTCGGCAGCCGTCTTGTCGACCGAGAAACCATCCAGTCCATCGCGCTCGAGAACCCGCGCGGCGCTTTCCAGAAGTCGCTCCATGGTTTCGCGTGCACGTTCCTGGCGTGGTTTTCTTCGGATTGCGGTCGATGGCATGCGGTCTGTGGTTCCTGAAGGTCTTGTGGTCGTTCCCTGGACTGCTTTCCCACAGGGTGTGCGGTGTACGTTGACAACCCAAGCGTAAACGACAATTCTTTCAAGACATGAGGTAAACCTCATATTCTGTGTTGTCAAAGATCTTACCGGATCAATCGGAGACGCTGATGTCCAAGCCGTTGCAAGGTCTGCTCGATTCCTGTCGTACCTATCTCGACCTGCCGGTCGAGCGGCTACGAACCTTCGATCCCGGTCACTACACGGACGAGGATTTCTACGCGCTTGAGGTCGAGCACATATGGAAGAAGGAATGGATCAATGTCGGGCATGTCAGCGAGGTGCCGAATCCCGGTGACTACTTCTCCATCGAACTGATTGGTGAGCCGATCATGATCGTGCGCGGCAAGGACATGGAAGTGCGTGCGCTTTCCACCGTTTGCCGTCACCGCTACATGCTGGTCGCCAAGGACAAGGAAGCGGGCAACAAGTCGCGCTTTGTCTGCCCCTATCATCACTGGACCTACGACACCGAAGGCCAGCTGGTGCATGCCATGTACATGGAGAGCAACAAGGAGTTTGAGCAGGACAAGATTTGTCTGCCCCAGTTCCGCCTGGAGGTCTGGAACGATCTCATCTGGGTCAATCTGGACGATGACGCCGCGCCCTTTGCGCCGCGCGTGGAGGCACTGGACGATCTCTTCTCGGTCTATGCCCCTGGCGATACCTGGGAAATGACCAACCCCTACGAGAAGATCTGGCCCGGCAACTGGAAGAACTTCTGCGAGAACAACATGGAGGGTTACCACCATATGGGCCTCCACAAGGACACGCTGGAGACCTATTCGCCCACGCGCCTGACCACCGGGATCACCTGGGGCGAGAACTGGACGCGTTACCAGGTGCCCTATGACATGGACACGGAAATGGCGGAAAGCCTGGTCGAGCAGACCAACTGGACGCCCGGTGACATGCGCCAGAACCAGCCCGCCCTCGACATTCTGATGATCCATCCCGCCAACGCCTTCGTCATCTATCCCGGCGGTGCGGGTTTCTACTCCCTTTGGCCCACGGCGGTCGACGAGGTGCGTTATCGTTCTGGCTCGGTCCGGCCCAAGGGTGAGGACATGGAACGGTTTGATCCTGAAGGGGAAGACTACGATTCCATGCGTGCGCTCGATGAAGACGGCGAAAGCATGCCCTACATCGCCAAGGGCGTGCGGTCAGCCAAGGCTGCGCCGGGCAAGCTGTGCTGGATGGAAGAGCCCATCCTGCGCTGGATGCAGTGGATCTCCAACAAGGTGCTCGATGGTGAGGAAGCGCGGAGTTAGCGCGGATGTCCGATTGACGCACCCACAGCGGAAACTAGTTGATCGTGGCGCGATTGATCTGTCATCTGGAAAGGGAACTTTTCACCAACCAAGGCGACAACCATGCAAACCATCACCAAGTTTGATCTCAATCCTGCTAGCGAGCCTGATACCAGCGATATCGATGGCTGGGTTGTCGTCGATGGCACGCCCAGCATGAAAACCTGGGCACTCCATACCAACAACGATGGCACCATGCTTTCAGGCATCTGGGAGGCCACACCCGGCACCTATCATGCGACCTACACGGCCTATGAGTTCGTCCACATGCTTGCGGGTCGCATTGTCATCACGCCCGATGGGGGAAGTCCCGTCACGGTTCAGGCCGGCGATGCCTTTGTTGTCGAGGACAACTTCAAGGGGACCTGGAAAATCGAAGAACCTGTGCGCAAACACTTCGACTTTAAGCTCTGACAGTTCTGGCCGCGTTCGCCGAGTTTTGTGGCAGCTTCCGTTTGACGCAACATCAGAACCCCTCTGCAAACCGGTGGCCTGTTCCGTCTGGCACCGGTCTTTCTACGCCAGAAGCTGACTGCTGACACAGTTTTGCGGTGCTTGCCGTCGAGATGACCAGCGATCAGTTGGATGGCGCGGTTGCGCATGCAGAGTGGGTAAACTGTCACCACGGAACATCGTGGTGCAATCCGGGCGAACGCGGTCAGGTCGAGACTTGTAGGCGAGGCGATGCCTTCGTTAGTCCTCGCGGTTTCGACGGCTTCTTCTAGAATGACCGGGGACTGCAAACGTTGTTTCTTAACCTTGGAACCCGAGGCCAAAGGATAGCCGAATGTATGAAATCGACTCGACGCGGACCGACCTGATCGAGGAATTCGATCGCAATCCAGGCGGGCCCCATAGCCTTGAACTGGCCGTGGTGGTCAATCTTCTGCGCCTGATGCCCATGGAAGAGCGCATCATTATCGTCTCCACCAAGCGTCACGTTGAGTGGACCCTGGCCAAGATGCCAAAGGCCCGCGGGGACAAGATGGAGTACTACGACGACATGGTGTTCGACGACTACGACGCCGCCCTCAGAAAAATCTTCCGCATACGGTGGAAGGCAGCTACCGGCGTCGAGCCGGCTTAGAGGGGGATCTGGGAATGAAAAAGATCATTGGATATCTGAGTGACTGGTCGGTCATGGCTGGCGATACGCTTGACGTCATGGTCAGCACATACGGGCCCGACCGCTATCGCGCCGATCTGGTGCGGGTGATCTGCGGCAACGACGATCCTGACCTTGGCATTTATCGCGAAGAGGATATCGCAGCACCTTTCGCCGGCGAGTATCCCGGACGCGAGCAGATCACCATTGCGGGCTCCTATGTGACGGTCCCGGCAAGCCCGCTGATAACAAACCTGGGCAGTTTCACGATCCAGGCCTGGGTCT
>CALIUG010000107.1 GCA_938048755.1 uncultured Alphaproteobacteria bacterium
TACTGGCTTCTGATCTGATCCAGGAACGAGTTCTTGGTAAGCATGGTCAGCGTGGCAAAGCTGCCGATGACCAGAGCGGTCAGCGGCAGGGTGAGATGCCAGAAATAGTCACCGATCTGCTGCAGCGTGGTCATGTCATCAAAGCCGGGCGAGGTCAGCCCGCGCAGAGGGAACCACTTCCAGTAGGAACCACCGGCAAACAGCACGATGAGAAGAATGGCGAACAGGAAACCGGGAATGGCATAGCCCAGAATGATCGCGCCGCTCGACCAGACATCAAACCGGCTGCCGTCCCGGCGCGCCTTGGCGATGCCCAGCGGGATCGAGATCAAATAGACAATCAGCGTGGTCCACAGGCCCAGCGAGATCGAGACCGGCATCTTCTCGATGATGAGGTCGACCACCGATTGATTCCGGAACGCGCTTTCCCCGAAATCAAAGGAAAGGTAGTTCCCCATCATCAGCAGGAACCGCTCCACAGGCGGCTTGTCGAGGCCGTACATCTTCTCCAGCTTCTCGACAAAGCCGGGCGGCAGACCCTGGGCACCGCGATAGAGGCTGTCGCCGTCGGAACCGGCATTGCTGGTGGCCGAAAGATCGCTGCCGGAACCAGAAACGCGCGCCGTTGCGCCGATGTCGTTGCCCTGGACCTGGGCAATGATGCGTTCCACCGGCCCGCCGGGCACGAACTGGATGATCAGGAAGTTGATCACCATGATCGCAAAGAGCGTGGGGATGATGAACAGCAGACGCCGGACAATGTATGCGAGCATGACCCCGTACTCTCCCTGACCGCCGGCTTACTCTTGGCCGTCCAGGGATTCTTCCAGCATCTCGAGCTCCTTGGCTTCCTCTTCGTCAACCCACCAGGCATCGAAGATCACGCCATCGGCCGGGATCACGTCCGGCTGGCCGAACTTGTCCCAATAGGCAACCCGGTCATAGCGGATATGCCAGTTGGGGATAACGTAATGACCCCAGCGCAGAACACGATCCAGCGCCTTGGAAGCCGTTACCAGTTCCTCCCGGTCATCGGCAAAGATGAGTTCTTCGACAAGCGCATCGACCACGGGATTCTTCAGACCCAGCGTGTTGCGGCTGCCCTCGATGTCGGCCGAAGCCGAGGTCCAGAAATCGCGCTGCTCGTTGCCCGGCGAACGCGATTGGCCCCAGGTGCCGACGGTCATGTCGAAGTCAAAGGTTTCCATGCGCCGTTCGTACTGTGATGCATCGACAATCCGGATATTGACCTCAACGCCCAGCCTTTCGAGATTGCGCGCGAACGGTTGCACGATGCGCTCGAATGCTGGCTGGACCAGCAGGATCTCGAAGGTCATGGTGTTGCCATCGGGCCCGGTCAGAACGCCGTTCTGGATGGTCCAGCCTGCGTCCTCCAGAAGTGCCTTGGCTTCGCGCAAGCCCGTCCTGATGTTGCCCGAGCCATCGGTGACCGGGGGCATGTAGACCTCGCCGAACACCTCTTCAGGAAGCTGATCGCGGAAGGGTTCGAGCAGGGCCAGTTCGACCTCGCTGGGCGTTCCGGTGGCCACCAGGTCGGAATTGGAGAAGTAGCTCGTGGTGCGATCGTACTGGCCATAGAACAGATTGGTGTTGGCCCATTCGAAGTCGAAAGCATAACCCAGCGCCTCGCGTACACGGGGATCCTGGAACATCGGCTTGCGCAGATTGATGATGAAGGCCTGCATCCCGGTCGGGCGCTCATGGGCGATTTCTTCGGTGATGATCAGGCCGTTGTCGAAGTTCTGGCCGGTATAGGCCGTGGCCCAGAGCTTGGAATTGTTCTCCGTGCGATAGTCGTACTCGTGCGCCTTGAAGGCTTCGAGTGCGATATCGAAATCGAGATACTCGTCGTATCGGATGGTGTCGAAGTTGTTGAACCCGACATTCACCGGCAGATCAGCGCCCCAGTAATCCCCAACCCGTTCATAGGTAATGGAACGTCCGGTATCGACATCGGAGATGCGATAGGCGCCGCTTCCCAGGGGAATCTCCGTTGTCGTTTCGGCAAAATCCTTGTCGGCGTACCAGTGCTCGGGAAGGATCATCATCTGGCCCATGATCAGCGGCAGTTCGCGGTTCCCAGCACTGTCGAATTCAAAGCGGACCCAGCCGTCTCCCTCATCGGTGGCCGAAACGACATTGGCGTAATAGGCGGCGTAAGCGGGATGGCCCTCAGTCGTGAGGATGTTGAAGGTCCAGGCGACATCGCCTGCGGTAACCGGTTCGCCGTCATGCCAGCGCGCGTTGTCCCGGATCTTGAAGGCGACCCAGGAACGGTCTTCCGGCATCTTCACCAGTTCTGCCAGTTGCCCGTATTCCGAAAAGGCCTCGTCCGAGGAACTGGCCAGCAGCGTGTCATAGATGCGCGGGATGCCTGCTGCGGCAGAGCCTTTCAGCGTAAAGGGATTGAGCGAGTCAAACCCTCCGAACGACCACAGCTTGACGTCGCCGCCCTTTGGGGCGTCGGGATTCACATAGTCGAAATGGGGGAAGTCGGCCGGATACTTCAGGTCGCCATACATGGAGATGCCGTGCCCGACATAAACGTCCTCTTCCTGGGCAACAACCGGTGCGACGAGAAACAGGCAGGCCCAAAGGGCAATCAGAACACGCATGGCAACTTCCTTGGACGACGAACACGAAACAGATAGCGCATCGTAGCGCCTGACGCGATTTGCGCCAGCAATCGGGTCAAAAGAAGGCAACATTGGCCACGTTCACGTCAACTTGAAGAATCGAGAGCAGCAAGGGCCAGCTCCAGAAGGGCAGGATCACCTACGGCGAGGATCGTGCCGTCGCTGTCAGGGTTGAGGGTGTTGCCCTTCCAGTCGGTGACGCGCCCGCCGGCTGCTTCAATCAGTGCTGCGCCGGCGGCCCAGTCATCCTCACCCAGTTGGGCATCGACGATGACATCCTGGAATCCCGAACTGATGCTGCCGTAATCGGAGATATCAGCCCCGAACATGGTCCAGCGGCAGGCGCGCTGAAGCGGGCGCATTCTTTGCCAGTGTTCGCGCGCCACCACGCCGGGGCCCGACGCCGTGCAGGTTGCGTGGCTGAGCGTGGCGCAGGCTCGCGTCCGGATGGGCTCTCCGTTTCGGGTCGCGCCATCGCCCACGACGCCGAGCCAGCGATCCCCGGCGGCGCTGTGATCGACCAGACCCAGAACATAGCGGGGACCATGGCGTAGACCGATCAGGGTGCCGAAGACAGGGGTGCCGGTGACAAAGGCCTTGGTGCCGTCAATGGGATCGATCGCCCATACAAACTCGGCATCGGCCTGGTGGTCGGGAAACTCCTCGCCGATGCAGCCGTCTTGTGGTCGCTGCGCCGCGATCATGTCGCGCAGGCGGCGTTCGACCGCAGGATCCAGCTCGCTCACCGGGCTGGCATCATCCTTGATGGCCGAAGAGAAGTCGCCACGGAACTGTTCCATCAGCATGGTGCGCGCCGTGTCCGCCATGGCCTGGGCCAGGTTGATGAACTCCGGCGCAAGAGGTGCATTCATGATGTCTCTCCCTGCACCAGGTCCAGCAGGGAAGCGTGCAGGTCGGGGTCACCGCTGGCCGCGATGCGTCCGGCATACCGTGCATCCACGCTGTTGCCGGCGAGGTCGGTCAGGATTCCGCCGGCGTTGCGCAACACCGGCTCCAGCGCGGCAATGTCCGTGGGGTCGAGGTCGCCATCGACACCCACATCCAGGCCGCCGCTGGCGATCAGGCCATAGGCCATGGCTTCCAGCCCGAACATCTGCCAGCGCATGGCCTGCCGGGTCGGGGCGAGCAGGGGGTCGTCATCCACCATCGAGGAATCCGGGCCCACCATGGCGGCGACGGCATCAGAGAGCCTGGCGCAGGATCGTGTGGTGACAGCCTTTCCGTTGTGACGCGTGCCATGCCCGTCGGCACCGACCCAGCGATCCCCGACCACGGGGAAGTTCATGACGCCCATGACATAACGCCCGTGATGGGCAAGCCCGATCAGGGTGCTCCAAGTAGTCCGCCCGTGCAGGAAGGACTTGGTACCGTCCAGCGGGTCGATCAGCCAAAGCCATTCCTTCTCGCCACCTTCCAGGCCGAACTCCTCGCCATGGATGCCGTGATCCGGACATTCGGCGGCGATCAGGGCGCGGATTGCGGTCTCGGCCTCGCGGTCTGCCTGGGTTACCGGACTTTCATCGGGCTTGAGGTCCATGGATATGCCGCTTTGCCAATGACGCATCAGCACGGTCTCTGCTGCGTCGGCGGCGCGGCAGGCCAGGTCGATCCAGGCGGGAGGTACATGTTCCATGATGGCGTGAGCATCCCTTTCGTATCGCTTCGTGACAAGCCTGCGATTGCCTTGCATCCACAAAGAAGCACAATGGCGTCATGACAACGCTTCTCCGCACCCTGGTGATTGCGGCTCTTGCAGCGGCACCGGCTCACGCGCAGACCAGTCCCAATGCGCCCAACGAGCCGGTCGGCCAGCACTACCTGATCATCCAGGATGATCTGCCTGCGCCCTATGCGACCGAGAGCGTCAGCAATAGCGGCGACCTCCATCGGATCCCCGATCCGCCGGTTCTGAACCTGCCCAGGGGCTTCACGGTCAACCTGTTTGCCTCTGGTTTTGATCATGCGCGCTGGCTTGCCACGGCCCCCAACGGCGACATCTTCATGGCCGAATCCCGCGAAGGACACATCATGGTCCTGCGTGACGCCGACGGGGATGGTGTTGCTGAAACACAATCGGTCTATTGGTCGCGCATGAACCTTCCCACGGGCATGGTGTTTCGGGACGACGGATTCTATGTCGCCGATACCGAGGCAGTCTGGCGTTTTGATTATGAGGAGGGTGACCTCGAATCAGACCGGGCACCGCTCAGAATGTCCGTCACGGATGCCCTGGGCGGATCACGGGGGCATTGGACTCGCACGCTCGCCTTCGCGCCCGATGGCGATGACTTCTACGTCGCCGTGGGATCACGCGACAACGAATCCATCGAGAGCGAACCGCGCGCGACAATCCAGGTTTTCGAGGATGGCGCCAGCACACCACGGACCTTCGCATCGGGTCTGCGCAACGCCGTGGGCATGGCCTTCCATCCCGCCACCGGTGAGCTCTACACGGTCGTTAACGAACGCGACGGTTATGGAGACGACCTTGTGCCTGACTACTGCACGCGCGTGCGCGATGGCGCGTTCTACGGCTGGCCTTATGCCTATTCAGGAACCAACCCCTCGCCTGATTACGGTGACCGTGCGCCCGAGCTGGTCGCGCAATCCCTGGAACCCGATGTCATGTTCCAGTCCCATTCCGCGCCACTGGGGCTGGTCTTTTATGACGGCACGATGTTCCCGGCGGACTATCAGGGGGATGCCCTGGTCAGCCTGCATGGTTCCTGGAATCGCTCTGTCCCGGCCGGCTACAAGATCGTGCGCGTCCGGTTCGAGGACGGAAGGCCGGTTGGCGGCTACGAGAACTTTGCCACGGGGTTCTGGTTCGCCGGTGACAAGGAGGCAGAACTTTACGGCCGTCCGGTCGGTATGACGGTCGCGGCAGATGGAGCCCTGCTCATTGCCGATGACGGGGCCGATGTCATCTGGCGTATTGCCTATGAGGAACCATGAGCAACGAAACGGCACAGGGACCGGTCCACCCGCGCATCCCCGAGGGCGACAACCGCGAGCGTCTGGTCTGCAACGATTGCGGCTTTGTCCTCTATTCCAACCCGAAGGTCATGGTGGGTTCCGTGGTGCATTGGGAGGAACGTGTCCTGCTGTGCCGGCGCGAGATCGAACCACGCGCCGGTTTCTGGACCCTGCCGGCAGGCTTCATGGAGAACGGCGAAACCACCGAACAGGGCGCGTTGCGCGAGGCACGCGAGGAAACCGGTGCCGACATTGCGCTTGACCATGTTCTGGCGGTCTACAACATCCCGCGTATCAGCCAGGTCCAGGTAATCTATGCCGGACGGTTGCTGTCACCCGACGTGCATGCCGGTGACGAAACGCTGGAGGTCGGGTTGTTCACCTGGGACGCCATCCCCTGGGACGATCTGGCGTTTCCCTCGGTGCGCTGGGCGCTCGAACATTGGCGCGAAGCCAGGCAAACCGGCGATCAGACCGCCCGTTCCAACCCATCTGGCGAAACGGGTGATTATCGTCACTTGAAGTCGTGATTACGTTCATCGTTTCAGAAGGGAACGCAATGCCGCGTTGGTCGTTATCTAACCAAGATAACGACAATAAGGCCAAGAATGAGCGACTTACATGCCGAAACGGCCCTCTGGATTGATGGTCTACGCCAGCGTGCCGACAAGGCGGAACAGCGCCTTGCCACCACCGATTCATTCCGTGACCAACGCAGGGATGCCGACGAACGTCTGGCCCGGTTCCGCACAGGTCTCGACCTGATGGGCAGCGACAAGAAGGACGCCACGCCTGAAGAGCGCACAACGCTGGAGACCATGGCCGACGATCTTGATGAAGCTGTCGAGAGCTTCCTCGTCAAGCTCAAGAACGCTGCAGAGTAGGGTTCAGCCGACCTTGTCGATGCTGTCAACGATATGGGCGACGATGCCGTATTCCTTGGCTTCTTCAGGGCCCATCCAGTAGTTCCGATCGGTGTCCTTGGCGACCCGCTCGACCGGCTGGCCCGTTTCCTCGGCGATGATCTGGTTCAACCGGTCACGCATCTTGAGGATTTCCCTGGCCTCGATATCGATCTCGGTCGCCTTGCCGCCGACGCCACCCATGGGCTGATGCAGCAGGAAGCGCGTGTTGGGCGTGCAGTAGCGGTTTTCCTTGTCCGCAGAGAGATAGATGTGCGCACCCGCGCTGGCGACCCAGCCGGTGCCGATCACCTTCACCGGTGCGGCAACAAACCGGATCATGTCGTGGATGGCATCGCCGGACTCCACATGGCCACCGGGTGAACTGATCACCAGACGGATGGGATCGTGGTTCTCTTCGCTCATGGCGATCAGCTGGGCGCAGGTTTCGCGCGCGGCCTTTTCGTTGATCTCGCCAAACAGCAGGATCGTGCGCGAATCGAACAGGATCTTCATGACTGCGCGGTTTTTCTCGTCCTTCTTGGACTTCGCGTCGTCCTTTTCGTCCTTGTCGTCGTCATCGTCGGCGACATAACGCGCATCGAAATCGATCATGATGGTGTCCGTGATTGGGTCTGAAACGTCGGGGCCTCTGACATAAGAGCCGGTTGCCCCATTTGCAAGCGTCAGGGCGTGGTGCCAGGCGTTTCGGGCAGGGAAACGCCGATCATGGCATCGCGGCTGACCTGTGCTGCCAGGGCTTCCTCGCTCCAGCCCTGCGTGCCTTCCGGGCGCATGGGCAGAACCATGTAGCGCATGTCGGCGGTGGAATCGTGCACGCGGATCTCCGTGGTTTCGGGCAGCTCGGTGCCGAACTCGGCCAGAACGGCGCGGGGCTCGACCACCACGCGCGCACGATAGGCCGGGTCAACCCAGGCGCGCGCCACCATCTTTGCCCCTCCGGCAGGCGAGCGTGCATCCATGCGTTCGATGGTGCGCCGTTCCTCGTCAGCCGTGTAGATGCCCTTCTCGATCAGTAGCTCGCGCAGGGCACGCACCAGCAGCATGTGTTCGCTGGGCGGGCCTGCATCATCATCGGGCTGGAACGGGTGGGGGTGGTCATGATCGTGGCCGTGCTTGTGGTCAGAGCTCATTGCGCCGCCTCCAGCCAGTGTTCGTAGAGTTCGACCTCGATGGTGTCATCGGGCGTTTCGGCGCGTTCCGACCACAGGTGCTCCATGGTGAAACGCACACGATAGAGCGGCTGTTCCGGTTTGCCGTCGCCGTGATGGGCCAGGGTTTCGGGGTTGCCGAATACGCCGCACAGACGCTCGACCACACCACACCGCCCTTTCACATAAGTCGGCACGCGATGGTGGTGGCGGGGAAACCGTTCTGCGACGATCACACGGTCGCCGGGACTGAACTTTACATCGCTCATGGCGCGGCCTTGCGCAGTGCGGCAATCCGAGTGGCGATCTCGTCTTCGCTCACCACGCCTTTTTCCACCACGATCATGCGGATCGATTCGATCCAGCGCTCGTAATAGCCCAGCTTCTCATAGGCGTCCGGGCCCAGGGTCTCGATGCCCCGGCGCAGTTCGTCGACCCGCATGAGACCACGCTTCTCGTCCGAGAGCAGGGTCAGCATGGCATCCACCTGCTTTTCCCAATGGGCGGGGTTGTGTTCGGTCTGATCAACTGGTCCGGCCTCAAGGCCAGCCAGGTCGTGGTATCCGCGATGATGGTCGTTGTTCATGGCGCGATGATGGAACGCGGTTGCGTTCGAGTCTAGGAGAGCCCCATCAGGGAACGCGCAAACTCATCAGCCTTGAAGGGGCGCAGGTCTTCTGCACTTTCGCCCACGCCGATGGCATGGATCGGCAGGCCGAACTTGTCAGCAAGGCCCACGATCACGCCGCCGCGCGCTGAACCGTCCAGCTTGGTCACGACCAGCCCGGTCACGTCGCACATGGCCTGAAAGGCCTCGACCTGTGCATGTGCGTTCTGGCCGGTGGTGGCGTCCAGCACCAGGATGCGGTCATGGGGTGCATCAGGATCCAGCTTGGCAAGGACGCGCAGGACCTTCTGGAGCTCGGCCATCAGGTTGTCTTTGTTGTGCAGACGCCCGGCGGTGTCGATCAGCAGCAGGTCTGCGCCCTCGGCCCGCGCGGTTTCCAGCGCGCCGTAAGCCAGGCCCGCGGCATCGGCACCCTGCTTGCCAGCGACAACTGTGCAACCGGTGCGCTGACCCCAGATCTGGAGTTGTTCGATGGCCGCAGCGCGGAACGTGTCGCCTGCTGCCAGCACGACCTTGAGCCCGGCATCACTATGGAGTTTGGCCAGCTTGCCGATCGTGGTGGTCTTGCCCGTGCCGTTCACGCCCATCATCAGCACGACATGAGGACGGTGGGACCGGTCGATCTCCAGGGGCTTTGCGAGCGGCCCCAGAATCTCCGCCACGCTTTCGGCCAGATCCGCGCGCACTTCCTCGTCGGTGACTTCCTTGTCGAAACGCTTGCGCGAAAGATCAGCGGTCAGTCTGGCAGCGGTTGTGACGCCCAGATCACCGGCGATGAGCGCTTCCTCGAGTTCCTCGAGTGCGTCGTCATCCAGCTTGCGCTTGGTGAAGATCGAGCCGATGGATTCGGTCAGGCGTCCCGACGACCGCGACAGGCCCGAACGCATCCGGGAGAACCAGCCACCCTCCGACATCAGGCTGCCTCGGCCAGCAGGGTCGTGCCGTCGCTCGACGTGATCGCCAGATCGGCCAGGCTTCCTGCCGGCAGCGTGCCGGGCGTCGTCACCGGCGCGAAGTGTTCGCTGCGGCCCCGCCCCTCGGCCTCCACCAGGACCTGTGCCGTGGTTCCGACGCGATCAGCCAGGAACCGTGCAACGGCCTCGTCACCGGCCTGACGCAACCGCTGGGCGCGTTCCTTGCGCAGGGGCTTCTCCACGGCAGGCATGCGCGCAGCCGGAGTTCCCGGACGCTCGGAATAGGGAAAGACGTGGAGCCAGGTCAGCCCGCAATCGGCGACGTGCTGCAGGGTGTTCTCGAACATGACGTCGGATTCGGTCGGGAAGCCGGCGATCAGGTCCGCGCCGAACACGGTGTCGGGGCGCAGGCGGCGCATCAGGTCACAAAACGCGATCGCCTGTTCGGGTGTGTGGCGGCGTTTCATGCGCTTGAGCACCATGGCATCGCCCGCCTGCAGGGAAAGATGCAGATGCGGCATCAGCCGCTCTTCCTCGGCAAAGGCGCGGTAGAGGCTTTCGTCGGCCTCGGCGATGTCGAGGCTCGTGATCCGCAGGCGCGGCAGGTCCGGCACCAGCTTCAGGATGCGGCGTGCAAGATCACCCAATGTCGGCTTGCCCGGAAGGTCATCACCCCAGGACGTGATGTCGACCCCGGTCAAGACGACTTCGCGATAGCCGGCTTCGACCAGTCCTGCGATCTCGCGCACCACTTCACCGGCCGGCACGCTGCGGCTGGGGCCACGGCCATAGGGAATGATGCAGAAGGTGCAGCGGTGATCACAGCCGTTCTGGACCTGCACGAAGGCACGGACGCGATCCTCGAATCCCGCCAGCATGTGCGACGCGGTTTCGCGCACGTCGGCAATGTCGTTGACGCTGACCCTCTCCGGCGCCCTGGCCTGCCATGTCCCGGCTTCCAGCTTTTCAACATTGCCAACGACGCGATCCAGCTCGGGCATCTTCGCCCAGGTGTCGGGATCGATCTGCACGGCACAACCGGTCGCCACGATGTTCGCTTCGGGATGTTCCCGTCGCGCACGGCGGATGGCCTGGCGCGCCTGGCGTTCGGCTTCGGCAGTGACGGCGCAGGTGTTGATGACGATGGTATTGCCGGACTCGCTCGTGCCCAGATGGCCGCGAATCACTTCTGATTCGTATGCATTCAGGCGGCAGCCGAAGGTCAGGACATCGGACATTTCAGGCCACCAGTTCGGCTGCGAGGATGCCGTGATAGGAGAGGGCGGTGGGTCCGGCCATCAGCACATGACCGTCTTCGCGCCATGTCATGTCGAGTTCGCCGCCGGGCAGGGCAACCGTGATGCTGCGTTCGGTCAGGCCTCGGCGCACACCGGCAACGACGACAGCACAGGCCGCCGAACCACAAGCCAAAGTCGGCCCTGCGCTGCGTTCCCAGACACGCACCCGGATGCGCTGCGGAGTCTCGACCGTGCAGAAGCTGATGTTGGCGCGTTCGGGGAACATCGGGTGGTGTTCCAGCGCGGAGCCTGTGTGCGCCAGATCGACGGCATCGCAATCGTCCACAAACAGAACGGCGTGAGGATTGCCCATGTTCACGCAAACGGCGGCGGGAGCATCGGGTCCCAGGTCGACCTCTGCCGTATCGGTCTCTTTTGCGAGGGGGATGGCATCCCAGGTGAGCCGGGCTTCGCCCATGTCGACGCTGATACCATCCGGGGTTGCCTCGCTGGCCAGCAAACCTGCGACAGTTTCGACAACGATCCTGTCTCGGCCGGTCTCATCCATGACCAGACGTGCAACGCAACGCGTGGCATTGCCACAGGCCTGGGCGTGGCTGCCGTCCGGGTTCCAGATGCGCATGAACACATCGCCATGCTCGGAAGGTTCCATGCGGATGAGCTGGTCACAGCCCACGCCGGTATGGCGATCGGCAATCGCGCGGATCATGTCCGGCGACAGGTCGAGCGCACGCTCGCGGGCATCAACGATGACAAAATCGTTGCCCAGTCCGTGCATCTTGAGAAAGCTGACCGTATCCATGTCGCGCCTTATATGGCGCTCTCTTTCGGGCGTCCAATGGGTGGTTGCCGGTTTGACCGGGGCATGTTTTGGTCAGGCAACCGATTCTGGCGCACGGATGGCGCCGCATGCAGCCCAGAGGCTCTTTCATGACCACGCTCAACGTCCTGCCCATTCTGGAACGCCGACGCATTCAGGCTGAGGTCGTCAAGCCGATCTATGAAGCATTGAAAGCCGAATCCGGGGAGGAAACGGCAAAGCGGGTGATCGGTGCTGCCATCATTGCCGCGGCGATCGAAGAAGGGCAGGAATTCGCTCGAAAACACGGTGAAAACGGTGGAATCGAAGGATTTCTCTCGTTCCAGCACCTGTGGGATGCCGACGGTGCACTCGAAACCGAGGTCATCAAGGAATCCGGAAACGAGTACATCTACAAGGTCACGCGCTGCCGATACGCAGAAATGTATAAGGAAATGGGCGTGGGCGAGATCGGGTTTCAGCTATCCTGCAACCGGGACGGGACCTTTGTTGAAGGGTATGATCCCCGCATCCGGTTCAGGCGCACGCAAACCATCATGCAGGGCGCCAGCCACTGCGACTTTCACTATTCCATGACTGGAGACGATTGATGACAGCAAGGTTCCTTTCTCTGGTGTCTGCTGACGGCCTGCAACAGCGGTGACAGCTTTCTGGAATGGGATGAGGAAACTGCGGCCATGCTGGCAGCCCAGGAAGCTGCGGCAGAGCAGGAAGCCGCCGGGCAGTCGGGAGCTGCAGCAGATGGCGATGTCGGCCTTGTCATGCCGCACGCAATTCTGCGCGACTCCGGCGAGCTGGAGGTCGGCGAGCTGGCGGTTGTTCCTCCCAGTGGTGACAGCAGGCAGGCAACCGCCACCTTGACGAATGGTGACGTCTGCAGTGGCGGACTGGTCGGCACCGGAGACAATCGCGGAACCTTTGCACTTTCCTGTGAATCCGGAACAGTCTGGCTGGGTGACTACATCTTCGCCCAGGCAGATCTGGGCAGTGCCGTGATGCGCGACCACAGAAGCGCGCCGGCACGAATGGTTTATGGTGCCGATGCTGCCGACATCGAAGCCGGTCTGGTGGATTTCGAAAGCGTCTGGGCATCCCGCGAAGCCATGGCGATGCAGGAATAGACGGGCAGAATCCTCGAATTCTCCGGGGCGAGTGCCATATGAAGAAGCCCCGGACGACCTCTTTGATGGTGAAACAACCCGATGTTTGATTCTCTCTCCGACCGCCTGAACGGCATCTTTGACGGCCTGCGCCGCAAAGGTGCGCTGAAGGATGATGACGTCAACGCAGCCCTGCGCGAGGTTCGCATCGCGCTGCTGGAAGCTGATGTTTCGCTGCCCGTGGTCAAGGACTTCATCGAAGCGGTACGCGAACGCGCTATCGGTCAGGAAGTCATGCGCGGGGTCAATCCCGGCCAGCAGGTCGTCAAGATCGTGCACGACCATCTGGTCGAAACCCTGGGTGCGGAGACCTCGGACCTCAATCTTGCCGGCAATCCGCCCATCGCGATCATGATGGTCGGCCTGCAGGGTTCGGGCAAGACGACCTCCACGGCAAAGATCGCACGCTGGCTTCAGGGCCAGGGTAAACGCGCCCTGATGGCTTCGCTCGATGTGCGCCGCCCGGCTGCCCAGCAGCAGCTGGCCGTGCTGGGTGAGCAGACCAATGTCGAGACGCTCGATATCATCATGGGCGAACAGCCCGTGCAGATCGCCAAACGCGCCATGGATCGCGGCCGCAAGGGTGGTTTTGATGTCGTGATGCTCGATACCGCGGGGCGCCTCCATCTCGATGACGAACTGATGGACGAAGCCGCCGCCGTGCGTGCGGCCGCCAATCCGCAGGAAATCCTGCTCGTGGCCGATGCCATGACCGGTCAGGACGCGGTCAACGTTGCTTCGGCCTTCAAGGAGAAGGTCGGCGTGACCGGCATTGTGCTCACGCGTGTCGATGGTGATGCCCGTGGTGGTGCCGCCCTCTCCATGCGCGCGGTGACCGGCTGCCCGATCAAGCTGATGGGCGTCGGCGAAAAGATCGACGAACTGGAAGCTTTCCATCCCGACCGGATCGCCGGGCGCATTCTGGGCATGGGTGATGTCGTCAGTCTGGTCGAGAAGGCCGCCCAGACCATCGAGGCCGATGACGCCGAGCGCTTCGCCAAGAAGTTCCAGAAGGGCCAGCAGTTTGATCTCGATGACATGTGGGCCCAGCTCCGCCAACTCCGCAAGATGGGTGGCATGGACGGTCTGATGGGCCTGCTGCCCGGCGTCGCGAAGGCCAAGAAGCAGCTGGCCTCGGCCAAGATGGATGACAGCGCGCTGAAACGTCAGGAAGCCATCCTGTCCTCCATGACCAAAAAGGAACGTGCCGATCCGCGCATGATCCACGCCAGCCGCAAACGCCGCATCGCGGCGGGCGCCGGCGTCCAGGTCCAGGACATCAACCGTCTCATGAAGCAGTTTCAGGAGATGAACGGCATGATGAAAAAGGTCCGCAAGATGGGCAAGAAAGGCCAGCTTCCACCCGGCATGGACATGTCCGCCATGGGCGGCATGCCCGGCGCAGGCGGTGGCGGTGGAACCCCCAGCCAGGCCGAACTCGAAAAGATGGCCCAGGGCCTGAAACTCCCGCCGGGCTTCAAGATGTGACTTTGCCGACCGGGCGGTAGAGCTTGAATCTGTCGGCCCGGATATACATGTATGTCTTGTATATCATCGGAGGTTCATCATGCAGGTATCCAAATGGGGCAACAGTCTGGCCGTGCGCTTGCCTGCTGCCGTGGTGGAGGCGCTTGAGCTTCAGGAAGGTGACGATATCGCGATTGAGATTGCCGATGCGCGCACCTTCGCTGTACGGCGCAAACCCGGACAAGGAGAGCTGCTGAAACGGTTGCGGGCGTTCCGTGGCCGCTTGCCCGATGACTTCCATTTTGATCGCGACGAAGCCAATGCCAGGTAACTTCATCGACACGAATGTGTTGATCTATCTTGCCTCCGGCGATGCTGCCAAAGCAGACCGGGCTGAAGAGGTCGTTGCCCAAGGAGGCACGATCAGCGTTCAGGTATTGAATGAAATTGCCAACGTCGCGCGCCGCAAGATGCAACTCGACTGGTCCGAGACACGGACCCTGCTATCGCTCTTGCGCAATCTCCTGATAGCGGTCCCTCTCGACGAGAAGACCCATGACACCGGTCTCGCACTGGCTGAGCGATACGGATTCTCCATCTACGATTCGATGATCGTGGCATCCGCCTTAAGCGCTGGTTGCACGCAACTCTGGTCTGAAGACATGCAGAACGGGCTGCGTATCGGTGACCGGCTCATCATCACCGACCCGTTTTCATCCGCCCGGTGGTGGTTGCGGTGATCGGTTCGTAGTCTTCGTGGAAGGCACTTCTCTTCACACTAATGTCTGCACAGGGGTTGAATTCGTGGTTTTCACGATCATTTATTAAACGTCGTTTATTTAATTGCCTTATTGGAACGACTCATGACTCGATCCAAACCTAGCGCAAATGGTCCGGCTAGTTCGCCAACTGACAAAATTCCAACGGAAACTGAAGTTTCCTTGGCCACAGGTTCGGAGTCATCGAACGGAATCTTGAAGTTCTGGCTGACGGCGCTTGGTGTCTGCACATTCCCGCCAGTGGCATGGTTTGGCTACTTCATTGCTCGCCCCGGCGGTCTTACCGGCGATCAGATCTTTGGGTTGGCGCTGATCCTGATCGTGTTGAGTATGGTTTCTATCGGAGTTGCCGTACTCGTTTCTTTCGCCTTTCTTTGGGCGTGGATCAACCGATGAAGCACGTTCACCGGGGCGTTGCCGTATGGATGGCCATGGCGCTGGCCTATCTCCTCATGCTTGACACGCTTGAAGTTTCCTTCGCTGAATTGGGCATGCTTGGTCGCTGGACGTGGGCCGTGCTGGAAGCAGGTCTGCACATCCTGGCCGCCTGGTTCGCCATCGGGACCCTTGGCGCCGCGGTATTCCTGGCTTCGGGCCTGTGCCACCGGCGGTCGGCATCATGAAGGGATTGTCATGCAGTGGGCATCGCACGTCGCGTCGAACGCTTCGTCCCGTCCGCTACTTCCTCTGGCTTTGGATGACCTGGTTTCTGGTGCCGCCCATCGTGGGCTTGTCGATGGCAATCGCTGCCGTGCTTGAAGCGGCTGTCGGTGGTTCTGGCGATGTCATGTTCAGCCTTTTGACAGAACACATCCCGGCCATCATGCTGATCTGGCTTACCGGCCTGATCGTCATTGCGCTGATCCATCACCTTGCGCGCCGTCTAGGCGCGGAGCTGCGCGCCTAGACCAGCGTGCGCAGCGGCTTTTCGATCACCACGGCCGTGGTGCAGCCACTCGGTGAATAGGACCCGTGGATGCTGCCGGGCGGCAGGCTCACCACGTCGCCGGTCCGGTAAGTCGTGCCGTCGGGGTCGGTGAGTTCGCCGCTCAACATGATGAACTCTTCCCAGCCTGTGTGTTCATGCCGTGACGAACTTGAACCCGGCAGAAAGTTGATCAGCGAGAGTCCTTCGCCGGTCTGGGGATTGGCGCGGATGTTGTGCCAGTCAATGGGATCGGCAGTCTCGGGCAGGCTGGGATAACGCTCGAAATCGGCCGTCTTCCAGTTCACGATTGTGCGGCCTTCCTGCATCGCCGCGATCTCGGGGTCACCTTCAACCGTATCGATGGGTTTCTGGATCCAGACCATCAGCGTGCAGCCCTTGGGCGAGCTGGTGCTGTGGCGCGTGCCGGGGTTGTAGCTCACGACATCACCTGTCTTGAGCACGGTGCCGTCGCCATCAATGAGTTCGCCGTCGAGCACGACAAACTCCTCCTGGCCGCTGTGGTGATGCAGCTTGGCGCCGCCGCCCGGGGTGATTTTGAGCAGATAGGTGCCATCGCCGGGTCCAGGTTCGGCGCGGACCGGGTGCCACATCAGGTCGGTTTCACCGCCGTCGATGGCGGGATAGGGCTCCCAGTCACAGGTCATCCAGTTGACGACGACCCGACCATCCAGGTTCCAGACCTGATCCATGGCTACTTGCTCCGGTTTGTTGCCATCAAGCATGCCATCTCGAACATCATGTTGGCCACATTCACGAACGTGATGCCGATGGGGTCGTGCGGCGGGGAAACCTCGCAGATGTCGCCGCCCACTGCGTTGATGCCCATCATGGAGCGGAAGATGACCTGCATGTCGCGCATGGAAATGCCGCCGGGCTCGGGCACGCCGGTGCCGGGGCAGTCGCGCGGGTCCAGGCCGTCGATGTCGACCGTGAGGTAACAGGGCTCGTCGCCCAGGACCTCCAGCGCCAGCTTGATGAAGGCTTCCCGGCCCATGACTTCGTATTCGTCCATCGGCACCATGGTGATGCCGACCTCGTTACCGTAACCGATGTCGTCGTCGCCATAACGTGTGCCGCGCAGGCCGACCTGGATGGTGCGTTTGGGGTCGATCAGGTTTTCTTCGACCGCACGGCGCACGAAGGTGGCGTGGTTGATCCTGGTGCCCATGAAGTCGTCGAATGTGTCGGCGTGGGCATCAACATGGAACAGACCCAGCGGACGGTCCTTGGCGATGGCGCGCAGGATGGGCAGTGGCACGGTGTGATCACCGCCGACCGAAAGCGGCCAGGCACCGGCGGCATGAATCTCTTCGTAGAAGCCCTGAATCATGTCCACGCTTTCCTCCACCTTCATCGGGTGGGTCGGTGCGTCGCCGACATCGGCAATGTTGCAAAGCCGGAACGGCGCAACCTTGGTTGCCGGATTGACCGCGCGGATCAGACGGCTGGCCTCGCGCGTGACCGCGGGGCCGTGACGTGCTCCCAGGCGATAGGTCGCGCCGAGATCAAAGGGTACACCGGCAAGCGCGATATCGACATCGGGGCCAATTTCGTGGCGTTGCGAGCGCATGAACGTCGCGATCTCCTGAAAGCGGGGCGTGGTGCCCGAATCGTAAGGTTTGAAATCGCCGGGTCCCGACATGTGGTCATGCTCCTGATGGGTTCGTGTTGCTTCGGATCGTGGTAGACCAGCCCAACTTGCCTGACAATGGTTGCAGGAATGTCACATGTGGTGCTGTTGCTGCCATGGCCGGCCGGCTCTCCCACCCGGCCACCCACGAGCGTATCCTTGATGGGTGGCCGGGTGGGGGAGCGGGCTGGTGCAGGTCTGCCAAACACAATCCCATCAACCAATGCTTGCCAACGGGCCGCGTCAGGACTATGAAGCGCGCCCAATTCCCGAGGTTTATCCGACCTGCTGCCGCTGGCGGCGATTTGGGCCTTCCCTGTAACAGGGCCCGAGCCGAAGCGGCGAGAAAGAAACGTAAGGACCACGCTAGATGTCGTTGAAGATTCGTCTGTCCCGCGGTGGCGCCAAGAAGCGCCCCATGTACCGTATCGTTGTTGCCGACTCCCGTTCCGCACGCGATGGCCGCTTCATCGAGCGCATCGGCCTCTACCAGCCCATGCTGCCGGCCGATCATCCCGAGCGGCTGACGATGAACGAAGAGCGCATCAAGTACTGGCTGAGCCAGGGTGCCACGCCGACCGATCGTGTCGCGGTGTTCCTGGGTCAGGCCGAGATCATCCCCATGCGCGAGCGCACCAAGGGTTCGGGCAAGCAGAAGATCCGCGAGGCCGAGGCCGCCGCGAAGGCCGAGGAAGAGGCCGCTGCTGCCGCTGAGGAAGCTGCCGCTGCTGCTGAAGCCGCGGCTGCCGAGGAAGCTGCTGCCGCTGAGGCCGAAGCTCCCGCTGAAGAAGCCCCGGCCGACGCGCCTGAGGAAGGTGGAGATGCCGAGGAGCAGACCTCCTGAGGCTGGTCTGAACGACCCGAAAGACTGGATTTGTCTGGCGGTTGTCGGCGCCCCCAAGGGCGTGCGCGGCGCCGTTCGGCTGACCTGCTACAACGAAAATCCCAAAGAGATTGGCGCATACGGCCCGCTTCATGCGGGACCCGGCGGCAAGCCGCTTGCGGTGCGGGTAATCGAATCGACCAAGCCCGGGCAGATCGTCGTCAAGATCACGGGAGTCGAAGATCGCGATGCGGCTGCAGCCCTGAACGGTACCCGTCTGTTTGTGCGCCGTGAGGTGATGCCTGCACCCGATGAGGACGAATTCTACCATCACGATCTGATTGGTCTGGCCGTCGTGCATGCCGATGGGCGCGACCTGGGCACGGTGCGTGCCCTGATCGACAACGGCGCCGGCCATGTGCTCGAGATTCTCGATGGCACCGGCAAGGACACGATCCTGATTCCCTTCACGCTGGAAGCTGTTCCCACGGTGGATATCAAGAGCGGGCGAATCGTCGTTGATCCGCCGGCAGGGCTTCTGGACGATGCCTGAAACAGCCGCCCAGCCATGGACCGCGACGGTGCTCACCCTGTTCCCGGAGATGTTTCCGGGGCCTCTGGGCGGCTCGATTCCCGGAAAGGCGCGAGAATCCGGCCTTTGGGCGTTGGAAACTGTGGACATTCGCGATTTTGCGCGTAATAAGCACCGCAACGTTGACGACGCCCCCTTCGGCGGCGGGCCAGGCATGGTGATGCGGCCCGATGTTCTGGCTGCGGCACTGGACGCCACAGCCACCGGAGGTGAGGACGAAACGCTGATCTACCTCTCGCCACGCGGCGCTCCTCTTGATCAGGCGCGCGTGCGGGAGTTTTCTGCGCTCCGGCGCCTGGTGCTTGTCTGTGGCCGTTTTGAAGGCGTGGACGAGCGTGTCATCCAGGACCGTGGGCTTCAGGAAGTCTCGGTCGGTGATTATGTCCTTTCGGGCGGCGAGCCAGCGGCGGTCGTGCTGATCGATGCCTGTGTCAGGCTCCTGCCTGGTGTGATGGGCGCGCCCGAAGGATTGGTTGAGGAGAGTTTCGAGTCCGGTTTGCTGGAATATCCGCACTACACGCGGCCCAACCCCTGGGAAGGCCACGAAGTGCCGGAAGTGTTGTTGTCGGGTCACCACGGAAAGGTGCGGCAGTGGCGCCAGCAGCAGGCAGAAGAGATCACCCGCGAACGGCGCCCGGATTTGTGGCGTCGTCACCGCGAAGCAAAGACGAACGATTAGAGAAGTACGGCTGCAGGCCGACGGAGGAAAGCGCATGAATATTGTTCAGAAGATCGAGCAGCAGCAGATCGACAAGCTGATGGGCGACAAGCAGATTCCGGAATTCGCCCCCGGCGATACCGTCCGTGTGGCCCTGCGCGTGGTCGAAGGTACGCGCGAGCGTATCCAGAACTATGAAGGCGTTGTGATTGCCCGCAAGAACCGCGGTCTCAACTCGTCCTTCACCGTGCGCAAGCTATCCTATGGTGAGGGTGTCGAGCAGGTCTTCCCGCTCTACAGCCAGCGCATCTCGGAGATCACCGTGGTACGCCGCGGCATCGTTCGCCGTGCAAAGCTCTATTACCTGCGAGGCCGCACCGGCAAGGCTGCTCGTATCGCCGAGAAGCGTGACGAGCGTCCCCGTAAGGCCGCCAAGTAACAACCTGATTCTCGGCCCGCGCACCGGGCAGGGTGCCTTGCGCCTTTCTCCCGTGCGCGGCCAGCGACCCGCACGGGATGGAACGCCATGACCGCACCACGGACACTTTTCGACAAGATCTGGGATTCCCACGTCGTCGCCGACAACGGTGACGGCACGGCGCTTCTCTATATCGATCGCCACCTCGTGCACGAGGTCACCAGCCCGCAGGCCTTTGAAGGTCTGCGTGCGGCCGGCCGGACCGTGCGCCGTCCCGAACTGACGCTTGCCGTGGCCGACCACAATGTTCCCACGACGGACCGCAGTGCGGGAATCGCCGATGAGGAAAGCCGCATCCAGGTCGAAACTCTGACTGCAAACTGCAAGGAGTTCGGCATCAACCTCTTCGAGATGGACGATCCCCGACAGGGCATCGTGCATATCGTTGGTCCCGAACAGGGCTTTACCCAGCCCGGCATGACCATCGTCTGCGGCGACAGCCACACCGCCACCCATGGCGCCTTTGGCGCCCTGGCCTTCGGTATCGGTACGTCGGAGGTCGAGCACGTTCTTGCGACTCAGACGCTGGTCCAGCGCCATGCCAAGAACATGCGCGTGACGGTCGAAGGCGACCTTCCGGTCGGCGTGACCTCCAAGGACATGGTACTGGCGATCATCGGCGTCATCGGCACGGCTGGCGGTACCGGCCACGTGATCGAATTTGCCGGTTCGGCCATGCGCAAGCTTTCCATGGAAGGCCGCATGACCGTCTGCAACATGACGATCGAAGCTGGCGCGCGTGCCGGGCTGATCGCACCCGACGAGACAACCTTTGCCTATCTCAACGACCGTCCCATGGCGCCCAGCGGCGAACACTGGGACCGCGCGGTCGACTGGTGGCGCAGCCTGCCATCCGATCCCGGCGCCCATTACGAGAAAGAGGTCGAGCTTCTTGCGTCCGACATCGAACCCCAGGTGACCTGGGGCACCAGCCCGGAAGACGTTCTGCCGATTACCGGCAGTGTTCCCGACCCGGCCAATGCCCGCGACAAGGACCACCGCGCCGCGATGGAACGTTCGCTGGCCTATATGGACCTCAAGCCCGGCACGAAGCTGCAGGATGTCGCGATTGACCGCGTGTTTATCGGCTCTTGCACCAATGGCCGTATCGAAGACCTGCGCGCCGTTGCTGCCATTGCCCAGGGCCGCAAGGTCGCAGACGGCATCCACGCCATGGTTGTTCCAGGCTCCGGTCTTGTGAAGAAGAAGGCCGAGGAGGAGGGCATCGACCGCATTCTGATCGAAGCCGGCTTCGACTGGCGTGAGCCCGGCTGTTCCATGTGCCTTGCCATGAACGCCGACAAGCTCGAGCCCGGCGAGCGCTGTGCCTCGACCTCAAACCGCAATTTCGAGGGCCGTCAGGGCCGCGGTGGACGCACCCATCTAGTCAGCCCCGGCATGGCTGCGGCTGCTGCCATCAAGGGACGACTTGCAGACGTGCGCGAGATTTCGGGCTAGAATGTCATCGCGCACAAGTTCTGAGGGGGAGTACCATGTCTGACTCGACCAACTACGCCGGATTCTGGATTCGATTTGGTGCCTGGATTGTGGATGCGATTGTATTGGTCGTGCCAATCATTGCCGTTTCAATCCTGTTTCCCGCAACCATCGATGAAACCACGGGGATGTCCAGTGGGCCGAATCTTGTCGGCTCCCTGATCGGAGCGGCCATTGTTGGTGCCTATTTTGTCCTCATGGAAAGCAGTGCCAAGCAGGCCAGCCTCGGTAAGATGGCCTTGGGATTGAAGGTCACGACGATGGACGGCGGGCGTTTGAGCCTGGGCCAGGCGGCCGTGCGCGCCTGGCCGTTCTACCTTGGTGGCCTGGCCGGAGCTGCCGATGCCCTTGTTGGAACAGGCATGATCCTGTCGTTGATTGTGGGCGTTGCAGCCTTGATTGCGCTTCTCGTGATTGCCTTCTCGTCGAACAAGCAGGGCTTGCACGACAAGATGGCTGGAGCGCTCGTGGTCAAGAAATAGGCCGGCGCTCAGTACAAGCCAGCTCAGGTTTCACGCCTGATCTGGTCAACCTGAATGGATTACTTTGATGGACAAGTTCGTCTCTCTTACCGGCGTTGCTGCGCCTCTGCCCATGATCAATGTCGATACCGACATGATCATTCCCAAACAGTTCCTCAAGACCATCAAGCGCACGGGTCTGGGCAGCCATCTCTTTGACGAGATGCGCTTCAACGACGACGGCAGCGAGAAGTCGGACTTCGTCCTCAATCGCGAGCCCTATCGCGGTGCCTCGATTCTGATTGCCGATGAGAACTTCGGCTGCGGCTCCTCGCGCGAACACGCCCCCTGGGCGCTGCTCGACTTCGGCATCCGCTGTGTCATCGCGCCCAGCTTTGCCGACATCTTTTTCAACAACTGCGTCAACAACGGCATCCTGGCGATCACGCTGCCCCATGCCGAGGTTCATGCTCTGCTGAAGGATGCCGATGGCGGGCACAACGCACGGTTCACCGTTGATCTCGAAGCCCAGACCATTACCCGCCCGGACGGATCGACGCTGACCTTTGAGATCGAACCGGAACGCAAGCACCGCCTGCTCAACGGTCTCGACCCCATTGGCCTGAGCCTGCAGAAGGACGATGCGATCTCCGGTTACGAATCGCGCGTCACCGAAGAGCGTCCCTGGCTTTAACTGCTCCTGAAGATTCCGTTTCCCATCATTGAAGGGTGCTCGCAAGAGCACCCCAACCCACGACGTGAGGCCACGATGACTGCCAACAAGAAACTCCTGATGCTGCCCGGCGACGGGATTGGCCCCGAGGTCATGGCCGTGGTTGCGCGCGTCATCGAATGGTTTGGCAAGCGGCGTCAGATTTCCTTTGATGTCGAGGAAGGCCTGATCGGTGGTGCGTCTTATGATGCCCACGGCACGCCCCTGTCGGACGGCACGCTGGAACAGGCCAAGGCGGCCGATGCCGTGCTGCTGGGTGCCGTCGGCGGGCCCAAATGGGATGACCTTGAATTCTCGCTCAAACCAGAGCGTGGCCTGCTCAAGATCCGCAAGGAGATGGGCCTTTTTGCCAACCTGCGTCCGGCTGTCGTGTTCCCGGCGCTGGCGGAAGCCTCCACGCTCAAGACCGAGATTGTCTCGGGCCTCGACATCATGATCGTGCGCGAGCTCACCGGCGGCATCTATTTCGGTGAGCCCCGCGGCATTGAGGATCTGGGCAACGGCGAGCGCCGTGGTTTCAACACGCTGGTCTATACGACCACCGAGATCCGCCGCGTCGGCCGCGTGGCGTTTGAGCTGGCGCAGAAGCGTGGCGGGCGTCTGTGCAGTGTCGACAAGGCCAATGTCATGGAATCGACCGTGTTGTGGCGCGAAGAGATGATCAAACTTGGTGCCGAGGAGTATCCCGACGTCGAGCTTTCCCACATGTATGTCGACAATGCCGCTATGCAGCTGGTGCGCGATCCCAAGCAGTTCGACGTCATGGTCACGACCAACATGTTCGGCGACATCCTGTCCGATTGCGCTGCCATGCTGACGGGTTCGCTGGGCATGCTGCCCTCGGCCTCGCTGGGTGCGGAAACGAACGGGCGTATTCCCGCACTCTATGAGCCGGTCCATGGTTCCGCCCCCGATATTGCGGGCAAGGACATGGCCAACCCGCTGGCCACGCTTTCGAGCTTCTCGATGATGCTGCGCTACAGCCTTGATCTGCAGGAGGAAGCCGATCTGGTCGATCAGGCCGTCAGCAACATCCTGGCCGGCGGCATGCGTACTGCCGATATCATGCAGCCGGGTAAGGCCAAGGTTTCGACCAGCGTCCTCTCCGATGCCATCATCGGCGAACTGGACAAGCTCAACGCTTGAGCCTATATGGCGATCCATGATGAATCGTGACGCACGCAAGGGACGGATCGGAGAAGGGGCCATGGCCGCTGCTTCTGGACGCGTGCGTGCCATGAAAACCACCACCACGATGCGAACCGCAGGCTGACCAGGCCCCGGTCAGCACCTGTTTGACGAGATTGGAAGGGGCCGCGAGGCTCCTTTTTTGTTGTGCCGTTGCATGAACTGGCTGTGCCCATCGGGGCAGCCGAGATGGAGAAGAAGATGGGTTACAAGGTTGCAGTTGTCGGCGCCACGGGTGCCGTAGGCTACGAGATGCTGGCCACACTTGCCGAACGGAAGTTCCCGGTTGATGAGATCGTCGCACTTGCTTCGTCGCGCTCGATCGGCCGTGAGGTCTCTTTTGGCGACGACAAGGTCCTGAAGGTCCAGGATCTGGAGACCTTCAACTTCAAGGGAACCGACATCGCGCTCTTTTCGCCCGGCGCCAAGGTCTCGGACATCCATGCACCACGCGCTGCCGCGGCAGACTGCATCGTGATCGATAACACCTCGCGTTTCCGCTACGACGAGGACATTCCGCTCATCGTGCCCGAGGTCAATCCCCAGGACCTTGAGATGTTCGAGAACCGCTACATCATCTCGAACCCGAACTGCTCGACGATCCAGATGCTGGTTGCCTTGAAGCCGCTGCATGATCTGGCGCCGATCAAGCGCATCGTCGTCTCGACCTATCAGGCGACGGGCGGCGCGGGGAAGGCGGGCATGGACGAGCTCTTCAATCAGACCAAGAAAACCTACGTCAACGAGAAGATGGCGCCCGACGTCTTCCAGAAGGAAATCGCCTTCAACTGCATTCCCCAGATCGATGTCTTTATGGATGACGGCTCGACCAAGGAAGAATGGAAGATGATGGTCGAGACGCAGAAGATTCTCGACCCCGCGATCAAGGTGCAGGCGACCTGTGTGCGTGTGCCGGTCTTTATCGGTCACGCCGAAGCGGTGACCGTGGAGTTCGAAAGCGCGCTCGACGAAAACGACGCCCGTGACCAGCTGCGTGAATCCGATGGTGTTGTCGTGCTCGATGAACGTGAGCCAGGCGGGTACATCACCCAGAAGGAATGCGCGGGCGATGACGCCGTTTACGTCAGCCGTATCCGCAAGGATCCGACGGTCGAGCACGGTCTTTCCATGTGGATTGTCTCCGACAACCTGCGCAAGGGTGCTGCCCTCAACGCCGTCCAGATTGCCGAGGAAATGGATCGCCGCTTCCTGAAAGGTGCGCTGGACAAGGCAAGCTGAGCGCGATCAATCGGTGATCAGGAGCGTCTGAATCTCAGGTGCAAGCATTTCGCCCTGGAAGGGATTGAGCACTCTGACACCGTCATAGTCGGCACCGTGCTGCATGTCCTCGGAAAGCAGCACGGTGCAGCCGGCTTCACGCAACGTCGCGAGCAGCAGGGCGTCCCAATATTGCAGGCGGCCAGCCGCTGCTTGGGACAAAGCCCAGGATGCTGCCTGGGCGCTGGGCATGACGGCCGGAAACATTTCAAGCAGGTTGGTTGCGTGTACCGCGAGTGTTTCGGTCGCCTGCGGATCAATGCGTCGCGAGGCGACAAAGAACTCACCGACGGCCTGGATTGTCAGGTGACAGTCGACCATGCGCGAGGCGGCCAGGATTTCCAGAGTGCGTGCGTGGCGATGGCCAGCTGTTGCGTCGAATGCGTAGACCAGCACATTCGCATCAAGTGAAAACACGGATTTCGTACCGGTCAGATGTCTTCATAGGCGTCTTCGCGCCGGAACTTGTAGCCACCCAGGTCGACAGGGTGATCACGCATGCGCTCTTGCATGCGCTGCCAGGCCGCTTCCTGCTCGGGTGTCAGAATGCGCTTTCTGCCGGGAATGGGAACGAGCTTGGCGACTGCTTCACCACGCCGCGTGATGATCACTTCCTGTCCGGATTCAACCTCGCGAATCAGACTGGCAAATTGCTGGTTTGCGTCGCGCAAGGCGACTTCCTTGGTAGCTTCCATGATCATGATCCAAGTATGTACTACCAATGTAGTACATACTGACGTTAAGACAAGAGCGTCACTTCGACGCTGACCGAGGGCGTCGCAATCTCTTGCTGGCCAGCGACCAACGCCATTTCTTCCATGCCAAGGGATGCGGTCCGCCGCATCACCCCATGGGTGGCTGCCAGGGCATGGGACAGTGCTTCAGGGGTGGATGATCCCTTCAGGACCATGGCGGTGAAAATGGCCGCGATCAGATCGCCTGCGCCATCGACGGGGACATTCAGCCTGGAAACACTGGCCTGCCACGCGCCGGTCTGGTCGATCGCAAGAACGGGGATGCTGTCTGGATAGTCGTCGCGTGCTTCCAGCGATGTCACCACAACGGTGCCGGGGCCCATGGCCTGTACCTCGCGGGCGGCTTCCAGTGCTTCGCTCAAACCGCGGACCTTCCGGCCTACCAGAAACTCAAGTTCCATGTGGTTGGGGAACATGATGTCGGCGCGCGGCACGATATGGTCGCGCAGGTATTCGGGCACACCGGGTTTGACGAAGAATCCCTCCTCGTTGCCCATGACGGGATCGCAGGCATAAAGCGCGTCAGGATTGGCCGCGCGCACCAGATCAAGAGCGTGAAGCACGACGTCGCCCAGTTCCGGTCCGCCGATGAACCCGGTCAGCAGGCACTGGCAGCGGCCCAGTCCGCGATGGTCAACGCCGTCAACGACATCACGAATCCAGTCAAGCTCGAGCGCTTTGCCCTTGAATTCCGGCCAGCCCAGATGGTTGGAAAACACCACCGTCGGCACGGCATCGACCTCGAAACCCAACAGCTGCAGGGGCAGCACGGCGGCATTGAGGCCGACATGGCCGCGCGCGACGTGCGACTGAATTGTGAGGATATCCATGCCTTGTCTGCCTTTGGGCAGTTGTTGTCGATTGGCGCTTGGCTGTACCAGCCCGCTCCCCCACCCGGCCGCCCATTCAGAATACTGCCGTGGGTGGCCGGGTGGGGGAGTGGGCTGGCGTTGCGGCGCCGAAAAAGTATAGTACGCGCGACATCGAGATCGACAGGAGAACTCTTCATGCCGCGTACCATCCGTCCGCGCCGCAGCGTGCTTTACATGCCCGGCTCCAATGCCCGGGCCCTGGAGAAAGCGCGAACCCTTGATGCCGATGGCCTGATCTTCGATCTGGAAGACGCCGTTGCGCCCGATGCCAAGGATACGGCGCGCAAGCAGGTCTGTGAGGCGGTTACTGCCGGTGGATATGGCGGGCGTGAAATCATCATCCGGGTCAACGGACTGGTAACCCCCTGGGGTCGTGATGACATCATGCTGGCCGCCAGGTCGGGTGCACACGCGATTCTGCTGCCCAAGGTCGAGGGCGCGGGGTTTATTCGAGAGGTGTTGTCCATCATGGATGTTGCCGGAGCGCCTGAAACCATGTCGATCTGGTGCATGATGGAAACGCCGCTTGCCATGCTGCATGCCGAACGGATCGCGTCGTCCAGTCCGCGCCTGGGCGCGCTCGTCATGGGCACGTCGGATCTTACCAAGGATCTCGCCGCGCAGCACACGCGCGACCGTCTGCCGATGCTGACCAGTCTGGGCATCTGCATGCTTGCGGCGCGCGCCTTTGATGTCTCGATTCTGGATGGCGTGCAGCTCGATCTCGAGAACATGAAGGCGTTCGACATGGCCTGCCATCAAGGCCACGACATGGGTTTTGACGGCAAGACCCTGATCCATCCCAAGCAGATCGAAGCGGCCAACCGCATCTTCGGGCCGACCAAGGAAGAGGTCGAGTGGTCGGAGCGTATTATCGAGGCGCATGCCGAGGCCGCCAAGGAAGGCAAGGGCGTCGTTGTGGTTGACGGCAAGCTGATCGAAAACCTCCATATTCAGGAGGCCAAACGCATTCTGCAGCTTTCCGAGGCGATTGGTCGCCTCAAGAGCGGGGAAGCATGAGCGCACAACCCGGCAACTTCTTCGAGGACTTCGAGGTCGGCGGCGTTCTCAACCATGCCACGCCGCGCACGATCACGACCGGTGACACGGCACTCTATACCGCGTTGACCGGCTCGCGGTTCGCACTCCATTCCGCCGACACGTTTGCGCAGGCCTGCGGGCTTTCCGGCAGTCCGATCGATGATGTGCTGGTGTTCCACATCGTCTTTGGCAAGACCGTCCCGGATGTTTCGCTCAACGCCATTGCCAATCTTGGATATGCCGATGGGCGTTTCGGCGTGCCGGTCTATCCCGGCGATACCTTGAAGACGGTCTCGACCGTTCTGGGCAAACGCGAGCTTTCCAACGGCAAGGCGGGTGTCGTCTGGGTGCGCTCGAACGGCACCAACCAGCGCGGCGAAACCGTGCTGGACTACGTGCGCTGGGTCATGGTGAACAAGGCTGATCCCGAGAGCCCGGCTGCTGAAGCGCAGGTGCCGGAACTGCCCGCGGCGGTCGATGCTGCCTCGCTCCAGGTGCCGGCCGATTTTGATCTCGCCGGTTATGACCGCATGGCCGCGGGCGACCCTCGCGGTTTCGGGGACTATCAGATCGGTGACCGCATCGACCATGTCGACGGTATGGCGATCGAGGAAGCCGAACACCAGATGGCCACACGGCTCTATCAGAATACGGCCAAGGTGCATTTTGACCTGCATCGTGCGGCCGAAACCCGTTTCGGTCGGCGCATCATTTATGGCGGCCACATCATCAGCCTTGCTCGGGCGCTCTCGTTCAACGGTCTTGCCAATGCCTGCCGTATCGTCGCGCTGAACGGCGGGCGCCACACGGCGCCGACCTTCGCTGGCGACACGATCTATGCGTGGTCGGAAATCCTCGAAAAGGCCGAACTGGCAGGGCGCGGTGATGTCGGCGCGGTGCGGATCCGAACGATTGCGGCCAAGAACCACCCCTGTGAGGACCTGCCCGACCTGGGCGAGGACGGCAAGGATCACCCCGACAAGGTCCTGGATCTGGATTACTGGGCCCTGATGCCGATGTGAGCCGGTGGGGATGGTTCCTTCTTACCCGGAACTGAATTAGTGTATGTTTGCTTCGTTGCAGTGCAGCATTGAACCTCCGTCGAGGTCGTTGCGTACCAACGCATGCTGAGGAGATTTCTTGATGGCAGAAACGCCAAACAGGCCGCTATCGCCGCATCTGCAGGTCTACAAGCCGCAGATCACATCCGTTCTGTCGATCACGCACCGCGCCACGGGCATTGTGCTGTCCCTGGGTGTTGTTCTGCTGGTTGCCTGGCTGATGGCTGCAGCGGCAGGTCCGGAGTACTACGCAGCGGCCCAGGCCTGCGCCGGATCGTGGTTGGGCTACCTCTTCCTCTTCGGCTTTTCGGTGTGTCTGTTCTACCACCTGCTCAACGGCATCCGGCATCTCTTCTGGGATGCGGGCCATGGATTTGAGCTGGAGACCGTGACCCGCACCGGATGGGCTGTTCTGGTGGGAACGGTGCTGCTGACCGCCATCGCCTGGATCCTGGGTCTTTCGGTCATGGGGAGGCTGTAGTCATGAGCAACCGCAAACTCGGACCCTCCAAGACCGGGACGTCCCACTGGTGGCATCAGCGGTTGACGGCCATTGCACTTGTCCCGCTCGTTCTGTTCCTCATCGGCCTACTGCCCAACATGGCCGGCGCGACCTATCGTGAATTCACCGCGCTCATGCAGATTCCGATCACACCCGTGGTTTTGATCCTGCTTGTGGGGGCTGGTCTCTATCACATGAAACTCGGCCTGCAGGTCGTCATCGAGGACTACGTTCACAACGAATGCCTCAAGATGGCGCTGGTCGTTTCGCTCACGCTTTTCACGTTCTTTCTTGCCGCCGCCGGCATCGTTTCCATCATCATGCTCGCGGCCTGAAGGCGAAGGATTTTGACGACATGACAGCTTCGCCTGCCTACAAGATTATCGACCATTCCTATGACGTCATCGTCGTGGGCGCGGGCGGCGCGGGTCTGCGCGCCACCCTGGGCCTTGCCGAGGCGGGATTGCATACCGCTTGCATCACCAAGGTCTTCCCCACGCGCAGCCATACCGTGGCCGCACAGGGCGGTATTTCGGCGGCGCTGGGCAACATGGGTCACGATGACTGGCGCTTCCACATGTACGACACCATCAAGGGGTCGGACTGGCTGGGCGACCAGGACGCTATCGAATACATGTGCAAGGAAGCACCCGCTGCGGTGATCGAGCTGGAGCATTACGGCGTGCCGTTCTCGCGCACCGAAGAGGGCAAAATCTACCAGCGCGCCTTTGGCGGGATGACGACCGATTATGGTGAAGGCACGGCCCAGCGCACCTGCGCGGCAGCCGACCGTACCGGACACGCCATCCTGCATACGCTCTACCAGCAGTCGCTCAAGAACCAGGCGCAGTTCTTCCTGGAATACTTCGCCCTTGATCTGATTATGGATGACGAAGGCGGCTGCCAGGGTGTCATGGCATGGTGTCTGGATGACGGCACCATTCACCGCTTCAACGCCCACACCACGATCATCGCCACGGGTGGTTACGGGCGCTGCTACTTCTCCTGCACCTCGGCCCATACCTGCACCGGTGACGGCGGCGGTATGGCGTTGCGTGCGGGCCTGCCGCTCCAGGACATGGAGTTTGTGCAGTTCCATCCCACGGGTATCTATGGCGCCGGCGTGCTGATTACCGAAGGCGTGCGCGGTGAGGGCGGTTATCTCGTCAACTCCGAAGGCGAGCGATTCATGGAGCGATACGCGCCCTCAGCCAAGGATCTTGCCAGCCGAGATGTCGTCTCGCGCGCCATGACCATGGAAATCCGCGACGGTCGGGGTGTGGGCGGCGACAAGGACCATATCTTCCTGAAACTCGATCACCTTGATCCCGCGATAATCCATCAGCGTCTGCCCGGCATTTCCGAAAGCGCGCAGATCTTCTCAGGTGTCGATGTGACCAAGGAGCCGATCCCGGTCCTGCCCACCGTGCATTACAACATGGGTGGTGTTCCCACGAACTATCATGGTGAGGTCGTCACCCTCAGGGATGGCGAGCCCAATGCTGTCGTGCCCGGCCTGATGGCAGCAGGCGAGGCCGCCTGCGTTTCGGTCCATGGCGCGAACCGCCTGGGCTCCAACTCCCTGCTCGATCTCGTGGTGTTCGGACGTGCTGCCGCGATCCGTGCAGCCGAAGTGGTCAAGCCTGGTGCCCGGCTGCGCGAGCTGCCCAAGGATGCTGGTGAAGCAACGCTCGATCGTCTCGACCGTCTGCGCCATGCCAAGGGTGATACACCGACGGCCGCCATCCGCGCGAAGATGCAAAGCACCATGCAGAACGATGCCGCGGTCTTCCGCACCCAGGAAACGCTGGCGGAAGGCTGCACCAAGATGGCCGATGTTTTCGACAGTTTCTCCGATGTCGGCGTCTCGGACCGTTCGATGATCTGGAATACCGATCTGGTGGAGACCTGGGAGCTCGACAACCTGCTGCGCCAGGCCGTCGTCACGATCAACTGCGCGGAAAACCGCAAGGAAAGCCGTGGTGCTCACGCGCGCGAGGACTTCGCGGACCGGGATGACGAAAACTGGATGAAACACACGGTTTGCTGGCTCAGCGAAGACGGCAAACCCAGCATCGACTATCGGCCGGTGCATATGGAAACGCTGACCGATGATGTCGAAACCGTCCCGCCCAAGGCGCGGGTTTATTGATCGGAGGAAGTGTCATGCGACGTCTGTTGATTGTTCTGGTGGCTGGCCTGGCGCTGTTGGCGTCCGGCGATGCCGCCCATGCCAGTACGCAGTGGAAGGAAAGCCACTACAACCTCGTCCAGGCTCTGGAGGCCGGCTACACCGTCGTCAGCAACTATCACAACAGCGAGGGCCATCTGGTCTTCGTCCTGCAGCGTCAGAATGTCTTGCTGATGTGTGCCTATGCCGTGCAACAATCGACCAATTGCGCACAGTTGGGCAATGAGCTCTAGAGTCCGATCGGTGTATGTCGGATCGACATGCACCGTGAATCGGCCTCTGATTTGTTAAGGAGGAGCAGCATGCACGTTTCTGGTTAAGCCAACCCGAAACGATCCTGCTCCAGGAACGGGAAACCTCTCTCATGGCTGAATTTCGACTGCCCAAGAATTCGCGTATCCGCAACGGCAAGGCCCATCCTGTCAATGAAGGCGCCAAGCGGCGCGCGCGATTCAAGGTTTACCGCTACGATCCCGACAGCGGCGAAAACCCGCAGCTCGACACCTTCGAAATCGATCGCGACAAGTGCGGGCCGATGGTTCTGGATGCGCTGATCAAGATCAAGAACGAGATCGACCCCTCGCTCACCTTCCGCCGTTCCTGCCGGGAAGGCATCTGCGGTTCCTGTGCCATGAACATCGACGGCACCAACACGCTGGCCTGCACCAAGCCGATCGACGAGGTGAAGGGGGATGTGAAGATCTATCCGCTGCCCCACATGGCGGTCGTGAAGGATCTCGTGCCCGATCTCAACAAGGCATACGAGCAGCTTGCGTCGGTGAAACCCTGGATGCGCAACGACACGCCTGCATCACCGGACAAGGAGCGCCTGCAGAGCCCCGAAGATCGCGAAAAGCTCGATGGCCTCTATGAGTGCATTCTGTGTTTCTGTTGCCAGACCAGTTGCCCCAGCTACTGGTGGAACGAGGACCGGTATCTCGGCCCCGCCGTTCTGTTGCAGGCCTATCGCTGGATTGCCGACAGCCGTGACGAAGCGACCAACGAACGGCTCGACGAGCTGGAAGACCCGTTCAAGCTCTATCGCTGTCACACCATCATGAACTGCGCCAAGGCCTGCCCCAAACATTTGAACCCGGCCAAGGCCATTGCCGAAACCAAGAAGATGCTGGTCGAACGCCAGGGGTGACGTTTCGTGACGTTTGTGGCTCAGCCGTTCATCATGGCAGCCACAGTCATGTCAGGGGCTCCAGATCATGGGCCAACTGACGTTGGCACCGCAGAAATCCGTTCCGCCGCGCAACACCAGAAGATCGCCCAATGCAGTGATCACTGGAGCTCCTGGAATCGGTTGATTCTTGCTGTCGACAAAGACGAAACCACCGCTCGCGGGATGACCAAGAACCGGTCCGCTCATGGAGCAAAGATGTTGGCTGGAGTTGTCCACGGCGCTGGCATCAATCGTTATGGTGCTCTCGTTGGCTTGGCTCACGTCAAGTGAGGCTCCAGCGTTCGCAGGAATCGCGTCGTAATTTCCGGACTTGGGGACGTCGCCCGACGTGCCGGTCATCGCAAGCATCGCCGTGATGCGTTTTTCAACAGTCTGGGCAATGCAAGTGCTGTCAGCGCTACAGGCGTCCCGTTCCGAGATGGCGTCACGCTGAGCGCTTCGTATCGCCGTTTCCTGTTCCGGTTTGGCGGCAAGCAGCGCCTGATAGGCGCGCGCCATGGCCAGATCGAGGGCCGACAACAGCGGGTCTGCGCAGATCGCCTTTTCGGTATCGGTCTGTGCCTTGGAGCACGCATAGCTCGGGCCATGTGTTTCGCCGGCTTGTGCATCGAACGCGAGTGACAGGATTCCGGCGGCCAGCATGACGGCCACGTTTCGAACAGATTGCATCGGGCTACCCTGATCGTTGGCTGATTCTGATTCAGGTACAGCAGCTTTGTCTAGAGGCTGGTGATGAAGGCCTTTGTCAGCCGCCCACCATGGCGCCAAACACCATGCCGACGATAATCGCGCCGCCGATGCCAAGCATCATGTATGCGGCAAAGACCGGGGCCTTCACCAGGGACCAGACGGCCGCCATGGCGGGGATGGAACTGACCGCGCCGCCGACCATGAAGGCCATGCCCGCGCCTGCGCTCATACCCTGATCCATCAGGCCAGCAACCAGTGGCGGGGCGGCATAGCTGTTGAGATAGGCTGGCGCGCCGACAAAGGCCGCGATCACGATCGAGAGCAGGCCGTCTCCGCCGACCACCGGACCGATGGCCTCTGCCGGGACATAGGTGATCAGCATGCCTTCCAGCAGATAGGCAAAGGCCAGCCATTTGATCAGAAAGATGGCATTGGCCGTGCCTTCGCGGCGGAACGTCTCGCGCCGTTCGGTTTCCTGCCAGAAGCACCAGACCGGCTTGCCCTCGAAAGGGGATGTGCTGCTGCAACATCCGCCGCCGGTGCGTGGGCGTAGGGGATCGGTAAAGGCGCCGGTGCGCATGAACGCCTGCAGGGCAAAGCCGCCCATCAGGCCAATGGAAACAGCAGCGATGGCCTTGCCCACGGCAAACTCCCAGCCCAGAGCGCCAGCGGTGATGAAAAGGGTCGGCGGATCGATCAGGGGCGAGGCCAGCCAGAACGCCATAACGGCGGGCAGGGGCACACCCATCGCCAGCATGCCGGCAATGAACGGGATGACCTCACACGAACAGAACGGCGCCAGGCCGCCAAACAGGGCGGCCATCACGATCATGCGTGACGGCCTGCCCGTGAAGGCGCGCGCCACCACGTCTTCGGCACCGCTGGCTTTCAGATAGGCAATCAGCGCCACTGCCACGGCGATATAGGGCAGGGTGCCGATCAGTGCCCGGATGGCAATCTCCAGAATCGGTGCGAATTCTTCCGGATCGAGAAGGAAAATGCCGATGGGGATGAGTGCGATCAGGAGCCAGACGCTGGTCAGGTATCCCGCTGTGCGCTTCAGGGCCGCACCGGTCGGGGCAAGACTGAGATCGGTCATGGGGTGTTCCTTACGCCGAAAGAGGCATGTTGCGCAGGGTGTCGGCCTGGCCCGGCTGCGAGCAGCACTCATGGGTCAGAAACTCGGCCAGCGCCTGAAGGCGGTCATAGGCCGCGCGGTTCAGGATGGTACGGCCCAGCTTTTCCTGTTCGACCAGACCTGCCGCCGCCAGAAACTTCAGATGGTGGGCCAGGGTTGAAGCGGGAATCCCGACCCGGTCCTGAATCTCTCCCACGCTCAATCCGCCCCCGCCGGCTTTCACCAGAGTCAGAAGCACCATCAGGCGCGGTTCCGAACCTGCTGCGGCAAATCCTTGGGCGGCTTCTTCCAGGGCAAGCATGACGCGACTCCGTTGGTTCGTTAATTCGATATAACTAGAATTATCGAAATATAGCAAGCACCAACCTATCAAACGATCTTTCTGCATCACATCTGCGCGTCGACAAGCGCACCAAATGCAAGCAAACTGGACCTCCGCTCGTCAGCATGAATGAGAAATTCTGATGCAACGACTGCCCTCTGGCGTTTCTCTCAATGCCGTGCGTGCCTTTGACGCGGTTGCGCAAAGCGAAAGCATCAAGCTTGCCGCAGAGGCTCTGTTCGTCACGCCGGGTGCGGTCAGCCATCAGCTCAAGCAATTGGAGCAGGCTCTGGGTGTCCTGCTTGTTTCTCGCAGCAACAACGCCGTGACGCTCACCGACGAGGGCCGGGCGTTTGCAGCCAGCATCGGCCCGGCGCTCGAGACCATTGCCCAGGCCGCACAGCGGCTGACCCGTGATGCAAACAGTCTGGTCATGCAGGTCTCGGCAACCCTGGCCATGCGCTGGCTGATCCCTCGGTTGGATGGCTTTCGCGAGCAGAACCCGGCCATCCGTGTGCGTCTGGAGACGTTGAATGAAGTGACGACCCATGCGCAGGACGATGTCGACCTTGCCATCGTTTACACCCGTGGCACTTCACCCCACCGGCTGGCTCGCCCGCTGTTTGCCGACTGGTGCGGACTCTATAGTACGCGTGAGGTTGCCGAGCGCGTCAACGGCGTATCAGATCTCGTGACCGTACCACTCATCGCGGCGACACCCGATGACTGGGACTGGCACTTGTGGGCTTCAGCCCATGACGTCGACTTTGACCGGCTCAACCTGCGTCACCGCTTCGACATTGATGATGCCGCGATTGCTGCGGCCCAGGCTGGCATGGGTGTGGTGCTCGCGCCGGAACGGTTTGTCCGTCGCGAATGTGAATCGGGCTCACTCGTTGCGATGCCTGGTACATCGGTGATGCGCTTCGGAACCTATTGGGTGATCCCTTCACCCACGGCAAGACGCCCGGTGGACTGCATGCTCAACTGGCTCGCCCAGGAGGTCGGCCAGGATGGCCAGCAGAATCTCTAGAATCTGGGATGGGCGACCAGAATGACCAGTTCGACCTGGTGGTCGACCAGGGCCTGGCGGTAGTTACTGAACTTCTCACGTGCGTTGGCACCGGTCAGCAAGTGCAGGCCCAGAGGAGGGGGGGCGTCTGATTGGTCCGCCTTTGCAAACATCTTCTCGAAGAATTCCAGGGCGAAGTCGCGCAGGTTCTCTTCTTCGGAAACGATGAAACCGGCGTCATCCAGCAGCGTGATGCTCTCATCGCGGGTCTTCAGGGTGCTGGTATCGGCGGTCTCGGCCCAGGGCACGGGATAACGCATCCCGGACGTCGGCCCCTTCATGACATCGAACAGGCATAGCGGCGCATCGGGACGCAGAACGCGGGCAGCCTCGCGCAGCAACAGATCGCGATCGGCGATGTTCATGGCGACATGGAAGCTATAGGCGGCGTCGAAGCTGTCGTCCTCGAAGGGCAGAGACAGAGCGCTGCCGGTCTCGAACCTACATTGATCGGCCAATCCCATGCGTTGGGTCAGAAGGTCCGCGACCTCGATATAGGCCGGTGTCAGGTCGATCCCGGTCACGCGGCAGCCGCGTTCTGTGGCCAGACAGCGCGCGGCACCGCCAATGCCGCACCCGATGTCGAGAACATGACTGTCCTTGTCTGCTTCGAACAGGTCCAGCGCGATCAGGGTCGCGGCACGCCCGCCGGTGTGAAATTCGTCCACGGCGGCCAGGTCTTCTGGCTGAATCCGGTCAAGGTCGATGCCCTGTTGTTCCAGTCCGGCGAGAATGTCTTCGGCCAGACCCGACCGCTGGTAATGGGCCGCGACGGATTGTTCGAGTTCGTCTGTCATCAAGCCAGCCTTTGATTGCAGTTGGGGGGAGCAAAGACCTCGATGGGCGCGGTTACGCCCTTCAGGGCCTGGCTGCCCAGCGAGAGCCATGGCTCTTCTAGAAGTCCGGCAAAGGCGGCGCTGGCCAGCACGGGTCTCTGCAGAACCTTTGTCAGGGCCTCGATGCGTGCAACCTGATTTGCCGCCGGTCCGATGGCCGTGAACTGCAGCCGTTGGGGAACGCCGATATTGCCATAGGTCAGATCCCCGACATGGAGCGCAATACCGCAGCTGATGGCGTCGTCCCCTCGCTCCCTGCGTGGGATGTTCAGGGCTTCCAGCGCCTGCATGGCTTCCATGGTTGCCTTGCGTGCCGCCTCGGCTGCGGCCTGTGCGCCCATGGTCAGACACGGGAAGATGGCAAGCACGGCATCACCAATCAGCAGCAGTACTTCACCACCGTTGGCGATGACCGGTCCGGCCGTTGCCTCAAACATCTCGTTCAGCACATTCAGATAGGCTTCAGGCTCCAGCTTTTCGGCCAGGCGCGTCGAATTGCGCATGTCGGAATATAAGATGACGGCGTGCAGGGTTTCGGTGTCGCCGCGCTGAATGTTGCCGCCCAGAACCTTGGCCCCGGCATTGCTGCCGACATAGGCACTCAGCAGGTTGCGCGAGATCTCGCCCTTGATGCGTACCTTGCAGGCAACCGCCAGCCGGGTTTTCACACGCCGCAAGGCGCGGATGTCTGCCTCGCTGAAACCGCTCTCCCGGTCGGTTGCCCAGGAAAGGAACATACCGTCGCCGATCTCCTGATCAGGCGAGACCTTCCCGAAGGGAACATGGGCAGCCAGATAGTCGGTGACTCCAGCGTCATGCAACTCGGTCAGCACTGGAAAATCGACCAGAGCATCGTCCCCCACAAGCTTGCGGCGGACGAAAGGAATGTCGTTTTCGACCATGTGAAAAAATGGGCTGTCTCGGAACATCGCGTTGCCCGTGGCGCCATGGGGCATCTCGAAGGTGTCCACGCCCTTTCCCTGTTCCCAGACCAACCAGATCGCCTCGAACAGCGGATGCAGCGTGCGGTAACTCACCAGCGCGCGCGTGATCGGCACACCGGCGGCGCGCAGGCGACGGCAGCAGCCATCGACCAGCTCGACCATGCCGGTATTGGCCAGCGCCTGTTCCATCAGCCAGTCGGCGACGACATCGATCAGCGCGCCGTCAAGGCTGGGATTGCGCAGGGGTTCGGACATCACAGTCATCGGCCCAATATGGGGCGCAGGGCACGCTACGCCAATGTGTAGTTTTGTCTGTCTGCCCGGAGACACGCAGTCGTTCAGGGGATTCAGATACGTGTGAATGTCCCGAGTCTCTCCGGAGTCCGGTTTTTTGCCAGAATCCCCTTGCGATTCACCATGCAGGCTGGTTGTTTAGCGGCCCATTCCACACCTGACAGATGACCGGCGGCCCCATGTGCTGCTGGGAGGATTTTACGATGGCTGACATGCTTCATCATTTCATTGGCGGCGAGAAGGTCGCAGGCGCCGGAGGCCGTTCCGGCGACGTGACCAACCCCGCAACCGGCGAGGTTGCCCGCCAGGTTCCCCTGGCCAGCGCAGACGAGATGCGCGGCGCGATCCAGAACGCTGCTGCCGCTCAGCCCGGCTGGGCCGCCGTTACGCCCCAGAACCGTGCGCGCGTCATGTTCCGCTTCAAGGCGCTGATCGAAGATCACATGGAGGAACTGGCAACACTAGCCTCCATGGAACACGGCAAGACGCTGGAGGATGCCAAGGGTTCGGTCCAGCGCGGTCTCGAGATCGTCGAGTATGCCTGCGGCATCGCTCAGGTTCTCAAGGGCGAATTTTCCGAGAATGTCGGCACCGGCGTCGACAGCTATGCCTCGCGCCATCCCCTGGGTGTCGTGGCCGGCATCACGCCGTTCAACTTCCCGGCTATGGTGCCGCTCTGGATGTTCCCCATGGCCGTGGCCTGCGGCAACACCTTCATCCTGAAACCTTCGGAAAAGGTTCCTTCCTGCGCCCTGCGCATGGCCGAACTTTTCCTGGAAGCCGGCGCCCATCCAGGCGTGCTCAACGTCGTCAACGGCGACAAGGAAGCGGTTGATACCCTGCTGACCGATCCCACTGTTCAGGCGATCAGCTTCGTCGGCTCCACGCCGATTGCCGAATACGTCTATCAAACCGGCACGGCCAACGGTAAGCGTGTTCAGGCTCTGGGCGGGGCGAAGAACCACATGATCGTCATGCCCGACGCCGATCTCAGCCAGGCCACGGATGCTCTGATGGGCGCTGCCTTTGGTTCGGCCGGCGAGCGCTGCATGGCCATCTCGGTCGCCGTTGCCGTGGGTGATGCGGTCGGTGATGCCCTGGTCGAGCGCCTCTCGCCCAAGGTCGAGAGCCTCAAGATAGGCCCCTACAACGATCCCGATGCCGATATGGGTCCGCTGGTGACGCGCGCCCATTACGACAAAGTGAAGGGTTACATCGATGCCGGTGTGGAAGAAGGCGCCAAGTTGGTCGTCGATGGCCGTGACTTCAAGCTTCAGGGCTACGAGAACGGCAACTTCATGGGTGGTTCGATCTTCGACAACGTCACGCCGGACATGAAGATCTACAAGGAAGAGATATTCGGTCCCGTGCTCTCGATTGTCCGCGCCAAGACTTATGAAGATGCACTCACGCTGGTGAACGACCACGAGTTCGGCAACGGCACGGCAATCTTCACCCGTGACGGTGATGCCGCACGCGATTTCACCACCCGTGCCAAGATCGGCATGGTTGGCGTCAATGTGCCGATCCCGGTTCCTGTCGCCTATCACAGCTTCGGCGGCTGGAAGCGTTCGCTCTTTGGCGATCACCACATGCATGGTCCCGAAGGCGTGCGTTTCTACACGCGCCTGAAGACCGTGACCCAGCGCTGGCCGTCGGGAATCCGCGAAGGTGCGGAATTCGTGATGCCGGTACAGAAGTAATCCAGATCAGCCCAACGCAAGGAGCATCATCATGGCGCGCAACAAGATTGCCCTTATCGGAGCCGGACAGATCGGCGGAACCCTGGCGCATCTGGCCGGGCTGAAGGAACTGGGTGATGTCGTTCTGTTCGACATCGCCGAAGGCATCCCCCAGGGCAAGGCGCTGGACCTCGTCCAGTCCAGTTCGGTCGAAGGATTTGATTCCGATCTGTCGGGAGCCAACGACTACAGCGCGATTGCCGGTGCCGATGTCATCATCGTGACGGCCGGTGTTGCCCGTAAACCCGGCATGAGCCGTGATGACCTGATCGGCATCAATGCCAAGGTCATCAGCCAGGTTGGCGCCGGCATTGCCGAACATGCGCCCGATGCCTTTGTCATCTGCATTACTAACCCGCTCGATGTCATGGTCTATCACCTGCAGCGCGCTTCCGGCCTGCCCGCCAACCGTGTGGTCGGTATGGCCGGTGTGCTGGACTCCGCGCGTTTTTGCACGTTCCTGGCTCAGGAGATGAATGTCTCCATCGAGGATGTCACGGCCATGGTCATGGGTGGACACGGCGATACCATGGTTCCGTTGATCCGTTACTCCTCTGTGGGTGGCATTCCGCTCCCTGATCTGGTTGCGATGGGTTGGATGACGCAGGAGAAGCTGGATTCCATCGTGCAGCGCACCCGCGACGGTGGCGCAGAGATCGTCGGTCTGCTCAAGACCGGATCGGCCTTCTATGCCCCCGCATCTGCGGCCATTTCCATGGCAGAGGCCTATCTCAAGGACAAGAAGCGCGTCATGCCGTGTGCTGCCATGCTCGATGGTCAGTACGGCGTCGACGGGCTTTATGTCGGTGTGCCCGTCGTGATCGGGGCCGGCGGTGTCGAGCGGATTGTCGAGATCAGCCTGAACGAAGAAGAGCAGGCCGGGTTCGACCACTCCGTCAATGCCGTGAAGGGTCTGATCGAAGCCCTTGAGAACGTGCTGGCCAACGCCGCAAGCTGACCTGTCCTACGCGCGCGTGACATCCTGCAGAGATGCGGTATCGTCCTTGCGGGGCAAGACGAAATCCTTGGGAGGGATCGCGATGACGATAGGTAATGGAATGCGCATGTTTGCAGCAGCGCTGCTTGTGATGGTGGTCTCGCTGCCGGGCGTACGGGCCGAGGAGTCTCACGGGACGGCGGAGGAAGCCCAGATCATGGTGGGCCAGGCTGTGGCCTATTTCGATGAGGTCGGCGCCCGGAAGGCCTTCACGAAGTTCAGCGATGATCCCGCTCCGATGTTCCTCAAGGGCGATCTCTATGTTTTTGTCATAGACGGGAACGGCACCATCGTCGCGCATGGTGTCGATCCTTCGCTCATCGGTCGTGATGCCACGCAGCTCGAAGATGTCGATGGCAAGAAGTTCGGCCAGGAAATGCTGAGCGAAGCCAGCATGGATGGCACCTGGGTCGACTACAAATGGAAAGACCCGCTGACCGATGCCATCGAACCCAAGTCAAGCTGGGTGGTCCTGCATGATGGGTATGTCTTTGGCGTGGGCATCTACAAGCCATAGACCCGGTATGTTGCGCCAGGTCCTGATCGCGCTTTGTCTTATCGCGGTGCCGTTCGGCGCTCTTGCCGATGAGCATCGCGGCTCGCCGCGTGAAGCACAGGCCATGGTCGAACGCGCGGTCGCGCTCTATGACGCTGAAGGGATGCAGGCGTTCCGCGAGTTCTCCAAGTCCGCATCCTCGGATTTCCAGGACAGAGACCTCTATCTCTTTATCATCGATCAGGCCGGCTTCATGGCCGCCCACGCGTTGTTTCCCGATGCTGTTGGTCAAAGTGCGATCAATGCCCGGGACCCAGAGGGCAAGTACTACGTGCGTGAAATGCTGGAGCGGGCAACCGAATCGGGCGTCTGGATCGATTACGTGTTCAACGATCCCCTGCTGGGCTTCCCCGTTCCGAAATCAGCCTGGGTCGTGCGCCACGACGGGTTTCTTTTCGCCTGCGGTATCTATGCCGGTGAACTTGGCGTTTGATGGCGGTTGCGACAACTCGGAAGAAGGGGTGCTGACCTGATGAAACAACTCCTGATTGCCTTGTTCACTCTGGTAGTGATGGGCGCGTCCACAGTCTGGGCTGATGACAGCCGCGGCACGACGGGCGAAGCCCAGAAGCTGGTGGCTGATGCTATTGCATTCTTCGATGACGTCGGCGCGGAAGCGGCCTTTGCCGAAATGAACTCGGGCGAGTCCCGGTTCGAAGACCGTGATCTCTATATCTTCGTGGTTGCCCAGGACGGCACTGTCGTTGCCCAGGTCGCCGACCCCGGTCGGGTCGGTATGGATGCGCGCACCCTGCGCGATGCTGCCGACACCGCCTACGGCACTATGATCGTCGATCACGCCACGCCGGACGGCGTCTGGGTCGAATACCTGCGCGAAGATCCCCTGACTGGTGAAGTCGCGCCCAAGGCAAGCTGGGTTGTCCTCCATGACGGTTACATCTTCGGCTGCGGTGTCTATCTGACCCAGTGAGCATTCTGGCCTGAAAACGCGGGGATACGTGGCGTTCGTCCGGTTGTTATCGTCCGAACCGATGGTATGGTGACAGCACTGGTTCTTATTCCCATGTTTCGGAGCGTCGCCCTCAGGGCAAATCCATGAATCTGCACGAATATCAGGCCAAACAGGTCCTCGCGTCCCACGGTGTTTCTGTGCCGCGTGGCGAAGTGGCCGGCAATGGCGACGAGGCGGTCGCCGGCGCCGAAAAACTCGGGGGCGATCTCTGGGTCGTCAAGGCGCAGGTCCACGCAGGTGCGCGGGGCAAGGCAGGCGGCATCAAGGTCTGCAAGACCCATGATGAGGTGCGCCAGGCGGCCGATGGCATGATCGGGGAACTTCTGATCAACCACCAGACCGGGCCCGCCGGAAAGCCGATCCACAAGGTTTATGTCGAGGAAGGTTCCGACATCGCGCGCGAGCTTTATCTCGCCTTGCTGGTCGACCGCGACAGCAGCCGTATCGCCGTGATCGCTTCGACCGAAGGCGGCATGGATATCGAAGAGGTCGCAGCCAGCACGCCCGACAAGATTGTCTCGCTCAGCATCGATCCCGCCAGCGGCCTGATGCCGTTTCACGGCCGCCGTCTTGCCGCCGCGCTCGAGCTGGAGGGCGATCAGGTCAAGCAGGCAGGCAAGCTGCTGGGCGCGATGTACGCCACCTTTCTGTCGAGCGATGCCAGCATGCTCGAGATCAATCCGCTGGTCGTGACCAAGGCGGGCGATCTGGTCGTGCTCGACTGCAAGTTCAACATCGATGACAACGCCATGTTCCGTCACAAGGACCTGGCCGAGATGCGCGACGAGAGCCAGGAAGACCCGGCGGAGCTTGAAGCCCATGAAGTCGGGCTCAACTACATCAAGCTCGATGGCACCATCGGCTGCATGGTGAACGGTGCAGGTCTTGCCATGGCGACCATGGATATCTGCAAACTGGCCGGCGGCGAGCCTGCCAACTTCCTGGATGTCGGTGGTGGTGCGACCAAGGAGCAGGTTGCCTCGGCCTTCCGCATTATTGTGTCGGACCCGAACGTGAAAGCCATTCTGGTCAACATCTTCGGCGGCATCATGCGCTGTGACGTCATTGCAGAAGGCATCGTTGCCGCGGCCAAGGAACTGGATCTTCAGGTTCCCGTTGTCGTGCGCCTGGAAGGCACCAATGTCGATCAGGGCAAGAAGATCCTGGCCGATTCCGGACTGGCGCTGACGCCTGCCGATGATCTCAGTGACGCTGCGGCCAAGGCCGTGGCTGCCATCAAGGGAGAAGCCTGATGGCCGTTCTCGTCAATCGCGATACCAAGGTCCTGGTGCAGGGTTTCACCGGCAAGACCGGCACCTTCCATTCCGAACAGGCCATGGCCTATGGCACCCAGGTTGTCGGCGGTGTCACGCCCGGCCGTGGCGGCAGCAGCCATCTCGACCGGCCCGTTTTCGACACGGTCGAGCAGTGTGTCACCCATACCGGTGCGAACGCTTCGGTCATCTATGTGCCGCCGCCCTTTGCCGGTGACGCCATTCTCGAAGCCGTCGATGCCGGCGTCGAACTGATCGTTGCCATCACCGAAGGCATTCCGGTGCTCGACATGGTGCGGGTCAAACGTGCGCTGCAGGGTTCGGGCTCGCGCCTGATCGGGCCCAACTGTCCCGGTGTCATCACGCCGGACGAATGCAAGATCGGCATCATGCCGGGCCACATCCACAAACGCGGCAAGATCGGTGTGGTCTCGCGCTCAGGCACGCTGACCTATGAAGCCGTCCACCAGACAACCGGTGTCGGTCTGGGTCAGACCACCTGTATCGGCATCGGTGGTGACCCCGTCAACGGCACCAACTTCATCGATTGCCTGGAAATGTTCCTTGGCGACGACGAGACCGAAGGCATCATCATGATTGGCGAGATCGGTGGATCGGCCGAGGAAGACGCGGCCGAATTCATCCGGCAGGACAAACGCAAGAAGCCCATCGCCGGGTTCATTGCCGGTGTCACCGCCCCGCCGGGCCGTCGCATGGGTCATGCCGGTGCCATCATTTCAGGCGGCAAGGGCAAGGCCGAAGACAAGATCGAAGCCATGCAGAGTGCGGGCTTCACCATTGCTGATTCTCCCGCAAGCCTGGGCACAGCCATGCTGGCGGCGATGAAGGGTTAGAGACCTAACAACCTGGAGGCCGCAACAGGCGGCAGAAAGCGTCCATGGGACAGCGGATCGACGAACTCTCCTTTCTCAACGGTACCAACGCCAACTACATCGCAGAGCTCTACGCGCGTTATCGTGCCGATTCTGACGATGTCAGCAAGGAATGGCGCGAGGTTTTCGACGACCTGAACGACGATGCCGCCTCCATCCTGGCCGAACTGGAACCGGCCCGCGCCGCCCGTATCGTTCAGGACTTCGAGGACGAACCCGAAGGGTTCGGCTTCCCGCCCCGCAATGGCAACGGCCATGGCCGTCCCCAGCACGGTTATGATGGTAACGGCGCAACCCACAGCGCGCCTGATTGGGCACCGGTTCCGGGCCATCGTGATTCCGTCGCCGAGTATGCCGTGGCGCGCGACAGCATCCGGATTCTGATGATGATCCGCGCCTATCGTGTGCGTGGCCATCTCGCGGCCAATCTCGATCCCCTGGGCATCGAAGGCAGCCGTCATCATCCCGAACTTGATCCCAAAAGCTACGGCTTCACCGACGCCGATTACGGCCGGGAATTTTTCGTGGATGGCGTCCTGGGTTTCCAGCGCGCCACGCTGCAGCAGATTCTCGATGCGGTGCGCAAGACCTATTGCGGCACCATCGGTGTCGAGTTCATGCATATCCAGAGCCCGGACGAGAAATCCTGGATCCAGCGCAAGTTCGAAGGCACACGCTCTGATGCCGAACTGGGACCGGAAGAAAAGAAACGCGTGCTCTCGGAGATCTTCCGTTCGGAAGGCTTCGAGAAGTTCCTTTCCATCAAGTATCCAGGCTCCAAGCGGTTCTCGCTGGAAGGTGGTGAAAGCACCATCGCGGCGATGGAAACCATCATCCGCACCGCAGCCCGTGGCGGCGTCGAGGAGATCGTTCTGGGCATGCCCCATCGCGGTCGCCTCAACATTCTGACCAACGTCATGGGCAAGTCCTACGCCCAGGTCTTTTCCGAGTTCCAGGGCGAGTCCAGCCATCCCGATGCCGTCCATGGCTCCGGCGACGTGAAGTACCATTTGGGCACCTCTTCGGATCGCCAGGTGGCCGATGGCCGCAAGATTCACCTTTCGCTCACGGCCAACCCTTCGCATCTCGAAGCCGTCAATCCCGTGGTCGAAGGCAAGGTCCGCGCCAAGCAGGAAATGCTTGGGGATGAGGAGCGCAAGAAGGTTCTGGCCATCCTGCTCCACGGCGATGCGGCCTTTGCCGGTCAGGGTCTGGTTGCCGAGACGCTGGGCATGTCGGAACTGCGCGGTCACAAGACCGGCGGCACGATCCACATCATCGTCAACAACCAGATCGGGTTCACGACCAATCCCAGTTTCTCGCGTTCGTCGCCCTATCCCAGCGACGTCGCAAAGATGGTGTCCGCGCCGATCTTCCATGTGAACGGCGATGACCCCGAAGCGGTGGTGCATGTCGCCAAGGTCGCGGCAAAGTTCCGCCAGGAATTCGGACGCGATGTGGTGATCGACATCTTCTGCTACCGCCGCCACGGCCATAACGAAGGCGACGAGCCGGCCTTCACCCAGCCCATCATGTACCGCAACATTGCCAAGCACCCCACGACCCGCCAACTCTATACCGAGCGGCTGGTTTCTGAAGGTGTGATCACGCCCAAGCAGGCCGACCGCATGATCCAGGACTTCAATGGTCAGTTGGAGAAGGACCTGGAGGCCTCACAGGGTTACAAGCCCAACAAGGTCGACTGGCTTGAAGGCGTCTGGTCGGGCCTCGAGGTTTCCGAGCGGGATGGTGCGCGTCGCGGCATGACGGCGGTTCCGACCGAGGAACTCAAGACCGTGGGCCACGCCATCGCCAGTTATCCCGATAGCGTGAATGTCCATCGCAAACTCAAGCGCATTCTCGACCAGCGCCGCACCATGATCGACGAAGGCAAGGGCATCGACTGGGCGATGGCGGAAGCGCTGGCTTTCGGCACCCTGTGCTACGAGCGGGCCAATGTGCGTCTCTCCGGCCAGGATTGCGGGCGCGGCACGTTCAGCCAGCGCCATTCCGTGCTGGTCGATCAGATCACCGAAGAACGCTATATTCCGCTCAACCACATCAGCGACGATCAGGGCCGTTACGAGGTCATCGACAGCATGCTCTCGGAAGCCGGCATCCTGGGTTTCGAGTATGGCTACAGCCTTGCCGACCCCAACACGCTGGTTCTGTGGGAAGCCCAGTTCGGCGACTTCGCCAATGGCGCCCAGGTCATCGTCGATCAGTTCCTCACCGCAGGTGAGAGCAAGTGGTTCCGCATGTCGGGCCTCGTCATGCTGCTGCCGCATGGCTATGAGGGGCAGGGGCCTGAACACAGTTCGGGACGGCCGGAGCGTTATCTTCAGCTTGCGGCGGAAGACAACCTCCAGATTGCCAACTGCTCGACTCCGTCGTCCTACTTCCATTTGCTGCGGCGTCAGATGAAACGCAAGTTCCGCAAGCCGCTCATTGTCATGACGCCCAAATCCCTGTTGCGGCACAAGCGCTGTGTTTCCAGAACCGAAGACTTCACTGGCGAGACACAGTTTCACCGCACGCTCTGGGAACTGGACGACGCCAGCCACGGTAAGGACATGGAGCGTGTCGTGCTCTGTACGGGCAAGGTCTATTATGACCTGCTCGAGAAACGTGACGAACTGGGCCTCAAAAACGTCACCTTCATCCGCCTGGAACAGCTTGCGCCATTCCCGCTCGATGCCCTGCAGGAAGCCGTCGACTATTATCCCAATGCCCAGTTCATCTGGTGCCAGGAAGAACCTCGCAACATGGGTGCCTGGAACTTCGTGCGCGACAAGATCGAACAGGCCATGGAAAAGGGCGAACTCAAGATGGTGTTGCCGCGTTATGTCGGGCGCGATGAAGCGGCATCTCCGGCAACAGGCTTTATCCGTGTGCATGAACGCGAGCAGGAAGCGCTCGTCAACGAAGCCCTGACAGGCTGAAGCGCGCGACAACAACAGGACGGAACAACACGATGGCGATCGAAATCAAGGTGCCCCAGCTTGGCGAGTCCGTCACGGAGGCCACGGTTGCGACCTGGTTCAAGAACAAGGGTGACGCCGTCACGCGTGATGAACCCCTGGTCGAGCTTGAAACCGACAAGGTGACCATGGAGGTCTATGCCCCGGCATCGGGCGTGCTCTCCGACGTCATGTTCGACGAAGGCAGCGATGTCGAGGTCGGCACAGTGCTGGGCAAGGTCGAGGAGGGCGATGCGCCTGCTGCCAGCGCCGAACCGGCACCAGAAGAAGCACCGGCCAAGAAGGAAGAGCCCGCAGCCGCACCCAGCAAAGAGGAACCGGCAACTGCATCCGCCGCCGAGGCGAAGAGTGATCTGCCGCTGTCACCTGCCGTGCGCAAGATGGTGGACGAGAACAATCTGGACCCCTCCGCCATCAGCGGAACCGGCAAGGATGGTCGTCTGACCAAGGCCGACGTTCAGGCCCATCTGGATGGCGGGGGCAGGAAGGACGCTGCCAAACCTGCCGCGCCTGCGCCCGAAGCACCGGCCCCGCGTGAACGGGTTGCCGTCGCGCCGTCCGAGCCTGATCCGGAGGGACGCGAGGAACGCGTCAAGATGACGCGTCTGCGCAAACGTATTGCCGAGCGTCTCAAGGCAGCACAGGACACCGCGGCTATGCTCACGACCTTCAACGAGGTCGACATGACCGCCGTGATGGCCGCGCGCAAGCAGTATCAGGAGCGTTTCGAGAAGAAACACGGCGTACGCCTGGGCTTCATGTCGTTTTTCGTGCGCGCCGCAATACAGGCACTGCAGGACATCCCGGCCGTCAACGGCGAGATCGCCGGCGACGAGATCATCTACAAGCACTACTACCATATCGGTGTGGCGGTCAGCTCGCCCTCGGGTCTGGTGGTGCCGGTACTGCGTGATGCAGACAAGCTGTCCTTTGCCGAAATCGAAAAGAACATCGGCGCCCTGGGCGTCAAGGCACGGGACGGCAAGCTCTCGCCCAACGACCTGACCGGTGGCACCTTCACGATTTCCAACGGCGGCATCTTTGGTTCACTCATGTCCACGCCCATTCTGAATCCGCCACAATCGGGCATTCTGGGCATGCACAAGATTCAGGAACGCCCGATCGCCGTCGATGGTGAAGTGGTGATCCGACCCATGATGTATCTGGCACTGAGCTACGATCACCGCATCATCGATGGCCGTGAAGCCGTGACCTTCCTGGTCCGTCTGAAGGACGCCATCGAGGATCCCCAGCGCTTGCTGCTGGAGATCTGAACCCCACGCTCGTGTGATCCCGGCCGCAGGCGCGTAGCGCCGGAGAGCCGGGACCTCGAGCGTTCGGCGCCGAGCAATCCAGATCCCGGCTCGCCCCTTGGTCGGCTGGGATGACATGAATTTTTCCGGAGATGAAGCATGGCCGATCAGGATTTTGACGTTGTCGTCATCGGGGCGGGACCCGGTGGTTATGTCTGTGCCATCCGCTGTGCGCAGCTTGGCCTGAAGACGGCCTGTGTCGAAAAGCGCGAAACCCTGGGTGGGACCTGCCTCAATATCGGCTGCATCCCCTCCAAGGCTCTGCTGCAATCCTCCGAACTCTACGAGCAGGCCAACGGCCATCTGGGCAAGCATGGCGTAAAGGTATCGGGCGTCGAGCTTGACCTGCCGACCATGATGAAACGCAAGGACAAGGTGGTCGATACACTGACCAAGGGCATTGCCGGTCTCTTCAAGAAGAACAAGATCACGCATCTGATCGGTGAGGGTCGCATCATCGATGCCAACACCGTTGAGGTCGCAGGCAAGAAGGTCTCAACCAGGAATATCGTGATTGCGACCGGTTCGGAGGTTGCCAGCCTGCCGGGTATCGAGATCGATGAGGAACGGGTTGTTTCGTCCACCGTCGCGCTAGCCCTTCCCGAGGTTCCCAAGCGCATGCTGGTGATCGGTGCGGGTTTCATCGGCCTTGAGATGGGCTCGGTCTGGAAACGCCTGGGTGCTGAGGTCACGGTCGTGGAGTATCTCGATCGCATCGCGCCGGGCATGGACGGGGAGATCGCAAAGGAGTTTCAGAAACTTCTCAAGCGTCAGGGACTGGGCTTCAAGCTTGGCACCAAGGTGACCGGGGTGAAATCCTTGAAGAAGGAACTGAAGGTCACGCTGGAGCCGGCAGCCGGAGGCGATGCTGAAACCATTGCCTGCGATGTCGTGCTGGTCTCGGTCGGTCGTCGCCCCTATGTCGATGCCCTGGGTCTGGAAGATGCTGGCGTTGCGCTTGACGACCGTGGCCGGGTTGCCATCGACGACCACTTCGCCACCAACGTTTCGGGCATCTATGCCATCGGCGATTGCGTGCGTGGCCCCATGCTGGCGCACAAGGCCGAGGATGAAGGCATGGCCATGGCTGAAATCCTGGCCGGTCAGTCCGGCCACATGAACTACGGCGTCATTCCCGGCGTGGTCTATACCGATCCCGAAGCAGCCTCGGTCGGCAAGACCGAAGACGAGCTCAAGGACGAAGGCGTCGATTATGTTTCCGGCAGTTTCCCCATGCTCGCCAACAGCCGTGCGCGGACCTATGACCAGACCGGCGGTCTGGTGAAGATCCTGGCTGATGCAAAGACGGATCGTGTTCTGGGTGTGCACATCCTGGGCAGTGGTGCCGGTGAGCTGATCGCCGAAGCTGCCGTGGCCATGGAGTTCGGCGCGTCGTCGGAAGACATTGCGCGGACCTGCCATGCCCATCCGACCTTCTCCGAAGCGGTGAAGGAAGCCGCCCTTGCGGTCTCGAAACGCGCCATCCACTTCTGATCGCGGAATCACGTCATGCGCCTGAGGACCTTCATAAAGATTGCTGTGGTTGTGGTCGTCATTGCTGTTGGCGGTGTCATCGGTTTTCTTTCTCAACTCGATCCCAATGATTACCGCGATGACATTGCTATTGCCCTCCAGGATGCGACGGGCCGCACCGTCACACTGGGGGGAGCGCTGTCACTCGAAAAATCCTTGAGTCCCACCCTGGTGGTCGAAGACGTCACAATCGCCAATGCGGCCTGGAGCAAGACGGCCGACATGGCCAACATCAAGAGCCTGGAAGTCGAGGTGGAACTGTTGCCGCTGCTCTCGGGCAATATCGTCGTCAATCGTCTGGTGCTCGACGGCGGCAAGATCCTGCTGGAGACCGGAGGTGACGGACAGGCGAACTGGAAGTTCGATTCAACAACCTGCCATGTGGACTCATCCACTCAGGCGCGACAACTCGCCTTCAAGGCTGTGTCGATCAAGGACACGCAGATCACGTTCCGTTCGGAAGCGGCTGCCAGGGAAGACTCGCTCACCGTGACCGATCTCGAGCTCAAGGCTGAGCAACCCTCGGATCCGCTGGCGATATCGGGAAGTCTTGATCTCAACGGAACCTCCTTCACGCTCGATGGCACGCTCAAGACTCTGGGGTCGCTGATTGAAGGTGAGAGAACCGAGGCCGACCTGACGCTTGAATCCGATGGTCTGAAGGTCGAGATCAATGGCGGGCTGGGAGAGCCGGGATCCGAGGAGTTTTTCGCGGTCATCCTCAACGCTGATCTCAAGAGCAGCGATGGTCTCGCGCCATTGGGGATTGATCTCGATGGCCACCTCGATACCGCCACGCTCACCACGAAGTTTGATGGCGGTGCGGGCGCACTGCACTTCAAGGATCTCGTGGCGACCGTGGATGGCAATACGTTCAAGGGGAATCTCAGGCTGGACCTCACCACTGCCACGGCGCTTGTTTCGGGTTCTCTCGATCTCGACAAGCTGGACCTGGATTCAATCACGCAAACGGCCGATGCCGACGTGGAGGCGGCGAACCGCGTCTTTCCGGAAACACCGTTGCCGTTTGATGCCTTGAAACTGATCGATCTCAAACTCGACGTGAAGATCGCCGAGCTTATGGCCCAGAATCTTTCCTTCACCGATCTCAGTTCAGATGTGGCGTTACAGTCGGGAAGCCTCTCCCTCGACGACCTGAGTTTCAATGTCTCGGGGGCAAGTGTGTCGGGCAAGGCAAGTGCTGATGCTGCCACGCAGGCTGCCGCGATTTCGCTCAAGTTCGATGATCTCGAGATGGGTGATCTGCTCAAGACCCTGGATGCGCCCGATCGCCTCAGCGGCAAGGCCGATGTGGTATTGGATGTGTCAGGCAATGGTGCATCGCTGGCGGCGATCGCCGGATCGATGGATGGCAAGGCATCCGTGCTCATGGAGAATGGCAAACTTGATGCCCACGAACTTGATCTTCTGGTTGGCGGCGTCACCACCATCATCGGCAGCCTGTTCTCCAAGGGTGTGAAGAGCGGTGACCTTCACTGCCTTGCGCTCGCCTGGGACATCAAGGCCGGTGTCGCAAGCCAGAAGGTGATGTTGCTTGATACCAATGATTCCACCGTGACCGGTTCGGGTGAAATCTATCTCGGCAAGGAAACCCTCGATCTCAAGGTCGTGCCGCACTCCAAGGGTGTCACGCTCAATCTCGCCGTGCCGATCCATGTGCGCGGTACGCTGCTGCACCCGACCTTCACGCCGGATGAAGGGGCTCTTGCCATGCATCTTGGCGGGCTTCTGGGTGCCACATTGTTCCCGCCGGCCCTGCTGCTTTCCATGGGTGATCTTGGTTCCGGGGATACCGGATGCTCGGATGCCAACCAGCCCAAGCAATCCGATCTTCTTTCGGACGTTGGCTCTGCAGTCGGCGGTGAGGCCAGCGATGTGGGCACCGCGGTCGATGACGCCGTGAAGGGTGTCGGCGATCAGATCGACAGCCTGTTCGAGTAAGCCGGTCACACGGCGCATCCTGTGTTGAAAGAACTGGCCCGGTCGATCGAGGCGCGTCCCGTTGTCCTGCTGGTTCTGCTCTGCCTGATCCAGGTCGGAACCATGATGGGGTTCTCGACCTACTGGTCGCTTCTCCCGATTCTGCAACCCGCCTGGGACATGACCAACGAGCAGGCCGGATGGCTCTCGGGTATGTTGTTCGGCGGTTATGTGATGGCCGTTCCGTTCCTGGTGACGATCACGGACCAGCGCGATGCGCGCGGCATCATGCTCATCGGGTTTATCCTGGCGTTCCTGGGGCTGGCAGGCATGGCGCTGGCCGGTGACGGCTTCTGGCCTGCGCTGATCTGGCGCACGCTGGCCGGTGCCGGTCTGGCCGGGACTTACATGCCCGGTCTCAAGGTGCTGACGGATCGGCTCGACAGTTCCCGTCACGCGCGCGCGGTTGCGTTCTACACCGCTTCCTTCAGCGTCGGGGCCGGGGTGTCCTACTTCGTTTCGGGATTTCTGTTCCAGTATCTTTCCTGGCAGGGCGTTTTCGCCGTCATTGCGCTGGGTCCCGTGGTTTCTGCCGTTCTGGTGATCCTTCTGGTTCTGCCGCGCCAACCCGAACGCTCTGAAGGCAAGCAGCGCCACGCCCTCGATTTCCGGCTTGTGCTCAAGTCACCCCAGACCATCGCTTATGTCCTGGCCTATGCCGGACATACGGCCGAACTGTTCGCCATGCGCTCCTGGCTCGTGCCTTTTGTGGTTTCCAGCTTCGCCCTTCATGGCGTCGCCAACGAGGTCGATGCGGCCGTCGTTGCCACGACGGTGTCGTTTGTCGCCGTGTTTTCCAGTCTGGCCGGTGCGGAACTTGCCATCCGCATCGGGCGGGTCCGCCTCATCGCCGCGGCCATGGTGGTCTCGTTTCTGGTCGCCGTGGCCACCGGTTTTGCCGTCGCCCTGCCGATCTGGATCGTGGTCGCGCTCTGCCTGATCTACTCCCTGACGATCCAGGCGGATTCCGCGGCCATCACGGCCGGTGCCGTCGCCATGGCGCCCAAGGGACACCGTGGCGCAACGCTCGCCGTGCATTCGGTGATCGGGTTCAGCGGTGCGCTCATCGGCCCACCCATCGTGGGTGTCATGCTCGATATCACCGGCGGTCAGGGCTCCGTGCTTGCCTGGGGCCTCTCCTTCGTTCTGATGGGAGCCTTTGGCCTCTTTGGCCTTGCCTGCCTTCTGTGGCTGGGTCGTCAGGCGCGGGGGTGTGCGTTGCGGTAGACCTCCAGAAGGCCTTCGGCATCAACGTCGGTATAACGCTGGGTCGTCGACAGGCTGGCATGACCCAGCAGTTCCTGAATGGTGCGCAGGTCCGCGCCGCGTCCCAGAAGATGCGTGGCATAGCTGTGGCGCAAGGCATGAGGTGTCGCTGATTCCGGCAGGCCCAGCATCGCCCGCAGGTTCCGGAACCTGCGTTGCACGACACCGGGATTGAGCCGCTTGCCCTGCACACCGATGAACAGAGGCGATGCAGCAGGGCTGCCGTCGGGGCGCTGCGCGAGATAGGCTTCGATAGCGTCTCGCACTCTGGGGAGCAGGGGCACCACACGTTCCTTGTTGCCCTTGCCCAGAATACGCATGGCATCGCCGGCTTTCCGGATGGTGCCGACATCCAGGCTGAGAGCCTCACCGATTCGCAGACCTCCGCCATAGAGCAGAAGCAGCAGGGCGAGATCCCGTGCCGTGACCCAGGGCGTCTGATCGGCGTCGTCGGCCATGGCCAGAACATCGGTCGTGTCATCGGTGGTCAGGGGACGCGGTACCTGCCGGGGCAGTTTGGGCGCGCGCATGGACGTGGCTGCCGGGTTCGAGACCAGGCCTTCACGGTCAAGATATCGGAACAGACTCTTGACCGCCGACAGTGCCCGCGCGGTCGAGCTTTTCGCCAGACCTTTCTGGGTGCGGCTGGCGAGCCAGGATCGGAAGTCCGGCGTGCCGAGTTCGCGCAGGGTGGCGACGGACGGTTCCTCACCCAGATGTCCTCTCAGGAAGGTCAGAAAACCATCGAGATCACGTTGATAGGCATGCACCGTATGTTCGGATGCCCGCCGTTCGCTGATGAGTTGTTCACGCCAGGCCGCAAGGACTGATTCCAGCGTCGCGGTCATGGCGGTCAGAGTGCGAGCCCCAGTTTCTTGCGCAGGCAACGCTCCAGAACAGCGGCCAGGAAGCGATAGAGGTCCACCGGAGCGCCCTGCTGGAAGTGATCATCGTGGCGTGAGCCCAGGGCCAGAATACCGTACGGTAGCCCGTCATCCCCGCCAAAGCGCGCCAGCAGTTCCGATTGCACCAGCGTGGAGGCACCCATGAAGAGTCCCTCATCGGCCATGGCAGGGGACCGCGCAATGACGTCATGATCGTCTTCCATCAGGCGATCGACCGTACCTTCGACAACGCAACGCACGCCGCAGATGACCTGCGCCTGGCCACCAGGACAGGTGGTTTCCACCGCCAGGGTTACGACATCGACACCCAAGAGAATGGCAAGGTCGGAGGTCACGATCTCAACCAGATGATCAAGATCGACGGCACCGATCATGACCAGCGCGCCGGCATGGATGCGGTCCTGCAGGGAGCGATCCCGACGTGTCCGGTCGACCAGCTGTGTTTCCTGATCGCGCGCATCGCAGGCATCACTGCGCAGCTTTTCGATCAGGAAGGCCTGCCAGTCTCCAACATTGTCACCGTGATGGCGCTGTGGCGGGGCCAAAACGTCCATCAGTTCGGGGCGTTCTGCCAGGAACCCGGGATTGCTGCGCAGGAAAGCTTCAACCCGTCCGGCCGAGAGCACCTCCGGTTGGGGTGCGGTCGCTGATTCGGGTTTGCTTGCCATGCCTTGTTCCGGTTTCTCTAGAGGATCGCCTGGCCGGTCTTCTGCCAATCCGCCAGGAAGGCCTCCAGACCCTTGTCGGTGAGCACATGATTGGCGAGCTTGCGCAGCACGTCGGGCGGCAGGGTCGCCACATCCGCCCCGATCAGGGCCGACTGTTTGAGATGAATCGGGGTGCGAATCGATGCCACCAGAATCTCGGTCGAAAGAGCGGGATAGTTGTCATAGATCGTGCGGATCTCGCTGATCAGTTCCATGCCGTCCTGTCCCAGATCATCCAGGCGTCCGACAAAGGGTGAAATGAACGTTGCCCCGGCCTTGGCAGCCAGCAGTGCCTGATTGGCGGAGAAACAGAGCGTCACATTGACCTGCGTTCCGGCATCGGTGAGGGCACGGCAGGTTTTCAGGCCGTCCCAAGTCAGCGGTACCTTTACGGTCACGTTGGGGGCCACCTTGGCCAGCTTGCGGCCCTCGGCCAGCATGGTCTCGTGATCGGTCGCGGTGACTTCGGCACTGACGGGGCCATCCACGATCTCGCAGATTTCCTTCAGCACCTCCATGAAGTCGCGCCCGCTCTTGGCGACCAGCGAGGGGTTGGTGGTGACGCCATCCACCATGCCGGTTGCCGCGAGGTCGCGGATTTCGTCTGTATCGGCTGTATCGACAAAAAACTTCATGGGTGGTCCTGCGTTCCAGAGTTGCTGTTCGTCGTTTCGTTTGGGCCATTTTGCACCGCACGCATTGCGACGACGCCAAGCCATGGCAAAGTGTAGCGGATGCCATTGAGCGATACCACAACACCGGGCCTCTTCGCGCCGCCCCGCACAGTCCAGGTTCTCCTGCCTCTGCCGGTGCCGGGCCCCTATGACTATGCCGTGCCCGAGGATCTCGAGACACCGCTGGGTGCCATTGTGCGTGTACCCCTGGGCGTGCGTGAGGTCACCGGCGTTGTCTGGGCGCAAGGCTCCGGCGAGGTCGATACCGCCAAGCTGCGCCCCATCAGCGAGATCAGGAACGTGCCGCCCTTGACCGAAACCATGCGCACCTTTGTGTCGTGGGTCGCGCGTTACACGGTCAGTTCCGAGAGTTCCGTGCTGCGCATGATCCTGCGCATGCCCGAAGCGTTCGAGCCTCCCGCACCGATCCGCGCCCTGCGTCTGGCGGGTGATCCTCCCGAACGTCTGACTCCCGCCCGGCGTCGTGTGCTCGAGATCATGTCCGACGGCATGGCGCGCACGCCTAAGGAAATCGCGCATATGGCAGGCGTCGGCACATCCGTGCCCAAGGGCCTGCAGCAGTCCGGGGCGCTCGAGGAGATCATCCTGCCCGCGCGCCGCGCTGTTCCACCACCCGATGCGGAAGTCGAGGGGCCAGACCTCTCCAGCGACCAGCAGGAAGCCGCAGCCGTGCTGGGCGAAGCGGTCGACAAGCAGGCCTATGAAGCCATCCTGCTCGAGGGGGTCACCGGTTCGGGCAAGACGGAAGTCTATTTTGATGCCATCGCCAGAGCCCTGCGTAGCGGCAGGCAGGTGTTGGTCCTGCTGCCCGAGATTGCGCTCAGCGCGCAGTTCCTGGCCCGATTCGAAGCGCGCTTCAACGCGCCGCCGGCGGTCTGGCATTCCGGGGTCGCGCGCCGCCAGCGCCGCGATGTCTGGCGGGGTGTTGCGACGGGTGAGGTGCGGGTCGTCGTCGGCGCCCGCTCGGCGCTGTTCCTGCCGTTCCGTGAGCTGGGCCTGATCGTGGTCGATGAGGAACACGACGGCTCGTTCAAGCAGGATGACGGCGTCTGTTACAACGCCCGCGACATGGCGGTGCTGCGCGCAAGTCTCGAATCGGTTCCCATTGTGCTCTGTTCGGCGACGCCGTCGCTTGAAACTCTCGTCAATGTCGATCGCGGGCGTTACCGCCGGCTGGATCTGCCTGTGCGCCACGCCGGTGCCGCCATGCCCGAAGTCCGTGCCATCGACATGACCAAGGAGGGCCCCGAGCGTGGCAAGTGGCTCTCGCCCCGGCTGGCCGATGCGCTCACCGCAGCCCTGGAGGCCGGCGAACAGAGCCTGCTTTATCTTAACCGACGCGGTTATGCCCCGCTGACCCTGTGCCGAACCTGCGGCCATCGCCTGGCATGCCCCAATTGTTCGGCCTGGCTGGTCGAACATCGCCATCGCGGACGCCTGCAGTGCCACCATTGCGGCATCTGGTCGCCCCGTCCCGAAGCCTGCCCGGAATGCCAGACCCCCGATTCGCTGGTTGCCTGCGGTCCCGGGGTCGAACGGCTCGCTGAAGAGGTCGCCGAGCGATTCCCCGATGCGGCCATGGAAATCATGGCTTCCGACACGCTGATGGGGCCTGCCGATGTCGCCGCGCTCGTTGAACGCATGGAAAGAGGCGAGGTCGACATTCTGATCGGCACGCAGGTCGCGGCCAAGGGCCATCATTTCCCCATGCTCACCGTGGTTGGCGTGGTCGATGCCGATCTTGGCCTGGATGGGGGTGATCCCCGCGCTATGGAGCGTACCTGGCAGCTTCTGCACCAGGTTTCCGGGCGGGCAGGGCGCGAGGAACGCCCAGGCCAGGTGTTCCTCCAGACCTTCGAACCCGCCCATCCGGTCATGCATGCGCTGGTCAGTGGTGACCGCGAGCAATTCCTCGAACGTGAGAAAGCGGGTAGGGAGGAGGCCGGAATGCCGCCCTATGGTCGTCTGGCAGGCATCGTGATCTCGGGAACGAAGGAAAGCGAGGTGCGCACTCTGGCCCAGGATCTGGCGCGCAGAGCCCCGCGCGGCCCCGGAATCGATACGTTTGGCCCCGCACCGGCCCCGCTTTCTCTCCTGCGCGGCCGCTTCCGCTGGCGTCTGCTGGTCAAGGCCGGGCGCGACGTCAACATCCAGTCCGCCCTGCGCACCTGGCTTGCTCCCGTGCAGTTGAAAGGAAGCCTGCGCCTCCAGGTCGACGTCGATCCGTTGAGTTTTCTTTAGGTCTGTTTGTTTGTTCCCTCAGACGCCGGGCGTTCGCTCCGCTGTTTATCTTTGTTCCCTCAAGCGCCGGGCGTTCGCTCCGTTCGCTTGGCTTCCGGGCCTCCCGGCCCGCCGGTGCGGTCGCACCGGTCGGCGGCCGCTGCGCTCTCGCCGCCGAATGCCTGCTCACCGGTGGTGCAGGGTGCCTGTCACAACCGCCTCAATTGTGTCATCCCGGCTTTGAGCCGGGATCCCGGTCCGCACGTTGCTTTTGAAACCCGTCATGACGCGATCCCGGATCGCGCTCGCGCTGCTCGCTTGTCCGGGATGACATCCCGTGGGGTGGTTTGTAGGCGAGAGGTCCCGTAGGGACCGAGGGGAGCGACTGCGACCCCACCGCGTCAGCGGCGCAAGCCAAGCGGACGGAGTTCGCGCCCGGCGCTTGAGGGAACAAACAAAAAACCGGAGCATTCGCTCCGCAGCTGAGGGCTCAAAAATGCCGACTCTTGTTGCATAGGCCATATCCCTATGTTACCTACGCCGCGGCTTGACGATGAAGGGTTGGGTGCACTGTTTCAGGGCGCTTCGGCAAGTCAAAAAACCCAACGCTGACAAATGTTTAACGGGCACACGCGAGGGCTTCTCTCTTGGCCACCGACAACAGCGTAGTCACTGGCCTTTCAGGCCGCTATGCGCGCGCGCTTTACGAGCTCGCCGACGATTCGAAGCAGCTGGATGCAGTTGCTGAGGATTTGCGCGGCTTGTCGACCGCACTCACCGAATCGGACGATATGCGCCGGCTCGTGAACAGCCCCGTGCTGTCTCGCGACGAGCAGGGCAAGGCCATGGCGGCCATTCTGGACGCCATGCAGGCCAACGACCTGACCAAGAGGGCCATTGGCCTGATTGCGCAGCAGCGCCGCCTGTTCGTCCTTGATGATGTCATTTCAGATTATCTGCGCCTGCTGGCCGCCCACAGGGGCGAGACCACGGCGGAGGTGACTTCGGCACGTGAACTCAAGAGCGATGAGCTCGAGAAGTTGCGCGGCACCTTGAAGGAAATTGTCGGCCGCGACGTTGCGGTCGAAACGAAGGTCGATCCCGGCCTTCTGGGCGGCCTTGTCGTCCGTATTGGATCGCGCATGCTCGACAGCTCGATCCGCACCAAACTTGAACGCCTTGAGCTTGCGATGAAAGGGGCTGGCTGATGGATATCCGCGCCGCCGAGATCTCTTCGATCATTAAGGACCAGATTGCGAATTTCGGCACCGAAGCCGAAGTTGCCGAGGTTGGCCGTGTTCTCTCCGTGGGTGACGGCATTGCCCGTGTCCATGGACTGGATAACGTCCAGGCCGGTGAGATGGTCGAATTCCCTGGTGGTATTCAGGGTATGGCGCTGAACCTCGAGACCGACAATGTCGGTATCGTGATCTTCGGCAACGACCGTAACATCGTCGAAGGCGATACGGTCAAGCGTACCGGTACCATCGTGGACGTGCCCGTCGGCAAGGGTCTTCTGGGCCGCGTCGTTGACGCGCTCGGCAATCCCATCGACGGCAAGGGCGAGATTGCTTCCGATGAGCGCCAGCGCATCGAGGTCAAGGCGCCGGGCATCATTCCGCGCAAGTCGGTGAGCGAGCCCATGCAGACCGGCCTGAAGGCGCTCGACGCCCTGGTGCCGGTCGGTCGCGGCCAGCGCGAGCTGATCATTGGTGACCGTCAGACCGGCAAGACGGCTGTCGCCATCGACGCCATCATCAACCAGAAGAAGAACTTCGAATCCGGCGATGAGAGCAAACGTCTCTACTGTATCTATGTCGCGGTTGGTCAGAAGCGCTCAACGGTCGCCCAGATCGTCAAGACGCTCGAAGACAACGGCGCCATGGAGTACACCACCGTGGTTGCCGCAACGGCGTCCGATCCTGCTCCCATGCAGTTCCTGGGCCCGTATGCCGGTTGCGCCATTGGCGAGTACTTCCGTGACAACGGCATGCACGCCTTGGTGATCTACGACGATCTTTCCAAGCAGGCGGTCAGCTATCGTCAGGTCTCCCTGCTTCTGCGTCGTCCTCCGGGCCGTGAAGCCTATCCCGGCGACGTGTTCTACCTCCATTCACGCCTGCTAGAGCGTGCGGCCAAGATGAACGACGACTTCGGCGGCGGCTCGCTGACCGCTCTGCCGGTTGTCGAAACCCAGGCTTCGGACGTGTCGGCCTATATTCCGACCAACGTGATTTCGATCACCGACGGCCAGATCTTCCTGGAAAGCGAGCTCTTCTATCAGGGTATTCGTCCCGCCATTAACGTCGGTATCTCGGTGTCGCGCGTGGGTTCGGCCGCTCAGACCAAGGCCATGAAGAAGGTGGCCGGTTCGATCAAGTTGGAGCTCGCGCAGTATCGCGAGATGGCGGCCTTCGCCCAGTTCGCTTCGGACCTTGATGCCTCGACCCAGCGCCTGCTGGCCCGTGGTGAACGTCTGACCGAACTTCTCAAGCAGGGTCAGTTCCAGCCCATGCCGGTTTCCGAGCAGGTTGCTTCGCTCTACGCCGGTGTGAACGGTTTCCTCGATGGTATCCCACCCGCAGCCGTGACCCGCTACGAGCAGGAATTGCTTGATGCGATTCGCGACAAGGGTGCCGATATCCTGAGCGATATCGAAACATCCGGTGCGCTCTCTTCGGAGACCGAAGCCAAGCTCAAGACGTTCCTCGAAGACTTCACCAAGACCTTCGCGGCTTGATGATCGTCGGAACCGGTACGGAATAGCCCATGGCAAATCTCAAGGCCCTTCGCATTCGGATCAACAGCGTCCGCTCGACGCGCAAGATCACCAGTGCGATGAAAATGGTCGCGGCGGCCAAGCTCCGCCGTGCCCAGGAATCGGCAGAAGCCGCGCGGCCTTATGCCGAACGGATGGCCCGCATGATGGGATCACTCGCGTCGGCCTTTGCCGGTCGCGAGGATGCACCCCAGCTTCTGGCCGGCAACGGCAAGGATCAGGTGCATCTGCTGGTCGTTGTGACCTCGGATCGTGGCCTGTGCGGCAGCTTCAATGTCGGTGTCGTGCGCGCCGCGCGCGTACGCATTGCCGAATTGCGCGACCAGGGCAAAGAGGTCAAGATCCTCTGCCTGGGCCGCAAGGGCCGCGACATGCTGCGCCGCGACTATGGTAGCATGATCGTAGATACGGTTCTGGGTCTGGACAAGCGGTTGAGCTATCAGATGGCCGCTGATGTCGGCGTCAAGATTTCCGAGCTTTTCGAAGCCGGTGAGTTTGATGTCTGCTCGGTTGTCTACAACCGCTTCCAGTCGGTCATGACCCAGGTCGTGAGCTGGCAGAGCCTGATTCCGGCCATGGCCGACGATGATGGTGCCGAAGCCCCTGATCTCGGCGGCGCGGTCTACATCTTCGAACCCGATGAGTTCGAAATTCTCGATAGCCTGCTGCCCCAGAACATGGGTGTGCAGGTCTACCGCAGCCTGCTGGAAAGCCAGGCTTCCGAACACGCTGCCCGCATGACCGCGATGGACAATGCATCGCGCAACGCTGGCGACATGATCGACCGTCTGAACACGCTCTACAACCGTACGCGTCAGGCAGCGATCACCACCGAAATCACTGAAATCGTCTCGGGCGCAGAAGCGCTCTAAAGACGGGAAAGACAAGCAGGAGAAACAGGATGAGCATCAACTCCGTTGGCAGGATCAGCCAGGTCCTTGGCGCCGTTGTGGACGTGCAGTTCGATGGCGACCTTCCCAACATCCTGAACGCGCTCGAGACCGAAAATCAGGGCAAGCGTCTGGTTCTGGAAGTTGCGCAGCATCTGGGTGAAAACACCGTGCGCACCATCGCCATGGACGCCACCGAAGGTCTGGTGCGTGGTCAGGAAGTCAAGGATACCGGCGATGCGATCTCGGTTCCGGTTGGCGCCGGCACCCTGGGCCGCATCATCAACGTCATTGGTGAGCCGATCGACGAACGCGGTCCGGTGGAAACCGAGACAAACTGGGGCATCCATCGCGAAGCACCGCTGCTGGCCGATCAGTCGACCGAAGCCGAAGTGCTGGTCACCGGCATCAAGGTCATCGATCTGCTTGAGCCTTATGTGAAGGGCGGCAAGATCGGCCTGTTCGGCGGTGCCGGCGTGGGCAAGACCGTCATCATCATGGAGCTCATCAACAACATCGCAAAGGCGCACGGTGGTTACTCCGTGTTCGCCGGTGTGGGTGAGCGTACCCGTGAGGGTAACGACCTCTATCACGAGATGATGGAATCGGGCGTTATCGATCTTGAAGGCGGCAACTCCAAGGCTGCTCTGGTGTACGGCCAGATGAACGAGCCTCCCGGTGCCCGTGCCCGTGTCGCGCTGACCGGTCTGACGCTGGCGGAATACTTCCGCGATGCCGAAGGTCAGGACGTTCTGCTCTTCGTCGACAACATCTTCCGCTTCACCCAGGCTGGTTCGGAAGTTTCCGCACTGCTCGGCCGTATTCCTTCGGCGGTGGGTTATCAGCCCACACTGGCCACGGAAATGGGCAACCTGCAGGAGCGCATTACCTCGACCAACAAGGGTTCGATCACCTCGGTCCAGGCCATTTACGTGCCTGCGGACGATCTCACCGATCCGGCGCCTGCCACCTCGTTCGCGCATCTTGATGCCACGACCGTGCTGTCGCGCCAGATTGCCGAGCTCGGCATCTACCCGGCCGTGGATCCGCTCGACTCCACGTCGCGCATTCTCGATCCGCGCATCCTGGGTGATGAGCATTACGAAGTCGCCCGCTCGGTGCAGGAAGTGCTGCAGCGCTACAAGTCGCTGCAGGACATCATTGCCATTCTGGGCATGGACGAGCTTTCGGAAGAGGACAAGCTGGCCGTGGCACGTGCCCGCAAGATCCAGCGTTTCCTCAGTCAGCCTTTCCATGTTGCCGAGGTCTTCACCGGTACGCCGGGCGTGTTCGTCGACCTCGAAGACACCATCAAGGGCTTCAAGGCAATTGTTGCCGGCGAGTACGACGATCTTCCCGAACAGGCATTCTACATGGTCTCGACCATCGAAGCCGCCGTCGAGAAGGCCAAGCGTATGGCCGCAGAGGCAGCGTAAGCTGCTGATAGCAGGGTAGGTTAGAGATGGCGGACAAGGTCAACTTCGAACTGGTCAGTCCCGAGCGCCTTCTGGTCTCGGATGCCTTCGATATGGTTGTGATTCCTGGTGGTGACGGCGAATTCGGCGTCCTGCCGGACCACGCGCCGCTCATCTCGACCATCCGCCCCGGTATCATCGACGTGCATGAAGGCAGCAGCATCGCCCACCGCATCTTTGTCGGCGGTGGTTTTGTGGAAGTCCTGCCGGATCGCTGCACTGTGCTGGCCGAAGACGCCGTCATGGTCGCCGATATCGACCGCGCCCTGGTCGAAGAAGATCTGCGTGAGGCCGAACTCACCCTGCGCGACGCCGAAAGCGATCACGACCGCCGCCGCGCCGAAGGCAATATCGCAAGGCTCGGCGCCATGCTTGAGGCGGCCCGCGCCAACTGATCGGCGCGGTGCCTTTTGAGGCCGCATCCCAACTGACGCATCGATTCAGCCCATCCCTTGTCGTAACCCGGCTCGCCCCTCAGATGTCCAGTTCAGGCTTGTTCTGCATGGATAGAGGTGTCTCTGGGACCAACAGACGTTGCGAATCTGCCACTTTCGACCTGCACTGCCGCAATCTGCAGGTGTTCGTGCATGGATCGTCGAATCGAGTTCGACGATGACAAAGAGAACGTGAAAGCGCAGGGTTTTCAATTACTTGGAGTCATCGTCGAACTCGATTCGACGATCCATGTACTGCCGGTAGAACACGCGATTTCGCTGGACGCAGCCACGATCTCATCGCCCGTCCAAAGTCTTCGAGGTACCGCGCCAACCACCTGGACAACACGATGTTCCGGGCCGACTTGCTACAACCGCAAATCCGGACTAGGAACAAAAAAGTGAACAAAATGCCGTGCCTCTCAACATGCACGAACCGGACGACCTCACCTGATGGTGATCCACTACGCTGCGTAGCAACTACCCGTCCGGAGCGGCCCATAGCCGGTCGAATTCTACTTTGCATGGGGTTGAACCCCGAAAAAGCGACGAAGCCCTCCCCCAAGTGATGTTTCTCACCCTTTGTCGATCGTGAAATCTAGGATGGTTCAGTCGTTCCGCTCGATTGTTTCCTGTACCTGGTTTTCGATCCAGGTTGTGAAGGCCCGGATCATGGCGGCGGTTGTCGGCTCCTCGACTGTGGTGATCGTGTATCCCGGCGTGTCGAGCACCAGTTCGGGGAAGGGAGCGGCAAGTCTGCCGGCCTGGCGCGCATCGGCGGCCAGAAACCAGCTCGCCAGGGCGATGCCATGGCCTTCTTCGGCCGTCAAAAGACTGTGGTGGCAGTCCGAGAACGTGGGGCCGGAGGTCGGGTCGAGGTTCCGGAGCCCGACTGAAGTAAACCAGGCATGCCAGTCCTCGTCGGTCTCGTCGTGGAGCAAGGTCAGTTCGGGAAGCCGTGCGGGTTCATCAAGGCCCTTGACCAGATCGGGGCTGGCATGGGGCGTGACGTGATCGCCGGGGATCAGCCATCGGGTGTCCGGCCCGGCATCGGAGCTTCCGCGTTCGATCACGATATCAACTTCGTCGGTGTCCCAGTCGACGTCCCGGTCTGTACTGTAAAGCCACAGATCGATGTCGGAATGCAGCCTTCGGAAGTTGTGAAGGTGTGGCACCAGCCATCGGCTGGCAAACGCCGGTTCCACGGCGACGATCAGAGAGGCCGGATTGCCATAGGCGCGCGCCCGCAGAATGCCGTGGTCCAGGCGTTTCAGGCACTCGCGCACCACGCGCCAGAACTCAAACCCCGCATCGGTCAGGGCGACCTTGCGGTGTTCCCGGTGGAACAGGGGCTGGCCCAGCGCTTCTTCCAGCGTCTTGATCTGATGGCTCACGGCCGACTGGGTCAGATGCAGTTCTTCGGCGGCAGCCGTGAAGCTCTTCAGCCGCGCTGCTGCTTCGAACCCGCGCAGGGCTCCAAGCGGCAGGTGCGATATGGGTGTGGGCCGCGCCAAACGTCAGGCAGGTTTGCGCAGGTTGAGCTTCTCACGTGCCTCTGCGGGCGTCAGGACCCGCGCGCCCATACGCTCGATGATACCCACGGCCTTCTCCACCAGCTGGCCGTTGTTGGCCAGAACGCCGCGGGAAAGATAGAGGTTGTCCTCCAGCCCGACGCGGACATTGCCGCCCAGGGCAACGGACTTTGCCACCATCGGCATCTGGTGGCGCGAAATGCCGAAGGAGGACCAGAAGGCGCCTTCTGGCAGGATATCGCGCATGGCCAGCATGACCCTGGTGTCCGTTGGCGCGTTGTGGCCGATGCCCAAGCAGAGCTGGAACATGGGCGGAGCATCGAACACGCCCTCTTCGACAAGTGTTCTTGCCTGCATGATCGGGCCGACGTCAAACACCTCAAGCTCCGGCTTCACGCCGGCAGCCTGCATAAGCTTGGCCATCCTGCGGATCGCCGAGTCGTTGCCCAGATAGGCAACGTCTTCACCAAAGTTGATCAGGCCCATATCGAGCGTGCAGATCTCTGGCAGCAGGTCCAGGGCATGGGCCACGCGTCCCTCCGGGATGGTGAGGTCGCTGCCTTCCTGCCATTCGCCCGGCTTGTCGTCGTCGATGATGATGGCGCCGCCATTGCCGCCGGTCAGGTTGATCACGACATCGGTCTCGCTTTCGCGAATGCGCGCCACGACTTCGGCGAAAAGCTCGGTCTTGAAGGCATTCTGGCCGGTTTCGGGGTCACGGACGTGGCAATGGACGATGGCAGCACCTTCCTTGGCGGCCTGGATGGCGGCTTCGGCGATCTGCTTGGGCGTGACGGGCACATGCTCGCTCTTGCCGGCGGTATCGCCACCGCCGGTCACGGCGCAGGTGATCACCACTTCGTTGTTCATCTCGTCCATCTTGGGCTCCCATCCATCGTGTTCATGTCAGAGCGATTGAGGCCTCTTCGGCACGCCCTGTCAATGACGACAGCGTTCTACCATGGCCTTGAAGCTCTCGCGCAGGATGGGTTCCGGCAGGTCGTGCCCGATCAGCACCAGACGTGTTGTTCGGTTGTTATCGGTCCAGCCTGCAAGGTGTTCCAGTGGGTGGAAGACATGCTGTACGCCGTGCACAACCGCGGGCGTATCAGCTCCCGCAAAATTCAGAATACCCTTGAAGCGCAGCAGTCGATCACCGCATTGGGCCATGACTTGTTCGATCCAGGCGATCACCCGATGGGGTTGCAGGGGAACCGGGCTCTCAAGACTGACCGAGCCGATGGTGGGGTCGTGGCCGTGAACGTCTGGTGTGGCGTGCATCCAGCGATCCGGCAAAGCGTTTCCTGCGGCCAGCAGGTCGGCGCCATCGATGGTGCCTGCAAGAAGTCTGGCGCCGGGGTTGAGGTCGGCCAGACGTTGCCGAAGCGTCTGGAGGTCCTGGCTGCTGGCAAGGTCCGTCTTGGTCAGTACCAGGCGGTCTGCCGCTGTGATCTGGTGCAGTGCCTCGTTGTGATGCGAGAGATGTTCGTGTCCGTGCAAGGCATCCACCACGGTCACGACCCCAGCCACACGACAGGACTGCTTCAGACTATCGTCGGAAAGCAGGGTATGGAGAACCGGGGCAGGGTCGGCGAGGCCCGTCGTTTCAATCAGGAGATGGTCAAAGGGGGGAAGCTCACCTGCAAGGACGCGCTCCTGCAGCGCCTTGATCCCCACCACGAGTTCGCCGCGAACCTCGCAGCACAGGCATCCGGCACCGACCAGCATGGTTGCGGCATCAACATGTTCGACGAGCAGATGGTCGAGGCCGATCTCGCCGAACTCGTTGACCAGCACGGCTGTGTTGGCCATGGTGGGATCGCGTACCAGATGATTGATCAGGGTTGTCTTGCCGCTGCCCAGGAACCCGGTGATGACGGTGACGGGCAGCATCACGCGGGGTCGATACCCAGCAGGGAGAGCGGACGCTCAAACAGGATGGCTTCGATCGTCTTTTCGGGGATGCGCGGCATGGCAAGACCCGTGCCCCAATCGTTGAGTCCGCGGAACTCCGCAATCGCGGCCGCGGTCGTGCGCACCGGAAAGTCCGATCCGAACAGCAGACGCTCGGTCACCCGGTACTCCTCGGCAATCATCAGGCCGTTATAAAGTTGCCAGGGCCGGTGAAAGCGCGCGGAGAGATCAGCAAAGACGTTCTCGTTCTTGCGCATCAGAATGGCGGTTTGCTCCATATAGGGCTGACCGTAATGGGCCACGATGATCTTGAGGTCGGGGAACGCCATGGCGACCTTGTCGAGCAGGACCGGATCGGAGAACTCCAGATTGCCGGTATAGGCGCCGCCACAGTGGAACATCACCGGCACCTTGTGGTGACTGGCGATTTCGTAGAGCGGCCAGCTTGCCTTTCCGCGCGGGTCGACATGCTGATAGGTCGGCGACAGCTTGATACCCTTCAGCCCCAGGTTGAGCGCCCGTTCGAATTCTTCAGGTGCGTCCTCATCATCGGGATGGACCGAGCAGAAACCCACGGCCCGACCGGGGTAGCGGCCGACATAATCGGCGATGAACTCCGGCGGCGTGTGGTTGCCGGAATGTTTGGGGATCGCGACCACGACAAACCGGGAAACCCCGGCTTCGTCGATCATGGCGCCATGCTGCTCGGGAAGGGCCTCTCCGGGTCCCAGAACGCCACGCTGGGACCACAGCGCACGATCTTCGTCCGTGCGGTGTTCGTGGAGAAAGCAGTGTGTGTGCCAATCGACCAGTTCAGGCATGATTCCTCGCCGTATTTGGGGCTTTTTGTGTGTTTACTGTATCCTATGGTACGCATTGCGTCCCCAGGCGCTGATCTTGTTCTGATCGCCTGGCTGCACTACATAGAGGTGCAAGAGCGCTGGCGTTGGTTGGTCGCTTCGAAGGGTGAAATCCATGGGACATTGGACACTGGATGACGTGAACTGGGATGCCTTCGATTCCTCGAAGGTCGATCTCGACACGGTGCGTCTCATCAAGGCTGCTTCCCTGGTGGAGCACAACGGCGATATCTATGGCAAATACCTCGCCAACGTCTTTGATGGGGATGAAGCCTTTGTGGCAGCGGCCTATCAATGGGCCGAGGAAGAAGTTCAGCACGGCGTTGCCCTGGCGCGCTGGGCGAACATGGCCGATCCCAATTGGGACTTCGAAGCATCCCGTCAGCGTTTTAACGACGGATACCAGCAGGTCGACATGGCTGCGTCATCGTCGGTGCGCGGATCACGCTGCGCCGAGCTGATCGCGCGCTGCATCGTGGAGGTGGGCACATCCTCCTATTACTCCGCGCTGGCCGATTCGATTGATGAGCCGACCCTCAAGCAGATCTGCAAGCTGATCGCTGCCGACGAGTTCCGCCACTACAAGCTCTTCTATGAGCACATGAAGCGGTATGAGGCCGATGAAAGCCTCAACATGGTCGCGCGCATCAAGGTTGCTCTGGGGCGCATGGCCGAGGGCGAGGACGACGAGCTTGCCTTCGCCTATTACGCCGCCAACGAGATTGCCGGTCCCTATGACCGCAAGGCCTGTTCTGCTGCCCATGGCAGCAAGGCGCTGACGCGCTATCAGCCCGGCCACATCAAGCTTGCCACGAACATGACCATGAAGGCGGTGGGCCTTAAGCCCCAAAGCCGCATGGGCGGCTGGTTCGGGCGTGTCGTTTGGTGTCTGTTCGACTGGCGTCGCGGCCGCATGGTCAAGCAGGCCCCGGCGTTCTAGCGGCCTCAGGCCGTCAGGTCTGCAAACGCCTTGAACACCTCTGCGTAGACATCACGCTTGAATGCAATGATGGCGTCCAGGATGTCGGCGCATGTCATCCATTGCCAGGATGCGAACTCCGGGTGCTCGACGTCGTGGATGTTGATGTCTTTGTCTGATCCCTCAAACGCCATGGCAAACCACAGCTGGCGCTGGCCTCTGTAGCGGCCTTTCCAGGCCTTGCCGACCAGGTCGGGCGGCAGGTCATAGGTCAGCCAGTCGGTGGTCTGGCGGATGATGCGGGCGTTGGCCGTGCCGGTCTCTTCCTCAAGTTCCCGCAAGGCTGCATCACGCGGCTCTTCACCCTTGTCGATACCGCCCTGCGGCATCTGCCAGGAACCGGGCAGGCCGACACGTTCGCCCGCGAAGATCAGCCCGTCGGCATTCAAAAGAACAACGCCGACGCAGTCCCGATAGGGAAGCTGCGTCGGCACCGGTTCGTTGTCGTTGCTGGATTTGACCAGATCAGCCTTCAGAAGGCGCCATGGCGCTGATCAGGGCAAGTCCCTGCAGTAAGTCCAGTGCACGGCCCAGCTGATAGTCCGCCAGGGCTTCTTCGCTGCGGGTCGACACGGTTTCTTCGTGATCGTCGCCGTCCAGGCTGTTGCGCAGGTCAGACTCGCTGGCCAGGGCATCCTCTTCCTCAGCCTCGATCAGGGCGGCTTCGACGATGATGTCGGGCGAAATACCGGTTGCCTGGATCGAAACTCCCGATGGCGTGTAGTAACGCGCCGTGGTCAGGCGCATGGCGCCATGGCCGGGCAGGGGAATGATGGTCTGGACCGATCCCTTGCCGAAGGACTGCGTGCCCATGATGATCGCGCGCTGATGATCCTGCAGGGCGCCGGCGACAATCTCGGAAGCAGAAGCAGAACCGCTGTTGATCAGCACCACGACCGGCAGGCCGTGGGCCAGATCGCCGGGACGGGCATTGAAACGCTGCGTGCTGTCGTCACGACGGCCACGGGTCGAGACAATCTCGCCCTTGTCCAGGAAGACATCGGACACGGCAATCGCCTGGTCCAGCAGGCCGCCCGGGTTGTTGCGCAGGTCAAGCACGATGCCCTGGAGCTCGTCACCCAGTTCGGCATCCATGGCTTCAAGTGCCTCGATCAGGCCGTCTTCCGAGTTCTCGGTGAAGGAGGAAAGACGAATGTAACCGACCTTGTCCTCGATGCTCCAACGCACGGACTTGATCGTGATGATGTCGCGCGTGACGGTGATTTCCAGCGGCTCTTCGGCACCTTCGCGCACGACGGTGAGCACGATGTCGGTATTGACCGGGCCGCGCATCTTCTCGACCGCATCGCCCAGGGTCAGGCCCAGAACACCTTCGCCATCAAGATGCGTGATGTAGTCACCGGCCATGATGCCGGCGCGATCGGCAGGTGTGTCGTCGATCGGCGAAACGACCTTCACAAAGCCGTCTTCCATGGTGACCTCGATGCCCAGGCCGCCGAACTCGCCGCGGGTCTGGACCTGCATTTCGTCGAAGTTTTCCGGGCTCAGATAGCTTGAATGAGGATCAAGCGAGGTCAGCATGCCGCGGATGGCTGCTTCGATCAGTTCCTCATCGGTGACATCCTCGACATACTCCGCGCGTACGCGCTCGAAGACATCGCCGAACAGGTTGAGTTGGCGATAGGTTTCGCTGCTGGCTGCATCGACCTGGCTTGTGCCAGGCGACATCAAAGCCAGAACCAGCACCGTCAAAAGAAACGCTTTTTTCATCCGCCGCTCACCTCGTTGTCCCTGGCCGCGATCCACGGCAGGGGATTGATTGGATCACCGTTACGCCGAAGCTCGACGTAAAGAAGTTGTTCATCCGATTCCTCGGACGCCATGACGCCGACAGGTTCGCCAGCCAGTAGCCACTGGCCCAGCACCACATCGGCGCGTGCAAATCCGGCTAACACAGTATGGTAGCCTTCACCGTGATCAATGATCAACAAGTGCCCATAATCACTGAAGGGGCCAGCATAGACCACTTGGCCATCATAAGGAGTCACAAGTCGGCTACCTGACGGGGTATTGAGCGCAATTCCGTCACTCAACACACCATTGCCCGTATCCTGCCGGAAGCTGACCACAATCTCGCCCTGCGCAGGCAGCGGCAGCGACCCTTTCTGGGCACTGAAGCTGGTCGCGGCGAGCGCTTCGATGGCTGCCGACATCGCCGTGTCGCGTGCTTCTGCGGCGCGGTCGGCATCGTCCTGCAGTCCGGCGAGCAGGTCCTTGAGGGATTCAGCCTCGCGCATCAATTCGTCCTGGCGTTGTGCAAGGGTTTCGTCGTCGCGCTGGATCCCGGCCAGAAGTTCGCTTTTGCGCAGCGCGGTTTCGGCAGCCGCTGCCTGTTCTTCGTGAATGGCTGACAGGGAAGCCAGGCGCTGGGCTTCCTGATAGGCCATGCCGTCGCGCAGTTCCGCAAGCGAACGCATGGTTTGTTCGAGCTTGGCAGCCCGGCGGTCCAGTTCCGGTGTGATCGCGGCAAGCAGCATGGCAGTGCGATGGGTGTCGGTCGGTGAGGTCGGCATGGCGATCAGCATTTCTGCAGGCTGACGTGCAATGCGTTGCAGGGAAGCGAGAACGTCACCCAACTGCTCGCGCTGCAGGGCAAACGCCAGTTCCTGCACGACCAGTTCCTCCTGCAGAACGATCAACGTTTCGGCGATTTCTTCCAGGCCGGTTTCGAGTTCGCGAATCTCCTGCTCGCTTGCCAGCATGCGTGCGCGCAGCAGGTCGAGTTCGTCGGCAATAGCGGCAGCTTCCGCACCAAGCGCATCACGTGCATCGGCCGTTTCCCGTAGTTCACTTTCGAGAGCGTCCAGGCGTTCGGCATTCTCATCATCACCGGAAACGGTGGTAGCGGCGGTGATTGCGAGCACCAGCACCAGACCATGGATGGCGGCGCGCAGGTCCATGTCAGCGGCTGTGCCGGATCAGGGAGTGGCCGGTCATTTCTTCGGGTTGTGGCAGATTCAGAAGATCGAGCAACGTGGGAGCAAGGTCGGCAAGCCCGCCATGTTCCAGATGCAGGCCCTGCGCGGCATTGACGATGACGAGCGGAACCGGATTGGTGGTGTGGGCGGTGTGCACACCACCGGTCCTTGGATCGCGCATGGACTCGATGTTGCCGTGATCGGCTGTGACGACCATGTGGCCGCCGGCATTGGTCACGGCGTCGGCAATGCGGCCCAGGCAGCCGTCCACGGTCTCCACGGCCTTCAGGGCGGCCTCGAAGACGCCGGTGTGACCGACCATATCGGGATTGGCGAAGTTGCAGATGATGACATCGAAGCTGCGGCTCGTGATCGCTGCAACCAGCTTGTCGGTGACCTCTTCGGCCGACATTTCCGGCTTCAGGTCATAGGTTGCGACCTTGGGCGATGGCACCAGAATGCGATCCTCGCCCTCGAATACCTTTTCTTCGCCACCGTTGAAGAAGTACGTGACGTGCGCGTACTTCTCGGTCTCAGCGATGCGCAGCTGCGTCATGCCGGCCTGTGACACAAGGCTGCCCAGGCTTTTGGTCATGTTCTGGGGTTCAAACAGCGCAGGCAGGAAGGGATCCAGGGCATTCGAGTAGGAAACCATGCCAGCAACACCGGCAAAATCAGGCTTCTTTTCCATGGCATAGGCGTCGAATGTCGGATCGAGCAGGGCCGTCAGGATCTGACGTGCGCGGTCAGCCCGGAAGTTGGCCATCAGAAGGCCGTCACCGGGTTGCATGCCGTCGTAATCACCGATGATGACCGGTTCGACGAACTCGTCGGTGATGTCATCGGCATAAGCTTGGGCAATAGCTTCATCGGCACTGTCGCGCGCCGGCGCATCTGCGCCAACGATCGCGCTGACGGCCTTTTCCACGCGTTCCCAGCGGTTGTCGCGGTCCATGGCGTAGTAGCGGCCACTAACCGTTGCAATGGTTGCTTCAGGTGCTTCGTTCAGGAAGGCCTGCATATAGTCGCGCGCACTTGAGGGCGGCGTGTCACGCCCATCCAGGAAGGCGTGGACCAGAACGGGGATGCCCTGCTTGGCCAGGGTGTTGGCCAGAGCGGCCATGTGCCGCTGGTGGCTGTGCACGCCGCCGGGCGACAGCAGACCCATCATATGACAGCGCCCGCCGCTGGCTTTGAGGGATGCAATGAGATCGGTGAGGGCTATTTTCCCGGCGATCGTGCCATCATCGATGGCGTGGTCGATGCGGGGCAGGTCCTGCATCATGATGCGCCCCGCACCCATGGTGAGATGCCCGACTTCGGAGTTGCCCATCTGGCCACAGGGCAGGCCGACGGCTTCACCGGAGGTATCGAGAGCAGTGACCGCGCAGGTCTCGAGCATCTGCCGCCAGACCGGTGTTTTGGCTGACAGAATGGCATTGTCCGGCCCTGCTGCTGCCAGACCCCAGCCGTCGAGAATACAGAGCACGAGGGGGCCGGGTTTTGTCACAGTGGTCATGGGTTACTCATGGTGTGGTCCGGTTCGGTGTAGCGGCTGGCCCCGGCCGAGGCAACTTCCGGATCAGCCCCGGTGGTAGGGATGGCCGGTCAGGATGGTGTGGGCACGATAGAGTTGTTCGGCAAGCATGGTGCGCACCATCATGTGGGGCCAGGTCATGGCGCCGAATGACAGGACGAGATCGGCGCGCTTGCGGATCAAGTCCGTCAACCCATCCGCGCCGCCGATCAAGATGGCAAGGTCCCTGCAGCCTTCGTCGCGCTGGCGTCCGATCCAGGCTGCAATCTTGCGGCTGTCCATGGTTTTGCCGGTTTCATCGAGCGCGATCACACGGGCACCATCAGGGATGGCGGCGAGGAGTTTGTCTCCCTCGCGTTCGCTGCGCTGGGGTCCATCGGCTTCGGCAACCTCGCGCAAGGTGACCTGCCAGGGAAGGCGACCGACATAGTCATCATAAAGGGCGCGCATGGGACCTTCGCGAGCGCGGCCAACCGCTGCGATTGTCAGGCGCATGGATGCGGCCTGGTATTCAGGCTCTGGCTTCCATGGGCTGAGGCATGGGAAGCGACCACATCTTCTCGAGATTGTAGAGATCACGGGTCTCTGCATGGAAGACGTGGACGATCACGTCACCCAGATCGACCAGCACCCAATCGGCGGAGTCGCGACCTTCAATACCCATGGGCTTGTGGCCGGCCTCCTTGAGAACGTCGATCATACGATCGGCAAGCGCCAGCACCTGACGGTGCGATTGCCCGCTGCAGATGACCATGTGGTCTGCAAAGGATGTTTTTCCGGCAAGGTCGATATCGACAACGCTGTCTGCCTTGCCGTCTTCCAGAGCGCTCATGACGAGCGCGACGAGGTCCAGGCTATGCTGCCTGGCGGCTGTTTTACGAGGAATGGATCCCCTCCTTGATCAGGATGTTGTGCCGTCGTCCTGTCCAGCGAAGCCGAAACGCCGGTCCCCCTGCCGGATGGCCGTGGCCGAGGCAGGGTGTCTGGGACCCAGAACAAAGGTCCAGACCGGTGGCGCCTGAACCGCCAGGGACTTGGCCCGCCATGCGGGTAGTCGATGACGGCGATACCGGACCGCAGCCCGGCTTGCCAGACAGGAGAAAGAATACGGAGAACGGTCAAACACCGCAACCGGAACCCGCTCGAAGATCGATTGCCAGTGACGCCATCGGTGCACAGTCGAGAGATTGTCGGCACCCATCAGCCAGACAAACCGGGCAGAGGGCGCGCGGGTTTGCAGGCGTTTGATGGTGTCTGCGGTATAGCGTGTGCCGAGCTCCTGCTCGATACCGGTCACCACGATGGCCGAAGACGTTGCAAAACGGCGGGCTGCAGCAAGGCGCTCCTTGAACGGGGCCATGCCGGCGACGGGTTTGAGCGGATTCTGCGGCGCGACCATCCACCACACTTCATCCAGGCCCAGATGTTCGAGAGCAAGCTGGCTGATGAACCGGTGGCCGTCATGGGCCGGATTAAACGATCCGCCCAGCAGGCCAATACGGCGCCCGGCGGCGTGGTTCAGCAACGGCAGATGTGCGGTCAGGGTCTGGTTTGTCCGGTGCCGCGCACGACGTATTTCATGGTCGTGAGCTGTTCGACGCCAACAGGCCCACGCGCGTGCAGGCGGTTGGTGGAGATGCCGATCTCCGCGCCCATGCCGAACTCTCCGCCATCGGCAAACTGGGTGGAGGCATTCCACATCGCAATGGCGCTGGGGGTGCGGGCAAGGAAATGCTCGGCCGTTTCAGCGTTTTCCGTGACTATGCAATCGGTGTGGTCCGAACCATGGCGACAGATATGGGCCAGGGCATCGTCCACATCATCGACCAGGCGCGCAGAGATGACGGCATCGAGATGTTCGGTATCCCAGTCGTTGTCGGCAGCGGGAATGACGCGATTATCAAGCGCTTGCACCTGCCGGTCGCCGCGGATCTCACAGCCTGCATCGAGCAGGGCGGTCACCACGCCGGATTGGGTTTCGTCCGGCAGGCGGCGATCCAGCAGCAGGGTTTCTGCCGCACCGCAGATGCTGGTGCGGCGCAGTTTGGCGTTCACGACGAGATCGCGGGCCATATCGGGGTCAGCCTCAAGGTCGACAAAGACATGGCACAGGCCCATCAGATGCGCGATCACCGGGACGCGGCTTTCTTCCTGCACCCGTGCGACCAGCGATGCCCCGCCGCGCGGCACGATGATGTCAATCCAGCGGATCATGGTCAGCATCGCGCCAACCGCGGCCCGGTCCCTTGTGGGAACCAGCTGGATGGCATCAAGCGGCAGGCCTGCCTGTGCCAAACCCTCGTGCATGCACGCAACGACGGCACGGGACGAATGAAAGCTCTCCGACCCGCCGCGCAGGATCACGGCATTGCCTGACTTCAGGCAAAGGGCGCCGGCGTCGGCTGTCACATTTGGCCGCGATTCGTAAATGATGCCGATGACTCCCAGGGGAACGCTGACGCGGGCAATGTCGAGCCCGCTCGGCACCGTCCAGCGTGCCTGTTCGGCACCCACGGGATCGGCAAGCGCTGCAATGGCCTCAAGCCCGGAAGCCATGGATTCGATGCGTTTGGTATCGAGCGCCAGCCGGTCGAGCATCGGTCCCGAAAGCCCCTTTTCGCGCGCCAGTTCCAGATCGCGCGCGTTGGCTTCCATCAGATCGTCCGTGCCTGCCCGCAACGCGTGGGCTGCAGCAAGCAACGCAGCGTTTTTGGTCTTGGTTGCGGCATGGGCCAACTCACCCGCAGCATCCCGTGCGCGCCGACCAAGCGACTCCATGACGGTCACGACGTCGTCGGTTTGTCTTGTTTCCTGTGCCAGAGCGGCGTTCATGTCATCACCAGATCATCGCGGTGGATCAGCTCTTCACGGCCACGGTAGCCCAGCAAACCCTCGATTTCACCGCTTTTGTGCCCTGCGATGGTCCGTGCATCGGAGTAGGAATAGGCCACCAGACCACGGCCGATCTCCTGGCCGTCGGGCCCCTTGACCAGTACGGCATCACCACGTTCGAACCGGCCGTCCACAGCGGTGACGCCAGCAGGCAGCAGGCTGCGGCCGCGCCCGAGCGCGGCCAGGGCGCCCTCATCCACCGTCAGGCTGCCAACCGGTTTCAGGGAACCGGCAATCCAGCGCTTGCGTGCACCGGCCGGATTCTCGTCTGCGGTGAACCAGGTGCAGGCGCTGCCATCGCGAATGGCCTGTAACGGATGTTCAATCCGGCCATCGGCGATCACCATGTTACAGCCTGCACGGGTGGCAATCTGAGCAGCGATCAGCTTGGTTTCCATGCCGCCCGAGGAATCTCCGGCTGGGGCCTTGCCGCCCATGGCAATGATCTCGGGCGTGATGGCTGTGACCTCGGGAATCAGTTTTGCGTCCGCTGCCTGGCGTGGGTCGCGGTCATAGAGGCCGTCGATATCCGACAGCAGCACCAGGGCATCGGCGCTTGCCATCATGGCGACGCGCGCGGCAAGGCGGTCGTTGTCGCCAAAGCGGATTTCGCCGGTTGCTACCGTGTCGTTCTCATTGACGACGGGCACCGCACCCAGCCGCAACAGCGTGTTGAGCGTGGAGAGGGCGTTGAGGTAACGGCGGCGACCTTCGGTATCGTCGAGTGTGAGCAGAACCTGCGCAACGCCGATCTCATGACGACCAAGGGCTTCCTGATAGGCATGGGCCAGGCGAATCTGGCCGCAGGCAGCCGCCGCCTGGCTTTCCTCCAGGCGCAGGGGGCCGGATGGAAGCCCCAGATGGCGCCTGCCGATGGCGATGGCCCCGGAGGTCACGATCAGGACTTCATGGCCGTCCTTGCGCAGGGAGGCGAGATCATCGGCCAGTGCGTTCAGCCAGGCACGGCGAAGGTGCCCCTGCTGTCCTTCGACCAAGAGGGCTGAGCCGATCTTCACGACAATGCGTCGGGCCTGATCGAGTCGCGAGGTCATTTCTCTCGCGCTTCCTCGGCCCGCCTCTCACGGCCGGCTCGAACATGTTCCATCAGTTTGCGGCTAACCTGCTCGATTCCCTCATGGGAAGCACCCGACATGGGCATAACCGGCAGGCCGGAGGCCTCGGCCAGGTTCGCCATGGCTTCGGCCTTGAGTTCTTCGGTAAGGGCATCGATCTTGTTGAGAACCAGCACCACCGGCTTACCCGTCAGTCCTCCGCCATAGGCCTCGAGCTCGCGGAAGATGGTCTGATAGTCCTCGGCAATATTCTCGCTGGTGCCGTCCACCAGATGCAGCAAGGCGGCACAGCGTTCGGCGTGGCCCAGGAACCGGTCGCCCAGGCCAATGCCTTCATGCGCGCCTTCGATCATGCCGGGCAGGTCGGCCATGACAAATTCGTCGTCATCGACCCCCACAACACCCAGGTTGGGATGGAGCGTGGTGAAGGGATAATCGGCAATCTTCGGCTTTGCGTGGGAAACACTCGAGAGCAGTGTGGACTTTCCGGCATTGGGCAGACCGACAAGGCCGACATCGGCAATAAGCTTGAGCCGCAGCCAGACCCAACGCTCCTCTCCCGGCCATCCCGGATCGGCCCTGCGGGGTGCCCGGTTGGTGGAGGTCTTGAAGCGCAGATTGCCACGTCCGCCGTCGCCGCCCTTGAGCAGGGTGACTCGCTGGCCGGGTTCGGTGAGGTCGGCCAGCATGGTCATCTGGTCCTCGGCAAAGACCTGGGTGCCCGGCGGAACCGGCACAACCACATCATCGGCCCCGGCGCCCGTGCGCTGAGAGCCTTCTCCGGGACGACCGTTCTTGGCCTTGATGTGCTGCTGGAAACGGTAGTCGATCAGCGTGTTGAGGTTGTTCACGCATTCGAGAATGATATCGCCACCGCGCCCGCCATCGCCGCCGTCGGGACCGCCGAATTCGACATACTTGACCCGCCGGAAGCTGATGCAACCCGCACCGCCGTCTCCGCTTTTGAGATAGATTCTTGCCTGGTCGAGGAACTTCATGTCTGCACCCTTGCGCCGCTGGGCAGGTCGTCCATGGCCCTTTCGCCCAGATTCTGACAGAAGCGCAGCAGATAACCATCGGGGTCCTGCACCAGGAACTGCCGCTGGCCATAGAGGCGGTCTTCGCCCGCGTACCAGGCCTCCTCAGGCGCACGAAACAGCGGCAAGGCGGCCGTTTCCAGTGCCGTCAGCATGGAGTCGAGTTCGCTGGCCTCTATCTGAAGATTGATGCCACGACCAAGAGGCGGCTGCATCTCACCGGTGATCCAGCCATCATCCTCGAACGCCTCCAACATGATCTGTGAGCCTTCACGGTCAAGGTAAGCGAACGAAGGATCCTCACGACCATAGAGCCGGGTGAATCCCAGAATGTCGCAGTAGAAGTTCAGACTACGCGCAAAATCCATGCACACCAGTTCCGGCACGAGCGGGGCAAAGTCGATGTTGCGTTGGGTCAACACAGTCTCCTGAAATCAGGCAAAGAAAAAGGGGAATGGCGCGCCATTCCCCTTCTTCGAATGTCTTTGGGGCAGGCGCCTATTCAGCCGCCTCCGCCGGGACCACGTCGATGTAGGTCCGCTTCTCGTTCGCACGACGGAACTGCACACGGCCATCACCGGTCGCGAACAAGGTGTGATCCTTGCCCATGCCGACATTGTGGCCGGGATGCCACTTGGTGCCGCGCTGACGCACGATGATATTGCCGGAGATGACTTCCTCGCCGCCAAACTTCTTCACGCCCAGTCGCTGACCCGGTGAGTCGCGCCCGTTACGTGAACTGCCGCCTGCTTTTTTATGAGCCATGGATCAGTCCTCCTCAGGCTTCGGCTTTGGCCGGAGCGGCCTCGGCTTTGGTCGATGCTGCCTTTTTGGCAGATTTCTTCGGCGCGGGCTTGGCGCCGGCTGCCATGATCTCGGTGATCTTCACCACGGTCTGCTGCTGGCGATGACCGGCACGGCGACGATAGTGCTTGCGGCGCTTTTTCTTGAAGATCAGCACCTTGTCGTTGCGGTTGTGCTCAAGAATCTCGGCCTTGACCACAGCACCGTTGACGCCAACGGAGATATCTTCGCCATCGGCGACCATCAGGACACGGTCGAAATCGACCGAATCACCGGGTTCACCTGTCAGGCGTTCCACCGAAAGGACATCGTTCTGGGCGACGCGGTATTGTTTGCCGCCGGTATGAATGACTGCGAACATCGTAATGCAACCTTGTGTTCTGGCCCGCCTGGCAGGGGAGCATAAGCGCTTCCCGCGCGGACCGGCGGACTATAGGCATCAGCGAAGCCTTGTCAACACGACTCCGCGGCCATTTGTGGCGGAATTCCGCCGCTACGCGAACTTTGCTGATTCAGTGGGTCTTGACCTTGGTCAGGCGCGGTAAAATTCGTCCCAAAGGAAGATCGTGGCGATCTCGAAGCAGAGCAGACCATAGAGCAGGGTGGTCACAACTTCGAACGGGCTGCAGCCAAACAGCGACAGGCGACCCTGACTGTCACGGCCGAACAGGGCGTTTTCGCCCTCCTTCTTGCCGCGAATGGTCATGATCATGAACAGCGGGATAAGTCCGCCGATGAAGCCAAAGGGCGCAAGGACGCTCAGATTGAGCCAAGGGAAGTAGGCTGATGCCCCGAACATGGCAGGCGGCAGCACGGACCAGAAAAAGCCCATGGTTGCCAGAAATTCCGGATTCATCTCGGTGGCCTTGCCGTAACCACGGCACAGCATGGCGATGACGGATGCCAGGACAAACCCCAGGAAAATCCAGACCGCCAGCCCAATACCAATCAGTTCCATGCTTCTTCGCCATTCATCTGTTGTACAACGCCGCCCCTGTGGCGAGCGCGGATTATAGGGTTGGCGGGGCGCCGGGCGCAACCGCCACCTGATATGAACTAGCCGCGACCGATAAACGGCATGGTGTTCGACATGACCGTCAGGAACGGAACGTTGGCATCCAGGGGCAGATTTGCCATCAGGATGATCGATTTCACGACGTTGTCGACATCCATGGTCGATTCGGGGACGACGCGCCCGTCTGCCTGAGGCATGCCGGCACCCATGTCACCGGTCATGTCGGTCAAGGCGTTGCCGATATCGATCTGCCCGCAGCAGATGTTGTGGCTGCGCCCATCCAGGGAGGTTGAGCGTGTCAGCCCGGTAATGGCGTGTTTGGTCGCCGTATAGGGTGCGGAATTCGGGCGCGGAACGTGGGCGGAAATCGAGCCGTTGTTGATGATTCGCCCACCCTTGGGCGATTGCGCCTTCATCATGCGCATGGCGTGCTGGGTGCACAGAAACGGGCCGGTGAGGTTGGTATCGACCACCTTCTGCCATTGCGCAAAGGTGAGTTCCTCCATGGGAATGTCGGGTGCGCCGATGCCGGCGTTGTTGAACAGCAAGTCCAGACGGCCGCATTGCTTCTCGACGGCAGCAAACAGGGCGTTGACCGATTCGGGATCGCCGACATCGCAACTGATCGCGATCATGCGACCGGCATTATCGGGGCGCTCCTGAATGACCGCATCCAGCTTCTCCGGGCGGCGCCCCGTCAGAACGACGTCAAAGCCGTCATCGAGGAGACCAAGCGTCACGGCCTTGCCGATTCCGCTGCCTGCGCCGGTGACAAGAGCCACGCCTTTTCGTTCCGCCATCCTGACCTCCTGAAAACTGAAGCGTCTTTTTGAGCGTGTGAGACTTGGCGGGTCAAGTCTCCTGCATGGTTGCCATGTATCCTTCCCATCCGGCAGGGTTCAGGCATGAAGCCAGAGGGCACCCCATGAAGATCACCCGTATCGCAACCTATGGCCTGGAGCTTCCGTTCAAGGAGGGTGCCTATCGTTGCCGTAACCGCACGGAAACCGGGCAGACCAACACCATGGTGGCGATTTCGACCGATGCAGGCCTGACCGGATGGGGTGAGATCGCGCCGCTTGGAGCATTCTATTCGGAAGCCTTTGCCGGTGGCGTGCGTGCGGGTGTGGCCGTGCTGGCGCCGGAACTGCTCGGTGCCGATCCGCGCGAGATCAATAAACTGAACCGCATCATGGATGCAGCCATGTTCGGCCAGATGGATGCCAGGACGCCGATCGATATCGCGTTGTGGGATTTGTTCGGTCAGGCCTGTGAATTGCCGCTGGCCGAATGTCTGGGTGGTCGCGATGGCGAGGATGTCGCGCTCTATCGTTCGATCTCTCAGGACACGCCCGACGTCATGCTCGAGACGGCCAGGCGGCACCTTGATGACGGTTATCGTCGCCTGCAGGTGAAGGTGGGCGAAGATCCGCTTCTGGATGCCGAGCGGCTGGAACGGGTCGCCTCGCTGGCTGGCCCGGATGTGGTGCTCTATTGCGATGCCAACGGTGCGTGGACCAGCCACGATGCTTTGCGGTTTCTCGATGCCACGCGGTCGATCGATTATGTGCTCGAGCAGCCCTGTGCGCGGTACGGGGAGAACCTGATCGTGCGGCGCGCCTGTTCGAAGCCCATGGTGCTTGATGAATCCTGTGACAGCCTGGATGCGCTGATCCGGATCAGGAATGATGGTGCTGCCGACGGCGTCACCATCAAGATGTCGCGTTTCGGCGGCATCACGCGGTCACGTCTGGCGCGTGACCTGGCGGTCGATGCCGGGCTCAAGGTGACCGTGGAATGTGTCGGTGGCGCGCAGATCATTTCGGCCGCCATCGCGCATCTGTGCCTTTCCACGCCGATGGCCCTGCGCACCCACACGGTGGATTTTCACAACTGGATGAGTGTCGCCAATGGTGAGGGTTTCCCGGATGTGGTGGAGGGCCGCATGGCAGCGCCACGCGCGCCAGGCCTGGGCGTTCGGGCCATGCAGGAGACCTTTGGCGATCCCCTGTTTGTCGTTGGCGAAGACGGGTCGTGATGTTGTGAGGTGGTTGTGGAGAATCTGATCCCGGCACCCGGTGACCCCTCGGCATGGCCGTCATGGCGTGCCGAACTTCACGCCTGGCGTGACGCCGCACAGGCGGATCTTTGCCACGATACCGAACGCTTTCGGCAACCAGCTTTTGCCTGGGTCAACGATTGCATCGTGACGCACAAGATTTTGCTGTGGGACGAGCTGATCTATGACCGGGAGGCACACGCCTACCGCGTCGATGCCTATGTCGATGGGTTCGAAGCGCGGTTCGGCAAACTGGATGGCGTCATCCTGTGGCATGCCTATCCCAATCTGGGGTTTGATCAGCGCAACCATTTCGATTTCTACCGGCGCATGCCCGGTGGCCTGAAGGGTCTGCGCGCTGCGGTGGACCGGTTTCATGCGCGCGGCATTCGTGTGCTGTTGGACTTCAATCCCTGGGACAAGGCGACACGGCGCGAGGATCAGCCCGATCACCTTGTCCTGGCCGAACTCGTTGGCGAACTGGATGCCGACGGGCTTTATCTCGATACGATGGCAGAGGCCGCCGCCGAGCTTCGGGCCGCACTGGACGTGGTGAAGCCGGGCGTCGTGTTTGAGTCCCAGGCCTTCACGCCGCTGGAACGCATCGCCGACCATCACATGAGCTGGGCCGAGGTCTACCGGGATGCTGAAGTCCCTGGCGTGCTGCGCAATGCCTGGTACGAACGCTGGCATCGCCTGCATGTTGTGCATCGCTGGATCGCTGATCACCGGGCAGAGCTGCAGCTTGCCTGGATGAACGGGGCAGGGATGGTCGTGTGGGAGAACATTTTCGGTTCCTGGAACGGCTGGTGCGACCGTGATGCCGTCTGGCTGCGTCTCATGAGCGCCGTACAGCACCGCTATGCCCGGGTGTTCTGCGACGGCGCATGGACACCACTTGCCGGCAATCCGGCCGATGGCGTTTACGCCTCCTGCTGGGAGCTGGATGGACTATGTCTCTGGACCCTGGTCAACCGCCGCGATGCCTGGCGGCCCGATGTGACGCTGCAGGTTTCGTCCGGTTGTGACACCTTCGATCTGATTTCGGGAACCCGTTGCACCGTCGAAGACGATGGAACGACCCTGGTGATCCCGCCACATGGTTTGGCAGCGATCTTGGAAGTACCCCCCGGTCATGCCGACACTCCGGACGCGGCGTTTCTTTCCAAACAGGAAGCGCTCTGGTCCGTCCTTGAGTCGTGCTCCGGTCAGGCGCAGGAGCGGCAGGTGGCCATGCGTGCGCCTGCGGCAACCCACCCACCGAGCGAGGTGCCTGAGGGTATGTTGGCGGTGGCGGCCCAGCGCTATCGCCGCGAGGTCGTCTATCGGCGGCGTGAATGCGGGTTGTACGAAAGCGAACGTGCACCGGCTTGTGAAAGCCACACCTTGCCTGGGTTGCACGAGATGGCATCGATGGAGGTGGACGAAGAACTCACCGCGTTTGCCATCGATTGCCGAAGCGTTTCCAACCGCGATTATCTCGCGTTTCTCCAGGCAAGTGGATATGCACCCCGCCACACAGACGCCTTTCTTGAGCACTGGCGTGATGGGCAGCCGATCCCTGGAACCGAAGACGCGCCTGTCATCTGGATCGATCTGGAGGATGCGCGTGCCTATGCTGAATGGGCCGGCAGACGGCTGCCGAGAGAAGCGGAATGGCAGAAGGCGGTCGAACTGGACCTCTTAGGCGACGCGCCACGGGTCTGGAACCTGACGGAAAGCGAAGCCAGCGATGGCAGGACTCGCTTCTGCATCCTGAAAGGCGGCAGTGCCTTCGAGCCAGAAGGCACGATCTGGTATCCCGATGGTGGAGACCTGCCGCCACAGTTTTCTTCTCGATATTTGCTGTTGTGGCCAGGTCTGGATCGCTGCGGCACGATTGGCTTTCGTACCGTTGTCGACCTCATCTGATCGGCGTATGGCGGCTGACGTGCGTTGCTGAGGTGCTTCAGTTCTGCGTGATTGCCGGCAGGGAAAACGAAACGCGTGTGCCGCCGTCTGCGTTGCGGGCAATGCAGAGTTCGCTCCCATGTCGTTCGATCAGGTCCTTGCACAACATCAGGCCCAGACCAGTGCCCTTTTCGCCAAGCGTTCCGTTGTGGGATGTGACCGGGCCTGGCGTGAACAGGTCCCTTAGAACGTCATCGGGGATTCCCGTGCCGGAATCGTGCACGTGAAGCTCGACCAGGGCACCGCGGCCCTCAAAGCCGATGGAGACGCACCCGCCTTCCGGGGTGAACTTGATGGCATTCGAAAGGAGGTTGCGCAGGACCGTTTCGACGATGCGACCGTCGGCGAGGACTGATGCAGGCTGTCCGCACGCGGCTACCGTCACGTTGATCCGCTTTGTTTTTGCCAATTCCTCGAACTGGGCGGCTTGCTGAAACGCGAGGCCTTGCAGTTCGAGCGGCGTGGGCTCCACGACCATGCGCTCCAGCTGAAGGCGTGACCAGTCGAGCAGATCACTGAGCAGGGTGTTTGCCTGTTGCGCGGTCTGATGAATGGATTGTGCATAGTCGCGCATGGTCTCGCGGGACATGTCCTCGGCAGAACTGGCCAGCATTTCTGAAAACCCGAGCAAGGGTGTGAATGGGCTCTTCAGGTCATGGGCAATGATCGAGAAAAGGCGGTTCTTCTGCTCGTTCGCGACCTCGAGATCGCAGCGGGTCCGGTCCAGACTCTCGGCGAGTTCCTTGAGAGACTGCGATTGTGCCTCCAGGCGTTTCTCGTTCTCCTGCAAGGCCTGAACCTGCTGGTGAAGAAGTGTCTGCTTGTCATGCAGTTCCTGTTCCGCGAGCTTCTGTTCGGTGACGTCCTGGATCGTGCCGATGGTCTGGTTGAACGAGCCGTCTTCTTCGAACAGGGGCTCGGCCACCTCGCGCAGATAGCGCAATTCGCCATTGGGCCGGTAACACCGAAAGGTAACATCGTAACCTTTCCTGGCGTCAAAGGCATTGTCGATGACTTCCCGGTAACGCTGCCGGTCCTGGTCGTGGACCGATGACATGTTGCCGTCCAGCGATGCCGATCGCTGCATGGCCTGTTCCACGGTGACGCCGTAGATGGCAGCAGCTTCGGCGGAACAGTGCTCGAGCCGGTCGTTGTGTTCGTCCCATATCCAGTAGCCGATCTGGGCAATCTTGACCGCCTGGGCATAGCGGGTTTCGGATTCGGTGAGGCGTTCACGAACGTCACGGAACGATGTGACGTCACGGCCGACCGACATGAACTCGAGCAGGTTGCCGTGCGGGTCAAATATGCCTGTCGTGACCCATTCAACATGGCGAACCATGCCACCCTGAACCGAAACCTTATTGCGTCCCGATACTGATGGCGTAGCCGGCGAGACACGTTCCAGACGCTGCCGCGTGCCTTCCCGTTCTTCGGACGTGATCAGCGAATAGATCGAGGTGCCGACAAGGTCGCTGGCGGCCATGCCAAAGAATGTTGCATAGGCATCCGACACAAAGATCAGTCGACCGTCGCGATCATAGCGGCTGACCAGATCGGCATGACTGGCGATCAACGCTTCGAAGAGCGCTTTAAAATCCGGTTCCGTAACTGGTCTGGAGCCTGACATTGCATCGCTAAGGCTACACGTTCATCGCGTGTGATGCGAGTGGGCACGCGCCCGGAGGTTGTGCTCCTGATCGGATTACCGTTCGGTAAAGATCAGGGTTCCGGGCAGACCGCTCCGGCTTTCGAACGAACCGATCCAGATGTTGTAGAGGCCATCAGCGGCATTGGGGAAATACAACAGGGGATCATGGCCACCACCGCTGTCATCGTCGAACCACCAGTTTCCATAGGGGTCTGAGATCAGCAGGACGGTGTCATAGGAGGAGCGCACATAGATGGTGAGCGGTGTGTTGCCAGATGTTGTGTAGTAGAGATCGAAGTCCGGTGCACTGGCCACGGTTCCGACCAGATTCCGGTCACGCAGGCAGTTGCCCACATTGTATCTCCCGCCAGCCGTAATGCGGCGCTGGTAGGGGTCGTTGGGAAAACCCTCAATCAACTCGATGGCACCAAACGAAGGCTGGGCCTCCCAGTTGGGACATGCAGCAGCGATGCCCGCCCAGAAGAGCGTTGCCACGAACGCGATGGATTTGGTGTGTTTCATGAATGAATCCCCCTAGTCAAAATGCTCTCCCGGCCCATTCCTGATCAATGTGGCGCATGGATTTTTAAACACTCTATCGACATGCGGCAAGAATCGCGATTCACACCGTCGGTCCACTGGCAAGGCATCCCAACCGTTGGAGGCCGGCTTGGTGTTGCAGCATGCATCCTATGAGGCGACAATCCTGCCTTCTTACCCATGATCGGACGACCGCATGACCCGAGCATCTGCGCTAAGGTTGCACGCCAGAGACAACGTTCTGGTTGCGACCCAGCCATTGACGGTTGGCTGCCTGCTCATGGAAACCGGACTATCGACACGAGAGAACGTGCCTGCCGGGCACAAGGTTGCCGCCCAGGCGATTGCGGCGGGGCAGCCGGTGCGCAAGTTCAGCCAGATCATCGGCTTTGCATCGGCCGACATTGCGCCCGGTGACCACGTGCATGTCCACAATTGCGCCATGGGGGATTTCGAACGCGACTATGCGGTCGGTGCCGACGTGCGCAATGTCGGAGTCCTGGCTCTGGCGGACCAGGCAACCTTCGAGGGTTATGTCCGTCCCGATGGGCGCGTCGGCACGCGCAACTACATCGCGATTCTCCCTTCCGTGAACTGCTCGGCCAGCGTCGTGCGGACCATTGCCGATGCGTTCAATGCCGGCGGTGAACTCGATGCTTACCCAAACATCGACGGGGTTGTGGGATTCACCCACGGCGGAGGATGCGGCCAGACCTCACACCCCGATTCCATGGCCAACATGCACCGTGTGTTGTGGGGGTTTGCGCGCCATCCCAATGTCGCGGGCGCGCTGCTGGTCGGCCTGGGTTGCGAAGCAAACCAGATCAGCTTTCTTCTGGACGCCTATGGCCCTGCCAGCACGGCCGGCCTGACGACCATGAACATCCAGACCACCGGTGGCACACGCGCCACGGTGGAGGAAGGCATCCGGCTGATCCGCGCCATGTTGCCGGCCGCCAACGATGTCGTGCGCGAACGGGTTTCCGCCAGCCACCTGACTGTTGCGCTGCAATGCGGCGGGTCGGACGGCTATTCCGGGATCACCGCCAACCCGGCCCTGGGGTCGGCGATCGACCGGCTGGTCGAACACGGCGGTACCGGGATCCTGGCCGAGACGCCGGAGATCTATGGTGCCGAACACCTGCTGACACGCCGTGCCGTCTCGGCTGAGGTGGCAGACAAGCTTCTCGCGCGCATCCGCTGGTGGGAGGACTATGCCGGGGGTGGGCAGGGCATGGACAACAATCCGTCGCCCGGCAACAAGGATGGCGGGCTTACCACGATCCTGGAAAAGTCACTGGGCGCTGCGGCCAAAGGCGGGACTACCAATCTGGTGGAGGTCTATCGCTACGGAGAGTCCATCACGAAAAAGGGTTTCGTGTTCATGGATTCGCCCGGCTACGACCCCTGTTCCATCACCGGCCAGGTTGCTTCTGGCGCGAACGTGGTGTGCTTCACGACCGGCCGTGGTTCGGTCTATGGCTGCAAGCCGGCACCGTCGATCAAGCTTGCCACCAACTCCGCCATGTTCGAACGTATGGAAGAGGACATGGATATCAATTGCGGCACCATCGCGGATGGCGAGCAGGGCGTCGCGGAGAAGGGCGAAGAGATTTTCCGGTGCATTCTGGACGTTGCCTCCGGCAGGCCCTCGAAGAGTGAGGCGCTGGGCTTTGGCGACAACGAGTTCATGCCCTGGGAAGTGGGCCCGGTCATGTAGGGTTGTGCATTTCGTTTTGCGCGATAATCTCGAGTGGAACTCGCCTGTTTCGGGTTCGATGTGTCCTGTTCTGCTTGGGAGTTCCAGAAATGCTTCGCCTGATGTTTGCCGTCGCGTGCTCCGTGCTTGTCTCTGCCTGCACGGTGAAACCTCTAATGGAAACCGCTGAGCCCTATCAGATCGTGGACGTCGAGGTTGAGTTCGCACCCGGTGTCAGTGGCGGCACGCCGAATTTCCTGGAGGCGATGCGGGTGAACATCCAGAACGAGGCCTATCGGTTCTCAGAGGAAGGGCGCGAGAAGCGTCTGCATGTGACCATTACGCAACTCCGGCTCTTCGATCCGGTGATTACCATTCTGGCCACCGGCAATACCTATGTTGTGGCCAGGGATGATCTCTATAACGTCGAGACCGATGAACTCGATGTCAGTTTCACCGCACAGGGACTGGTGGCCAATCAAGGGGGGCTGCTTGCCGCGATCATCGCGCCGATGTTGCATGACCCCTACCGGTCCGAACAGCAGCTCTCGCAACTCTATGCCATTGATGCCATGCGTACCCTCTACGGGTCAGCGCATCACTCTTCGGTCGCAGGCCGCGAGCCCACGCAGCAGGCCGTGGCAAACTACCCCGTGGACTACGAAATCATCCGCCAGGAAATGGAATGTCAGATGGCGGACAATCGCATGAAAACCCAGAGTAACCGGCCCGAAAGCGTTCAGACCGAAGATCTGATGCCGGAATTCTGCGAGCAGTTCGGTTACGAGGTCGAGTAACTGGCTCTCAATCGCGGTTCATCTCGAGATCGGCCTAGCGCGCCAGAATGGTTTCGATCATTTGCTGCACGTCGAGGCCTTCGCGCAAGCGCGCCATGGCATGGGGCTTTCCATCGAGCATGGCCTTGAGACCATCTAACTGAGTCTGACCGGCTGCCAGGCGGGCCGAGGCAGGATCATAGGGTCGATTGGCCTGATGCCATTCTTGCGCGCCGCTGTCTGATGTCGCTTCCAGACCGTACCAGTCGAACAGCCGCAGACTCCCGTGTTCTCCAGATATCGTCCAGTGCACGGTTTCCTGTGCGCCATCCTCGACGCGTCCGCGCACACGCACGGGAACACCTCCGGCGTGCAGGCGGATGTCTGCGGCGGTTTCTGCACGGATGGCGTCATCAGGCCACGTGATCTCGGCATCTGTCAGTTCAAGCGGTCCCAGAATGCGCCGTGCCAGGAACAGCATGTGTGTGACGACTTCCCGCACAAATCCGCCCTCTGCTCTGTAGCCAAGCCAGGTTGCCGCGACCTGCCAGCTCTCGGGCCATTGCGGAAAAACAATCTCGACATTCACATCGCGAACGCTGCCGATACGTCCAGCCTGAACCGCCTCTGCAAGGGCGACCGCGGCAGGTGCGCTGGCGTGGGGGAAGTTCATCGCGGCCTTGCGGCCTTCGCGTTCGATGCGTTCAACCGTGGTGACGGCAGCGCCAAGATCCAGGGACAGCGGCTTTTCACAGAACACGGCCTTGTCGTGATCGCAGGTGAGGTTGATGTAGCTGAGATGGCTTGAGGGCGGCGAGGCGATGTAGACGCATTCGACGGCACCATGGGCGATCACGTCTAGAGCCGACTGCGCCAACGCCAACCCGGAATGCGACCCTGCGGCTTGCTGCATCGACGTTTCGGATGGGTCCCAGGCAACCACGGCATCGAGCTCTGGATGCTGGTCGATTTGGCGTAACATGCGTGAGCCCATCACGCCCAATCCGATGATTCCAATGCCAGTCATGAAGGTCCCCTTGCTTGGCCTCACCCTCAGCCGTGGGTTGATGCAGGTCAAGGTGCGAGCAGCAGGGTACCAATAGTCTGTGTGCGATCATGGGGAGGTTGTCATGACCGATTTGCCTGTCGTGCGGCGGCCACTGGAGTTCCTGGAGGGCCATCATGATCGCCAGTTGCTGATCTGTGCGGCGCTGGAACATCTGGCCGAGGAGGCCGGAGCGGACGACGCCGGTGAAACTGCCCGGATGGTGCTTGACTATTTCGAGCGTGAAATGCCGTTCCACATCGCCGACGAAGAAGACGACCTGTTTCCGTTGATGATGCAACGCTGCCATGAAGATGACGGGTGCGAGGAAACCGTCGCGATGCTGGAAGCAGAACACGAAAGCGATCGTGAACTTCACGACCGGCTGGTTCCATCCCTGCGGGTGCTTGCAGGTGGTCATCTGATCGAGAACCATGCTGTCTTCGCGCGGGATGCGGTCTCGTTTTCGACCCTGCAACGTCGTCATCTTGCCTGGGAAAACGGTGCTGTCCTGCCATTGGCGCGGCAACGCCTGAGCGAGGATGACCTTGTGACCATGGCTGAGGCCATGACCCGTCGGCGCAAGGTTCGCTGATGTCATCGGAGTCCCCGCCGCCGGCGCCGGTCGATGCGTTGCTTCCTGCCGCCATTGCCCGCAAGGCAGAAGAGGTTGGCGTCGCCAAGGCGAACATGGATGCCATGCGCTTGCTTGCCCTTGCGATCCTGGCCGGTGCCTTCATCAGTCTGGGCGCAATGGCGGCAACGACGATGTGGACGGGCCTGGATGAGGTCGTTCCCTTCGGTCTGGCGCGTATTTTGGGCGGTCTGGTTTTTGCTCTGGGCCTCATTCTTGTCGTGCTGGGCGGCGCGGAGCTGTTTACCGGCAACAATCTGATGGTGATGGCCGCAGCGAGCCGGCGTATCGGCCTGGCCGCGCTGTTGCGTGCGTGGTCGATCGTCTTTGTCGGCAACCTGATCGGCGCGGTGGCCACGGCCTTGCTGGTGTTTCTGGCCGGCCATCACCTGTTGGCAGATGGTGCCGTTGGCCAGAAGGCCTTCGCCATCGGTGCGGCAAAGGTCGATCTGCCGATCGTGCGGGCGTTTTTCATGGGTGTGTTGTGCAACGTGCTGGTCTGTCTGGCGGTCTGGCTCTGTTACGGCGCCCACAGCACGACCGACAAGCTTCTGGCGATCCTGTTCCCCATTGCGGCGTTTGTGGCTGCCGGGTTCGAGCATTCCGTCGCCAACATGTACTTCATTCCCCAGGCCATGATGATCCAGCAGTGGGCACCCGAACTGACCGCTGCTGCCCCGCCCATTTCTCTGGGCTGGCTGGCTACCAATCTTCTGCCCGTGACCATCGGCAACATCATCGGCGGAGGCCTCTTTGTCGGGCTTGTCTACTGGTTCATCTATCTCAGGCGACCTGGTTGCTTGCAGTGCTGCCGCATACCTCCCAAGGCGCCGTAGCACATGCGAATGGAGTTGCCCGTCCAGAGTGTGTTAAGCAGCCGCTCTCTGGTGTTTGCTTGACCTGAATCAATGCCGAATTTTCGGTCAGGCAGCATGTTCCGGCCATCGCATTCACACCCTGGCTGGCGTCCGCCGGTTTCCGGGGCTTGTCCGTATACGGGGCATATGGAGGTCCTTGATGTCAGAGGCCACGGCAGCGGCGTCCGAGCCGGTCGCCTACAACGAAGATGTGATCCGCAAGTTCGCGATCGCCACCATGTTCTGGGGTGTCGTGGCATTTGCGGCGGGAACCTACATCGCCTTCCAGCTGGCGTTCCCGCTTCTCAATCTTGATTGGGAATTCACGAGTTTTGGCAGGCTGCGTCTGCTTCATACCTCTGCGGCGATCTTTGCCTTTGGCGGCAACGCGTTGATGGCGGCTTCGCTCTACTGCGTCCAGAGAACCTGCGGGGTTCCTCTGTTTGGCGGCAGGCCCACGGCCGACTTCCTGTTCTGGGGTTATCAGTTCTTCATCGTCATGGCGGCCTGGGGCTACGTGAACGGTGTCACCCAGGGCAAGGAGTATGCAGAGCCGGAATGGATGGTCGACCTCTGGCTGACCATTGTCTGGGTCGTCTATCTGGTGGTCTTTGCCGGAACGATCCTGAAACGCCGCCAGCCGCACATCTATGTCGCCAACTGGTTCTTCCTGGCCTTCATCCTGACCGTGGCCGTGCTCCATATCGTCAACAACCTCTCTGTTCCGGTCACGTTGACAGGCATGAAGAGCTACGGCCTCTATTCGGGTGTTCAGGATGCCCTGACCCAATGGTGGTACGGGCATAACGCGGTCGGATTTTTCCTGACCGCCGGCTTCCTGGGCATCATGTACTACTTCCTGCCCAAGCAGGCCGAACGGCCGATCTATTCCTACCGGCTGTCGATCGTCCATTTCTGGTCGCTCATCTTCCTTTACATCTGGGCTGGACCGCATCACCTCCATTACACGGCGCTGCCGGAGTGGGCACAGAGCCTGGGCATGATCTTCTCGATCATGCTGTGGATGCCCTCATGGGGCGGCATGATCAACGGCCTGATGACGCTCAAGGGCGCATGGTGGAAACTGCGCACCGATCCGGTGCTGCGCATGATGGTGGCTGCCATCGGCTTCTATGGCATGTCGACCTTTGAAGGCCCGCTGATGTCGATCCGCGCGGTCAACTCGCTCTCGCACTACACCGACTGGACCATCGGTCACGTGCATTCGGGTGCCCTGGGCTGGGTCGCCTTCATCAGCTTCGGTGCGATCTATTACCTCATCCCGAAACTCTGGAAGCGCGAGCGGCTCTACTCGATTCAGCTTGTTTCCTGGCACTTCTGGATCGCGACCATCGGCATCCTGCTCTACATCATCTCGATGTGGGTCACGGGTATCATGGAGGGGCTGATGTGGCGCACCTATGATGCCAACGGCTTCCTGCAGTATTCCTTCATCGAAACCGTGCAGGAAAAACATTTCCTCTATGTCGTGCGTGCCATGGGCGGTGTCTTCTTCCTGACCGGATCCCTGATCATGGCCTACAACATGTGGCGCACCGTGCGTGGCGACCTGCGTGACGAGAAAATCGCGCAGGAACCGCCAGAAGCCCGGGCACACCTTGCTGCACAACCGGCCGA
>CALIUG010000108.1 GCA_938048755.1 uncultured Alphaproteobacteria bacterium
TCATGATGCCGACGCGGTCGATCTCGCGCACGGCACCGGTGCCGACCATGCGCACACGCTGGCCCTTGCGCACGGTGCCGTCGAGCACGCGCATGAGAATGACCACGCCCAGATAGGGGTCATACCAGGAATCGACCAGCAGGGCCTTCAGCGGAGCATCCGGCCCCGAGCTCTTCGGTGCGGGAAGCTTGTCGACAATCGCCTGGAGCACATCCCTGACGTTCTCGCCGGTCTTGGCCGATACGCCGATGGCGTCGGTGGCATCGATGCCGACGGATTCCTCGACATCCTCGCGCGCCTTGTCGAGATCCGCGGCGGGCAGGTCGATCTTGTTGACCACAGGCAGGATTTCCAGATCGGCATCCACGGCCAGATAAGCATTGGCGACCGTCTGGGCCTCGACACCCTGGGTCGAATCGACGATCAGCAGCGCACCTTCGCAAGCGCGCAGGCTGCGGCTGACCTCATAGGTGAAATCGACGTGGCCCGGCGTATCGATGATGTTGATGAGATAGGTCTGACCATCGTCGGCCTCATAGTTGAGACGCACGGTCTGTGCCTTGATCGTGATGCCGCGTTCACGCTCCAGATCCATGGCATCGAGCACCTGACCGCGCATCTCGCGCTGATCGAGGCCACCGCACAGCTCAATCAGACGGTCGGCCAGAGTCGACTTTCCGTGATCGATATGCGCGACAATCGCAACGTTGCGGATGTTTTCGAGAGCGGTCATGAATTGGGCGAGTCCTCAAGAGGAGCGCGGAACATAGGGATGTGGGAGAGCGAGTGCAACGGGCTAACGACGGCTATTACGCTGATCAAAGGGTTCGCGCACTTCATCGTCCAGCCAGCCGTCATAGAAGGCACGCACATGGCCCATGAGTTCACGGCCAAGCTTAAGGCGATCTTCTTCGGCAGGGGTGAGAGGCCGCGCCATGCGTTCGCCCAGCGCCAACAGAATGGCGTCACGATCAACGCGTGTGAACCTGCCGTCGCGATAGACCGGTTCGCCCGCCACCAGGACGGTCTGAACACCCGACGATTTTGCCCGATGAATCACGGCATCCAGTACGGAGATGTCGCGATCCAGGCGCAGGAACGGCTGGGCAATGGCATTCCAGTCCATGATCACGAGATCGGCCGCCTTGCCAGGAGCCAGCACGCCGATTTCATGGGCAAACGGCGTGGTATGGGCGCCGTCTTCGGTCGCCATGCGCAGGATCTGGCCCGATGCCGGGACATGGTCATCCATGCCGGGGAAGCGGTGCACGTGTTTGATGAGCCGCATTTCCTGGAGCATATCGCGATCGTCGTTGATGCCCGCCTCGTCAATGCCGATGGCGACCCGGATGCCTTTGCGCTCGAAGGCGTCGAGCGGAAAGATGCCGCTGCGCAGGCGCAGGTTCGAGCTTGCGTTGTGGCAGATATGGGTTCCCGTGGCGGCCAGAATCTCGATATCGTCCTCGGTCATCCAGACGCCGTGACCAAAGGTCATCTGCGGGCCAAGGAGCCCCCGGCGTTCGAGATGCTTCACGACCGAACCGCCGGTGCGCCGGCGGGCATATTCCTTCTGGTACGGCGTCTCGAGCAGGTGCATGTGCATGGGAACGTCGTAACGTTCGGCATGATCACGCAACGCGTCGAGGGCGTCGTCCGAGCACCAATGAAAGTTGTTGGGTGCGAGCTGGATTCGTGTCCGCTCGGAACTCTGATGACGATCAAACAGATGATCGAACACGCCGAGCTGCTCTTCGACCGGCAGCTCCATGGCCTGCAGGTGTGCCGCCGCGCGCGAACCCAGGTCGCCGGGCAAACTCTCGGCAAAGGTTCGGTTGTCGCCGTAAACCAGATGGTTCTGATCCCAGACGCCGTGCGAGAACGAGACCCGCATACCGATGTCGCGATAGGCATCGATCATGCGCTCGCTATCGGCAACGATCTGTTCGGGGCTTTCCGCAGACCAGCCTGAGAGGTGCTGCACGGTGGTGACACCCGAAGCAATCAGCTCAAAGGCCGAATAGAGCGTATCGAGATAAGGGTCGACATCACGCTGCTGGATCATGGAGGCGAACCACAATTCCAGAGGCAGATCCTGGCAGCCATGCTGGACCGGAGTGAGGCCGACATGGTGATGGGCATTCACAAACCCCGGCGTGATCACGCAATCGGGCCCGCCAAGGATCTCATCGACATCATGACGCGCCTGCAGATCTTCGAACGTTCCGATCTCGACGACCTTGCCGTCGCGCTGCAACACGGCGCCATCTTCAATGACGTTTGCTTCCGTGCGGCTGACGGCATGGGTGATGAGATAGCGGCTGCGGATCAGCGATGAGGGCATCACGGTTCTCCTTGAGCTATGCGCCGCATCGGCCGGCGATCAGCAAGCGAGCGGATCACCCGCGTAATTCACCGCCGGTCTGCTTGGCAACGGCAGCAACGACCTTGTCGGAAAGGGCTTCGAGTTCCTCGTCGGTCAGGGTCGCCTTGACAGGCTGAATCGTGACACCGATGGCGATGGACTTGCGCCCTACCCCAAGGCGTTCGCCCTCAAACACGTCAAACAGGCTGACCTCACGGATCAAGGCACGATCCGCACCCTTGGCCGCACGCAGCAGTTTCTCTGCAGGGACGTCGGAATCCACGACAAAGGCGAAGTCTCGCCGGACCGCCTGGTACGGCGAAACGTCGAGCCTGGCACGTGCAATGGCGCGCGATTTCGGTTCCGGCACCGATTCGAGAGCAATCTCGAACGCGGCCACGGGACCGCTGGCATCGAGGGCAGACACCACCTGGGGGTGGAGTTCGCCGAACACGGCAAGAGATTTCGGACCAAGCCGCAGGACACCGGAACGGCCCGGGTGGAACCAGTCAGGCGCATCGGTCGTGGTCTGGAGATTCTCGACCGGAGCACCAATGGCTTCCAGGACGGCCATGGCATCTGCCTTGGCATCGAAGACATCGACCGCGCGCTCCTTCTGCGACCAGTGGCGCGCGCCGGAACGACCCACGCGCATGCCGGTAACGGTAGTGGTCTGCCCCTCCGGCTCCGTGCTGGCGTAGGCCGGGCCAATCTCGAAGAGACCGAAATCAGCCATGCCGCGGGCCTGATTGCGGGCCACGGCTTCCAGCAGCCCGGGCAACACCGAGGGGCGCATCATGTCCATGTCCGAGGAAATCGGATTGACCAGGGTAAGGCCCTGATTGCCGCCACCGAACATGCGGGCATGGTTCGAGGAAACGAAGGAATAGGTAACGGCTTCGTTGAGTCCGCGACTGGCCAGGGTGCGGCGCGACCAGCGCACACGCTTCTGCCTGATGCTGAGGACGGGACGGGCCACGGGTGCCTCGCGCGGCAGCGAGACCATCGGGACTTCATCGAAACCGTTGATGCGCAGGACTTCCTCGATGACGTCGGCTTCACAACCCATGTCGTGACGCCAGGTCGGCACCGTAACGGACCAGAGATCATCGCCGGCATCGCTGACGCCGAAACCGAGGTCGCCCAGGATCGATTCCGCACGTGCCTTGTCGATGGCAATACCGCCCAATTCAAGGATGCGGGAGGGACGCACCGACATGGTTTTCTGTTCGGTCGGCACCGTGCCTGCCGTGACGACCTCGCTCGGCTCACCGCCGCAGAGTTCGAGCACCAGCCGGGTCGCCATTTCCATGCCTTCGGGCGCAAAGGCATTGTCGATACCACGTTCGAAGCGCTGGCGTGCGTCGGTTACCAGTTCCAGTTTGCGACCGGTTGCCGCCGTGCGAATGGGGTCGAAGAGTGCGATCTCCATGAATCCGTTGACCGTGTTCTCGTCGGCACCGGTGGACTCGCCACCGACCACGCCGCCCAGACCCAGCATGCCGGAATCATCAAAGATCACCGTCATGGCGTCATCGGTCTCATAGGACTTATCGTTCAGCGCATCGAAGGTCTCGCCGGCTTCGGCAATACGGGCGCCGATGGTGCCCTTGACCTTGTCAGCGTCATAGATGTGCGCCGGCCGGCCCAGATCCATGGTGAGCCAGTTGGTGATGTCGACCAGCGCCGAAATCGGGCGCAGACCCACAGCCTTCAGCTTCTGTTGCATCCAGGCCGGGCTGGCGCCGTTCGTGAGGCCCTTGAAGTAACGCCCGATGAACGCCGGGCAGGCATCACGGGTCGCCTCATCGAAACGCAGCTCGATATCGATGGGGCTCTTGCAGGTCCCGGGTACCGGCGAGGTATCAAGCGACTTGAGTGTGCCCATGCCGGCGGCAGCCAGGTCACGGGCGATGCCGCGCACGCTGAAGCAGTCGCCGCGATCCGGGGTGAGACCGATTTCGATGATCGGATCATCCAGGCCCGAGATCGCCGCAAAGGATGCGCCCACGGGCGTGTCTTCGGGCAGATCGATAATGCCGTCATGCTCGTCGCTGAGACCCATTTCGCGCTCAGAACAGAGCATGCCACGGCTGGCGACGCCTCGGATTTCGCTTTCCTTGAGGTCGAGGCCGGTGCCGGGCACATGCGTTCCCGAAGGCGCGAAGACACCCTTCATGCCGGTGCGCGCATTGGGCGCGCCACACACGACCTGCACTTCACCACTGCCGGTCTCGACGATGCAGACACGCAGCCGGTCGGCATTGGGGTGCTGTTCGGCCTTGACCACATAACCCACCGTGAACGGCGCAAGTTCGGCGGCCCGGTCCTCGACGCCTTCGACCTCCAGGCCGATACGGTTGAGGCAGGCCACGATCTCATCGAGCGTGGCTTCGGTTTCAAGATGGCGTTTGAGCCAGTCCAGAGTGATTTTCATCGCGCCAGCCCTCCATAGAGCGTGGGCACATCGAGCGCGCGGAAGCCGTAGTGGCGCAGCCAGCGCAGGTCGGAATCAAAGAAACTGCGCAGGTCGGGAATGCCGTATTTCAGCATCGCGACGCGATCAATTCCCATACCGAAGGCAAAACCCTGGTACTTGTCGGGATCGATACCGCCATTGCGCAGGACGTTGGGGTGCACCATGCCGCTGCCCAGGATTTCCAGCCAGTCGTCGCCTTCACCGATCTTGAGTTCGCCATCCCTGAAGGAGCAGCCGATATCGATCTCCATCGAAGGGGCCGTGAACGGGAAGTAGCTGGGGCGGAACCGCATGGGCACGTTGTCGACCTGGAAAAAGGCTTCGACAAAATCGCGCAGGCAGCCTTTCAGATGGCCCATGTGGGTTGTCTCGTCGATCACCAGGCCCTCGACCTGATGGAACATCGGCGTGTGAGTCATGTCGCTGTCGCTGCGATAGGTGCGGCCCGGCGCAATGATACGGATGGGCGGCTGCGAAGACAGCATGTGGCGCACCTGCACAGGTGAGGTATGCGTGCGCAACACGGGTCGAGCCTCATCATCACTCTGAGCGGGCAGGTAGAAGGTGTCATGTTCCTGGCGTGCAGGATGTTCGTCAGGAATATTGAGCGCGCCGAAGTTGAGCCAGTCGCCCTCGATATCGGGCCCCTCGGCAACCGAAAAACCCATTTCACAGAAGATCGCGACGATTTCATCCATGACCTGGCTGACAGGATGCACGCTGCCCTGCATTTCCGGGCGTGGCGGCAGAGAGACATCAACCCGCTCGACTTCCAGCCGGCGGTTGAGCTCGGCCCGTTCGAGATCGGACTTGCGCGCATCGATGGCGGCCTGGACGGCATCCTTGACGCGATTGAGCTCCTGACCGACCTCACGGCGCTGATCGGGGTCGAGTCCGCCGAGCTGTTTCATCAGTCCGGTGATCTGCCCCTTCTTGCCCAGGGCGGCAACGCGAATGTCATCCAGGCTCTTGAGGTCGGATACGCCTTCGACCTGGGCCAGCACATCATCGCGGATGGTGTTGATCTGATCCTGCATTTCAGGGTCCAAACATGACAAAGGGGCCTCATGGGCCCCTCGTCGGTCGTGTTATCGGTAAAGAGTCAGTGGCGTGACAGGTTGTTGTTACGCCGCCTTCTCGACCGCCGAGCGGGCATCATCGCAGAGCTTCGCAAAGGACGAAGGCTCCTGCGCCGCGAGGTCGGCCAGGATCTTGCGATCGAGTTCGATACCCGCGAGCTTCATGCCGTGCATAAACTGGGAATAGGTCATGCCATGCATCCGAGCACCCGCATTGATGCGCTGGATCCAGAGACCACGGAAGGTACGCTTCTTGGCACGACGGTCGCGATAGGCGTACTGCAACGCCTTTTCGACACGCTCGAGCGCAATCGTGTAGCAGCTGTTGGCACGGCCGCGGTAACCCTTGGCCAGCTTCAGCACCTTCTTGTGACGGGCGTGGGACGTAGTCCCGCGTTTTACTCGCGCCATCGTTCAACTCACCTGTTGCGTCGTTTCGTTCCGCGTTCAGCCGTAAGGCAGCAAACGCTTGATCATCGGGACATCGACCGCATCCACCGTCGTCGTACCACGGGTTCCACGGATGAAACGTTTTGTGCGGCGGCGCATGAAATGGCGCTTGCCGGCATAGTTACGTTTCACTTTGCCACTGCCGGTTAAAGAAAAGCGTTTCTTCACCGAGCTCTTGGTTTTCAGCTTCGGCATGGGTCTTCCCAAACGTCATCTGTTACAAAAATGCGCTCCGCAGCGCACAACGCCCGGAGCAAGGGGCGCGTTATATCGGCACCCCTGCCCCAATGCAAGAGGAGTCATGACCCAAAAATGGCCGCCAATCAGCCTATTTTGGTGCCATCACCATGATCATCTGGCGGCCTTCCATTTTGGCCACCGATTCGATCTTGGCCAGGTCCTCGGCATCCTCACGAATGCGATCCAGAAGCTTGCGCCCGATCTCGGGGTGGGCAAGCTCACGACCGCGGAAACGAATGGTGAATTTCACCTTGTCGCCTTCGCCGATGAACTTGGTCATGGCCCGCATCTTGACCTCGTAATCGTGGTCATCGATGTTCGGACGCATCTTGATTTCCTTGACGTCAATCGTCTTCTGACGTTTGCGCGCCTCGTTCGCCTTCTTCTGCGCTTCGTACTTGAACTTGCCGTAGTCCAGCAGCTTGCAGACAGGCGGGTCGGCGTTTGGTGAAATCTCGACCAGATCCAGTCCTGAATCTTCGGCCGCACTCAATGCGGCCTGAATGGTGACAACACCAATCAGCGCTCCGTCAGCGCCGATCAGGCGCACTTGGGGGACTCTGATATCTTCATTGGCGCGAGGTCCCGACTTTTCGGGTGGCGCCATGCCGTTTCTTGGACGTGCTATGTAATCAACTCCTCTAGGTTTTCAGCCGGGGCCAATCAGGCCGGCGGCTGCGATTCGTTCGTAAGTGTATGAATGGCGTCGGCAAGTGCAAGGGATTGCTGATCCTTGCTGCCCAAACGACGGATGGAAACAGTGCGCTCTTCGGCCTCGCGTTTGCCGACGGCCAGGATCACGGGGATCTTGCCCACAGAGTGCTGACGCACCTTGTAGCTGATCTTGTCGGCTGCCGTATCGAGCAATCCGACCAGACCGGCGCCAGCCAGTTCCTCATGAACTTCAGCCGCGTAGTCATCGGCCTCGTTCGTCACAGTCGCAACGACGTATTGCGTCGGCGCCAGCCAGAGCGGGAAGTGACCGGCATAATGTTCGATCAGAACGGCCAAAAACCGCTCAAATGAGCCAAGAATCGCGCGATGCAGCATCACGGGACGCTTGCGGTCACCGCTTTCGGCGACATAGGTCGCATCGAGTCGTTCCGGCAGAACGAAGTCGACCTGCAGGGTGCCGCATTGCCAATCTCGGCCAATGGCATCGCGCAGAACGAACTCGAGCTTGGGACCATAAAAGGCGCCCTCTCCGGGATTGAGCTCCAGGTCGAGGTTCGCCGCCTCTGCCGCAGCCTTGAGAGCGTCCTCTGCCTGATCCCAGACCGCATCCTCGCCGGCGCGTACTTCGGGACGATCAGAAAACTTCACGACAAAGTCTTCAAAGCCCAGATCGCTGTAAATCGAGGACAACAGCTCACAAAAACGAATCGTCTCTGACGTGATCTGGTCTTCGGTGCAGAAGATATGGGCGTCGTCCTGGGTGAAGGCGCGCACGCGCATCAGACCATGGAGCGCACCCGACGGCTCATAACGCAGGCATGATCCAAACTCGGCCATGCGCAGCGGCAGGTCGCGGTAACTCTTGGTGCCCTGCCGGAAGATCTGCACGTGACAGGGACAGTTCATCGGCTTCATAGCCCAGATGCGATCATCTTCTGTCTGGGCCGTGAACATGTGCTCACGGAACTTCTCCCAATGACCCGACGCCTCCCAGAGAGAGCGATCCACCATCTGGGGCGTGTTCACCTCCTGATAGTGTTCGGCCTCAAGGCGGCGGCGGACATAGTTCCGCACCGTACGATAGAGACGCCAGCCCTTGTCGTGCCAGAAGACCGAACCCACGGCTTCCTCCTGGAAATGGAACAGGTCCATTTCACGACCCAGCTTGCGGTGATCGCGCTTCTCTGCCTCTTCGAGGCGTGTGAGGTGATCCTTGAGCTGATCCTTGTTGAGCCAGGCCGTGCCGTAGACGCGCTGGAGCATCTCGTTGCGGCTGTCGCCACGCCAGTAAGCGCCAGCCAACTTCATGAGCTTGAACGCCTTGGGGAGCTTGCCTGTCGAGGGTAAATGCGGGCCGCGGCAGAGGTCGATCCAGTTGCCCTGACGATAAAGCGTGATCGTCTGGTCAGCAGCCAGATCGCGGATGATCTCGGATTTGTAATCTTCGCCAATCGATTCGAAGAACGCTGCAGCCTCGTCGCGATCCCAGACTTCGCGATCGATGGGTTCGTCACGGTCGATGATCTCGGCCATGCGTTTTTCCATCTTTTCGAGGTCTTCGGGCGTAAACGGCTCCGAGCGCGAAAAGTCGTAATAGAATCCGTCCTCGATCACCGGGCCGATCGTGACCTGAATGTCGGGGAAGAGTTCCTTGGCTGCCTGCGCCAGAACATGCGCGGCGTCGTGACACACCAGTTCCAGGGCATCGGGTGACTTCGACGTGACGATTTCCAGTGCGGCGTCATGGTCGATCGCGCGCTTGAGATCGCGAAGTTCGCCATCGACCTTGACCGCAAGCGCAGCCTTGGCAAGGCCGGCGCCAATCGAAGCCGCGATCTCGGCACCGGTGGTCGGCGCGTCATAGTCACGCACGGAACCATCGGGGAGAGTAATCGCCACACGGGCGGCTTGCGCTTGGGCGCTCATGATCTGTCCACTCCAGCAAAGGATTTGCTGCCCGTTTCGGGCAGCGCGCAACCTAGTAGCGCGCACCGTGAAGTCAAGAGAACGCTAAACGTGCGGCATGTGCGACCTCATCAACGCTGAGATCGGCAAGGTTGTATCGCGACAAGACGGTGACGGATTGTCCACGCGGCGCTGTCAACGCGGGATCCGAACCAGACGAAAACAGCGTCAGCGACGTGCACCCTGCGGTCGCCGCCAGATGCATCGGGCCGGTGTCGTTGCCGATTGCCAGTTCGGCACGCCGCCCCAGGGCGGCAATCTGCTCAAAACTGGTCCGGCCGCATAGATTGACGGAGTCTCTTCTGACCGAAGCGATCGCATCGAGCACATCGGCTTCTGCAGGCCCGCCAATCAACACCACGGCCAGATTCATGCCTTTCAGGCGATGGCAAAGTTCACCATAACGCTCGGCAGGCCAGCGTTTTTCCGGGCGATGCGGCGCGCTGCCAGGAACAATCAGAGCAAAACGATCCGGCAGATCAAAAGCACTGAGATCGGCATCGATCATGGAGAGATCAGGCGGTGGTACATCATCAATACCGGCCATGTGAAGCTGATCAGCCTGACGCTCGACCGTGTGCAGACGATCCCGATCCGGATTGGCATGGGGATGCGAGCAGCCTCTGGCGATGCCGGACCATTCCGGCCTGGGACGTTTGAACAGGCGAAGATAGCTGCTGGAACGATCAGAGGTCTGGAGGTCGTAGACCCTGTCGAAGGCAGTCTCGTTCAGTTCTTTGGAAAGGGAACGAACCCTGGCGAACTGCCACCATTTCGGTTTGTCATCCAGCCAGATCTCGTCGAACCAGCCGCCGGCGCGTGCCAGATCTTCGTAAGGAACCGTCGTCAGGAGAACGATATGGGCATCGCGATGATGGTTCCGAATGGCCTGGAACGGGCCCGACGAAAGGACAAAATCGCCCAGAGCGCCAAGGCGAATCACAAGGATTCGCGTGCTCATGGCCAGGGGATCAGTTCGCGATAAACATCGAGCGTCTGGGCGCACATCTTGGTGCGCGCAAAGAGCTCGACGGTCCGCGCGCGCGCTACGGCGGCCAGACGGACGCGCGCTTCCTCGTCAAGATCAAGAGCGGCAGCCACGGCCTGGGCGAGCACGGAAGGGTCTTCGGGACGCACAAGCCAGCCGGTGACGCCAGGCTCCACGGTTTCCTGGGCCCCGCCATGGTTGGTTGCCACAACCGGCACGCCCATGGCCTGTGCCTCGACGGCCACACGCCCGAAGCCTTCAGGCTCGATGGATGCAGAGACCACCACGTCGGCCAACCGGTAGGCGGCAGCCATATCCTGACATCCGTCGATCAGAACGACACGGCCGGTGAGACCACGGGCCTCGATATCCTTCTCGATTTCCTTGCGCAGACCTTCGCGCCCGCTGCCGACGCCGACGAGCAGACACAGGGAATCGCTGCGATCCATCTGGGCCATGGCCTGGACCATGATGTGTTGCCCCTTCCAGCGCGCAAGACGCCCCGGCAACATCACGATGGGCACGCCGTCGGGCAGGTTCCAGCGCGCGGCGAGGCTGGCCACACGTTCGGAACTGACAGCAGCGGGGTCAAAGCCGACGACATCGATTCCCCTGTGAATGCGCCGAAGCCGGTCGTCACCCACGCCGTAATGTTCGCGCACATGGGCCGCGATGAAGTCGGAGATCGCGATGACGCGGTCCCCCTTGGCCATCACCGCGTTGTAACGTTTCTTGATTCCACCACCGAAGTTGTAGGGCGCATGAAAGGTCGTGACGAAAGGACGGCCCGTACGCCGGGCAGCCTTCAGTGCCGACCAGGCCGGCGCACGCGAACGCGCGTGGATCAGGCTGACGTTTTCGGAACGGATCAGGTCGACGAGCCGGTTGGCATTGCGCTGAATGGTGATGGGTGATTTTGAAGCGACCGGCATCTGAATCAGCTTCGCCTTGGTCCGCAGCAGTTCAGGCGCGAGGTCGCCGCCCTCAGAGACCACAAGGGCCTCGCCGCCTGCCGCAATCACGGCGCGCGCAACATCGATGACGGCGCGTTCGGCACCACCGACGTTCAGCTCCGGAATCACCTGCAGGATGACCGGGCCGCGCGCTTGCTGATCGGAATCCATGTTACAAAACCTGTCTTTCAACGAACCGTGGACCATATCCCATGTCCGACCACGACACGACACCACAATGGCTCGATCGCGACGGCGGTCACCGTCTCGCCTATCACAAGAGCGCAGGCAAGACACCGGGCATCGTTTTCCTGGGTGGTTATGCCTCCGACATGACCGGGACCAAGGCCCAGTTCCTGGACCAGTGGTGCCGTGAGAACGACCGGTCCTATCTGCGCTTCGACTATCTGGGCCACGGTCAATCCAGCGGCACGTTTGAGGAAGGCACCATCGGGCGATGGACCGAGGATGCCCTGGCCGCACTCGACCGGTTGACCCAGGGCCCTCAGATTCTGATCGGGTCCAGCATGGGTGGCTGGATTATGCTGAACCTCGCCCTGCAACGACCGGACCGTATTGCCGGGCTGGTCGGCATCGCCGCCGCACCGGACTTCAGCCAGAACATCTGGTGGGGCCTCTCAGCAGAGGATCAGGACCGCTTGATGACAGACGGCAAGCTGACCATCCAGGAGGGTGAGAGCAGCTATACGGTGACCCGTGACTTTGTCGAGGACGGCCGCAAGCATCTGGTGATGCGGTCCCCGATCGGGCTTTCTTGTCCTGTCCGCCTCCTTCAGGGCATGCGCGATGACGCCGTGCCATGGCCAACCGCCCACCAGATCGCCGAGAGGACAACGGCCGAAGATGTCGTCGTGACCCTGATCAAAGATGGCGACCACAGACTGTCGCGTGATGAAGATCTTGAGCGATTGGGAACAATACTGGATGAACTGCTAGCAGTTGTTTCCCGCTAGGCGCCCTTTGCCTTGAGGTCAGCCTTCATGCCTTCGCGATAGGACGGAAACGTCAGGCTGACACCCAGTTGTTCCTTGATGCGGTCGTTTCGCACGCGCTTGTTGTCGGCGTAGAAGCTGGCGGCCATGTCGGAGAGTTCGGCATCTTCGAAGGCGACCGGCTCCGGCGGGGGCACACCAAGCAGCTTGCAGGCGTGCTCCACGACCTTGGCGGGTTCTTCGGGCTTGTCGTCACAGACGTTGTAGACGGCCCCGGGATGGGGCCGGGCCATGGAGGCGCGCAGGGTCGCCACGATGTCATCGACATGGATGCGCGAGAACACCTGGCCCGGCTTGACGATGCGTCGTGCACGACCCTTGCGGACCTGTTCGAGCACACCGCGGCCGGGGCCATAGATGCCGGCCAGCCGGAAGACATGGACCGGCAGGCCGAACCGCTCGTGCATGACGAGCCAGGCTTCCTCAGCCGCGACCCGGCGCGCGCTGCGTTCCAGGTTGGGCGCCAGTGGCGTGGTTTCATCGACCCACGCACCGTCATGGTTGCCATAGACGCCCGTGGTCGAGAGGTAACCGACCCAGTCCAGACTTTCGATGGTGCCGATCTGTTCGCCGGCTGCCTGCAGCGGCGGACAGGCCACGTCCTTTGACGGCGGGATCGAATCAACAAGGTGCGTGGTGCCTTCCAGGGCCTGCAGAAGGGGCCTTTCGGCCGTAACGCCATCAAACACGACAGCCTGGATTCCCAGGGCCTTCAGGGCTTCGCATTTCTCAGGATCACGTGCGGTTCCGGCAACGGACCAGCCTTCATCCAGCAGCGTGCGGGCCAGTGTGCCGACACTGAATCCAAGGCCAAAACAAAAGAGCTTCTTCACGGGCAACCCTCATCCCATTCGCGCCGGACAGCATCGTCGGCTTCGGTTTCATAGTGGGCACGGCGCGCCTCTGCAAAGGCAGCCTGGTCACAATGACACCTGAGCGCCCACACCGCCATGGCACGCACCAGGGGTGAGGCATCGTCCAGACGGTCGATGATCGCCGAATGCGCACCTTCTTCGTTGCTGTTGCCCAGCGCGATCATCACATTGCGCACAAAGCGATCACGTCCAACACGTTTGATCGGGCTGCCACGGAAGAGTTCACGGAAGCCCGCGTCATCAAGCTGGGCAAGGTCAGCCAGGCGCGGTGCCGTCAGTTCGGCACGCGGCAGAAAGGCCGGTTCGCTCGCACGGCTGGCAAATTTGTTCCAGGGGCAGACCGCCAGGCAGTCGTCACAGCCGTAGATGCGGTTCCCCATGGGCGCGCGAAACTCGGCAGCGATATGACCCTTGTGTTCGATGGTGAGGTAGGAGATGCAGCGTGTTGCATCCAGTCGATAAGGTTCAGGAAAGGCTGCCGTCGGGCAGATGTCCTGACAGGCCCTGCAGGAGCCGCAATGGTCCGGCTCAGGTTCATCGGGCTCAAGATCGAGCGTAGTGTAGATTTCGCCCAGGAAGAACCAGGAACCCAGCGAGCGCGAAACGAGGTTGGTGTGTTTGCCCTGCCATCCCACACGGGTGCGCGCCGCCAGTGGTTTCTCCATGACCGGTGCCGTATCAACAAACACCTTCACGTCGCCACCCTGGGTCTCGACCATCCAGCGCGCCAGCGCCTTCAACCGCTTCTTGACGACATCGTGGTAGTCACGGCCACGGGCATAAACCGAGATGACGCCCCGATCCCTGCGTTCCAGGTCATCAAGCGGGTCGTGGGTGGGAGCATAACTCATCGCAAGCGTGATGACCGAGCGTGCCTGGGGCCAAAGCTCCTGGGGATCGCTGCGCTGCTCACCGCGCCGCTCCATCCAGTCCATATCGCCGTGGTGCCCGGCAGTGACATAGCGCGACAGACGATCGGACCATTCCGGCGTTGCCACTGCCGAGGTCACACCGCAGGCATCAAATCCCAGACGGCTCGCTTCTTCGCGAATGGCTCTTGTTGCAAGCGTGGCTTGAGTCACCGCCACCGCAGGCCTCAGAAATCCAGATCGTCGTAATGGCTGACAGGGCGCAGGCCGGGGAGCCGATCATCCAGGATAGGCTGGAAGGACGGTCGCGACTTCACGCGCGCATACCAGTCACGCGCGGCTTCCTGGTGCGCCCAGGGAACATCACCGATGTAATCGATGCAGGAGAGCTGCGCGGCAGCTGCAATATCAGCCAGGCTGAACTGTTCGCCGGCAAGCCAGCTGCGCCGTTCCACCAGAAAGGCGATGTAGTCGAGATGCACACGGATGTTGGCGAGCCCGGCGCGAACCGTGGCGGAATCAGGTTCACCGTGGCCCAGAAACCGTCGCTGCACCTTTTCGCCAAAGAGGTTCTGTGTTGCCTCAATGTGCATCTTCTCGTCGAACCAGGCGACCAGACGCCTGGTTTCGGCACGTTGTGCAGGGGACGCACCGAGTAGGTCGGGCAAGGGCTGGACTTCCTGCAGATACTCGACAATAGCAGTGCTGTCGGCGATGGGCGTGCCATCGGCCTCGACCAGAACCGGGACCTTTCCTGCGGGATTGAGATGCAGGAATTCCTCACGCCGTTCCCAGACGTTCTCGGTCTTGAGGTCGAACGGCAGTCCCTTTTCCTTCAGGGCAATCCGGACCTTGCGGCAGAACGGAGAAAGCGGGACATGGTAGAGCTCACGCATGCGCGGAAGCTAACGCGGATTCTTGCGTTTCGCCACGGCTTCCGTTGCTATTCGAGAACAACCTGCAGCGTGTCGCAGAAGCGCCCGGTCGGTACCGCGCGAAGATCGGCCGGATTGACCCGCAGTTCCAATTTCAGGCGATCTTCGCTGTCGGAAGCTGCAGCAAGGTGGAGAGGCGCATCAAACTGCAGTTCCGCAGGGGTTTCCGAGAAACCTGTGCCAACCGAAACCTGATAGGGAATGGACGCACCGCACGCGCCTTTGAGGCGGAACGCCCCGCCCTGCGCACTGAAGGCCTTGATCGAAAGATCGCGGGATACATCGGTGAGCAGGCTTTGATGCGCACGCACCGGCGGGCCGGGAAACGGCATGGAATGCTCAACCTCGGTCTTGGTCAGGGTCACGGCAAAGCCGATGCCCTGACCATCTGCAGGGACGCTGCTCCCCACGATGACGGACATGTCGAGGGCAAGCGATGAAGCACGGATGGCATCCTGGGTTTCCAGCACGGAGGCGAGCTGTTCCTGTGTCAGGCAACCGCGTTTGATGAGGACGGCGCCCAACCTGCCGCCACAGGCTGCCTGGGCTTCCAGAGCGTCCATCAGCTGATGTTCGTTGATCAATCCGCAATCCTGAAGAAGGCGCCCAAGCCTGAGGCCCGACGACACGGCATTTGTGTGGCCAGTCTGGTGTAACAACGACAATCTCCCAACCATTCGGCCCCCACGACCGAATCCCAAGTTGCGTCCGACCTTGTTCACATGGCCGTGAACCCGGACAGCACAAGTGACGGCGCGCACACCCGACGGTCAGGCGCTTGCGCGGGAGCCTTCGTCCTGAAGGGGGTGATGGAGGCGCTCGATCATCTCACGGGGGCAGACCTGCCAGATGTCACCAACCCGCAGATCCCATTCACGCAGGATGCGTGAGGCATAAACCGATTGGGTTTCCCTGGCGTGTACCGCCACGAGGGACTTCACGACACCTTCCCAGTGGGAACTGGCCAATCGCTGCATCACCACGGTTTCATCGTTGATGTGCTGGGGCAGTGTCTGATCAGGGTCATAGATGAACGCCATACCGCCGGTCATTCCCGCGCCGAAGTTGGCGCCAACCGGCCCCAGAATCACAGCCGTTCCGCCGGTCATGTATTCGCATCCGTTGGAGCCACAACCCTCGATGACGGTATCGGCGCCGGAATTGCGCACGGCGAACCGCTCCCCGGCCTGACCAGCCGCAAAGAGCTGGCCGGCGGTGGCGCCATACAGCACCGTGTTGCCGATGATGGTGTTGTGCTGTGATGCACGCTCGCTGGAAGCCGGCGGACGCACCACGACGATACCACCCGAGAGGCCCTTGCCGACATAGTCGTTGGCATCGCCAAAGACCTCGAGCTTCAGGCCCTGCACCGCAAAGGCGCCGAGCGATTGCCCGGCGGAACCGCGCAGACGGACCGTGATATGGCCCGGCGCGAGTCCGTCCATGCCGAAGCGCTGCGTGATTTCCGAGGACAGCCTGGTGCCGACCGCCCGATGCGTGTTCCGCACGTTGTAGGCAAGCTGCATCTTCTCGCGCTCTTCCAGTGCCGCACGCGCATCGTGCAGCATCTGGGCATCAAGCGTGTCGGGAACCTCGTTGCGCCCCTCGATGGTGCAATAGCGGGGTTGGTCGCCGGGATCGGCCTGAACCAGAAGCGGGTTGAGGTCGAGGTCATCAAGATCCTCACTGCCGCGGCTGACCTGTTTGAGAAGATCAGTGCGCCCGATGATCTCGTTGAGGCTGCGCACACCCAGGGATGCCAGAATTTCACGCACTTCTTCCGCGATGAAGGAAAAGAGGTTCACGACCTTTTCAGGTGAACCCTCGAACTTGGCGCGGAGCGAGTCTTTCTGGGTGCAGATCCCTACCGGGCAGGTGTTGGAATGGCACTGACGCACCATGATGCAGCCCATGGCCACGAGCGATGCCGTGCCGACACCATATTCCTCGGCCCCCATCATGGCAGCCGTGACGACATCTCGGCCCGTGCGGATACCGCCATCGGTGCGCAGGGTGACGGTGTGACGCAGACGGTTGAGCGTGAGCACCTGATTGGCCTCGGCCAGGCCCATCTCCCAGGGCGCGCCGGCGTACTTGATGCTGGTCTGGGGACTGGCGCCGGTACCGCCGACATGGCCGGAGATCAGGATGACATCGGCCTTGGCCTTGGCAACGCCTGCCGCAACCGTGCCTACACCGGCCTGGCTGACCAGCTTCACCGTGACCCGGGCCGAGGCATTGATCTGCTTGAGGTCGTAGATGAGCTGCGCCAGATCCTCGATCGAATAGATGTCGTGATGCGGCGGCGGCGAAATCAGCATCACGCCCGGCGTGGCATGACGCAGCTTGGCGATCATCTCGGTCACCTTGAAGCCCGGCAGCTGCCCGCCTTCGCCCGGCTTGGCACCCTGCGCGATCTTGATTTCGAGCTCGCGGCAGTTGGTCAGGTACTGGGCGGTGACACCGAAACGACCCGAGGCCACCTGCTTGATCGGTGAATTGGGATTGTCGCCATTGGGCCGGGGATGAAAGCGCTCCGGGTCTTCACCGCCTTCGCCGGAATCCGACAAGGCACCGATCCGGTTCATGGCGATGGTGAGCGTCTCATGAGCTTCCGGCGACAGGGCGCCCAGCGACATGCCCGGCGTGACGAAGCGTTTGCGGATTTCCGTGATCGATTCGACTTCATCGATCCCGATGGGCTCATGACGCGGATTGAAATCAAGCAGGTCGCGCAGATCAAACGGCGGGCGCTTGTCCATGCCCTCGGCATACCGCTTGTACATCTGGTAGCTATCGGTCGCGACGGCGGTCTGCAGCGCATGAATGAGGCCGGCTTCGAAGGCGTGGGCCTCGCCGCCATAGCGGTATCGATAGATGCCGCCGATGGGGAGCGACACGATGTCGTTTTCGTAGGCCTCACGATGCAGTTTCAGCGAACGGCGCTGTATACCGGTGAGGCCGATACCGGAAATACGTGATGGCATGCCGGGAAAGAACTCGGCGACCAGCGTGCGCGAAAGCCCGATGGTTTCGAAGTTATAGCCACCGCGATAGGACGAGATGACGGAGATGCCCATCTTGGACATGATCTTCAACAGACCGTCATCAATGGCCTTCTTGTAGCGGGCAACACATTCCTCAAGCGTATAGTCGGCCAACAGGCCGCGGCGGTGCCGCTCGGCAATGCCTTCTTCGGCGAGATACGCATTGACCGTGGTCGCACCGACGCCCACGAGCACCGCGAAATAGTGCACGTCCAGGCACTCGCTCGAGCGCACGTTGAGCGACGTGAACGTTCGCAGGGATTGGCGCACCAGATGGCTGTGCACGGCGCCCGCCACGAGAATCATCGGCATGGCAACACGGTCTCTGCCGGTCGCCTCATCGGTCAAGATGATGTGCTCGCAGCCACCGCGCACCGCATCTTCGGATTCCTGACGGATGCGTTGGATGGCATCCGACAGGGCATTCTCGTCATCGCGACCGGCGTCGAACGTGCAGTCGATGACGGTCGCGCTGTCTTTCATGTAGCGGCGCATGGCCTGGAACTGCGCGTTGGTCAGGACCGGGGATTGCAGTTGCAGAATCCGCGTCTGGCTCTCGTCCTGATCAAGAATGTTGGAGAGATTGCCCAGACGCGTGTCGAGCGTCATGACACGGCGCTCGCGCAGCGAATCGATCGGCGGATTCGTGACCTGGCTGAAGTTCTGACGGAAGAAATGGTGCAGGCCGCGGTACTGATCCGACAACACCGCCAGCGGCGTATCGTCGCCCATGGAGCCAATGGGTTCCTTGGCTGTTTCGACCATGGGCTGAAGGATCAGTTCGAGATCCTCGATCGAGTAGCTGGCCGCACGCTGGCGCGTCTTGAGCTCGCCCAGATCAAACAGGTGCTCGGTGCCGTCTTGGGCTTCGACCAGGGAATCAAGATGGGTGATGTTGCCAACCCACTGACTGTAGGGCTGCTGAGCGGCAAGATGCTCCTTCAGCTCTTCATCCTTGTAGAGCCGACCTTCTGCCAGATCGACGGCAATCATCTGACCTGGTCCCAGGCGCCCGCAATGGACCAGATCCTGTTCGGCAATCGGCACCATGCCGGTCTCGGAACCGACAAACAGAAGACCATCGCGCGTCTGGGAGTAACGCATGGGCCGCAGACCGTTGCGATCCATGCCGGCCAGCACCCAGCGACCATCCGAAGCGGCAATGGCAGCCGGTCCGTCCCAGGGTTCCATAACTGTATTGCAATAGAGGTAGAGGTCGCGGACCTCTTCGGAGAGATCCGCATTGTCGGCCCAGGCTTCGGGAATCATCATGGTCTTGACGAGCGGCACGGATCGCTCGGCATGGACCAGAAGCTCAAAGACCGAATCCAGAGCCGCCGAATCAGAACTGCCGGATTGAATGACGGGCTTGATGACGTCGAGATGTTCGGCAAAGGCGTCGTGGCCGATGCGCGCCTCATGGCTCTTCATCCAGTTGGTGTTGCCGCGCACCGTGTTGATCTCACCGTTATGGGCGATCATGCGGAACGGCTGGGCCAGCTTCCAGGTCGGGAAGGTATTGGTCGAATAGCGCTGATGGAAGATGGCGAAGCTGGAGACGAATCGCTCGTCAAGCAGGTCCGGATAGAAGGCCGAGAGCTGTTCGGCCAGGAACATGCCCTTGTAGACAATCGAGCGGCAGGACAGCGAGCAGATGTAGAAATCGGCGACCTGAGCTTCGCGCACGCCCATCTCGATCTTGCGGCGGATGATGTAGAGATCGCGTTCAAACTGGTGATCGTCGATGCCATCCTCGTTGGCGATCATGATCTGTTCGATCTCGGGCCGCGTGGCGTTGGCCTTCTCCCCGATGATCGCGCTGTTGATCGGCACCTGGCGCCAGCCGAAGATGCGGTAGCCGAAGTTCAGAATCTCCGATTCGACGATGGCGCGACAGACTTCCGCAGCACCCAGGTCGGTCTTGGGCAGGAACACCATGCCCACAGCCAGGCGTCCCTCGCCCGTCTCGTGTCCGGTGCGTTCGACATGTTCCTTGAAGAATCCCTGCGGAATCTGGACCTGAATGCCGGCACCGTCTCCGGTCTTGCCGTCCGCATCCACCGCTCCGCGATGCCAGACCGCCTTGAGCGCATCAACGCCGGCCACCACCACATCCCGCCGAGGCTTGCCATCCAGAGAAGCCACGAAACCGACACCACAGGCATCGTGTTCGAAGGCCGGATCATACATGCCGTCCGCGTCAAGCCGGCGAGCTTCGGAGAACTGTAACGCCATCGGATCATTGGTCATGGCGTACTCCTAGCTCGCTGCTTTCAGGGAAAGGGCTGCCTTGGCCTGCAGTTCCTTGTGCATGGCTTCGGCGGCGTCACGTCCGTCATGGATGGCCCAGACAACAAGAGACGCGCCGCGCACAATGTCGCCGGCCGCATAGACACCATCAAGATTCGTGGCACCGGTCAGCATAGTGGTCTTCACCGTGCCCCAACGGGTCATCGTGAGATCAGGGGCTTCAAAGGTCTCGGCAATGGGTTCGGGATCAAAGCCCAGGGCCTTGAGAACCAGATCAGCCTCGATGCGATGTTCCGAGCCCGGCACGATTTGCGGGGTCAGACGGCCGCTGGAATCCGGCTCGCCCAAACGCATTTTGACCGCACGCACCGCCTCGACATGGTCGTCACCCAGGAACGCCTCGGGTGCGGAGAGAAACTCGAAGCGCACGCCTTCTTCCATGGCGTAGGAAACTTCGCGCTGACTGCCGGGCATGTTCGTGCGGTCGCGCCGGTAAAGGCAGGTGACGGCCTTGGCGCCCTGACGCACGGCCGTGCGCACACAATCCATGGCGGTATCACCGCCACCGATGACCACGATGTTCTTGCCTTCTGCGTTCAGGTCGCCTGAGTCAAAGGCAGGCACCGTATCGCCCAGGCTCTTGCGGTTGCTGGCAATTAGATAATCGAGGGCTGGCACAACACCGTCGAGGCCGACGCCGGGAGCCTTGATGTCGCGTCCCTCATAGACGCCCGTGGCAATCAGGACGGCATCGTGGCGCTCTCTGAGGTCGGCAAAGCTGATATCGCGCCCGATTTCTGTGGAGGTGTGAAAGACGACGCCGCTGGCAGCAAGGAGTTCGGTGCGACGCTCGACGACTTCCTTCTCAAGCTTGAATCCGGGGATGCCGTAGATCAGCAAACCGCCGATGCGGTCATGCCGGTCATAGACCTCTACCCTGTAGCCATGGCGGCGCAGCATGTCCGCGGCAGCCAGACCGGCAGGTCCGCCGCCGACAATCCCGATGGACTGTTCACGCTCGCGTACCGGGCGCGGGCCTGAGACCCATCCGTTCTGGAAGGCTGTTTCGGTGATGTAGCGTTCGACCGCACCGATGGTGACCGATTCGAATCCCTTTTCGATCACGCAATTGCCTTCGCACAGCCGGTCCTGTGGGCAGATGCGCCCGCAAATTTCGGGAAACGTATTCGTTGCAGACGAGAGTTCGTAGGCTTCTTCCAGACGTCCCTCGGCCGTTAGCTTTAACCAATCGGGAATGTTGTTCTGCAGGGGACAATGCACCTGGCAAAACGGCACGCCGCATTGCGAGCAGCGTGATGCCTGCTCGCCCGCGCGCTGCTGCGAGAAGTCATCAAAGATCTCGTCGAAATCTTCGCGTCGGATCTCCGCCGCACGTTTGGGTGGGCGTGTCTGAGCGACGTCGACGAAGGTGAGCAGTTTGGCTGTCATGGCATGTCCTCGGTCCCCAGGGAACGCCGGGGCGGGCGGTTTTAGGTGATTTCGTGGCGTGAGACGAGCAAAATCGACTAGTTAGGTCAATACTATTGCCTTACCTGTTGCAAACCAATCGCCTGACCTCGCTCAGAATGTGCTATTCTGGCAAATTCCCTGATCAAATTAGGTCAGTAAATGTGGCCTTATTATTCGATCATTTCTGCGATTCACCGTGATAGTGTCCCTGGCATCGTTTCAGGAGTGCTTCCCTCGTGACCTTGCTGCAACTTGCCGTTCTGGCAATCGTTCAGGGAATAACGGAATTCCTGCCCGTGAGTTCATCGGGTCATCTGATCCTCACGAGTCAGGTTCTGGGCTGGCAGGATCAGGGACTGTCCATCGACATCGCCGTCCACGCCGGCACGCTTCTGGCCGTCATCGTCTATCTCTGGCGCGACATCCTCAGAATCCTGGGGGGACTGGCTGAAAGTGGTGCAGAGAGCACACGTCCGCTTGCCGGCATGATCATCGTCGCAACCATTCCGGTCGGCATCGCAGGATTTGTCCTGCATGAGGTTGGTCAGGAAAGCCTGCGAGACCCGGAAGTCATTGCATGGGCAACCCTGGGCTTTGGTATCCTGCTCTTAGTTGCCGACAGGTTCGGCATGACATTGCGCCGGATGGAACACATGACCTGGTCCAGTGCCATCATGATCGGCGTGGCCCAGGTCCTGGCGCTGATTCCAGGCACCAGCCGTTCGGGCATCACCATGATGGCAGCCCGTTTCATGGGCTTTGAGCGGGAGGCCGCGGCCCGGTTCTCCCTTTTGCTCTCGATTCCCGTGATTGCCGCTGCCGCGCTTCTTGCCGGCAAGGATGTTTATGACAGCGGAGACCTGGCGTTATCCCAGGCGACCTTGCTGGCTGCCGGCATGTCCTTTGTCGCAGCTATGTTCGCGATCTGGCTGATGATGGCATGGCTCAAGCGGGCAACCTTCACGCCGTTCGTGATCTATCGCCTGATTCTGGGCGTGGGCCTGCTCGCCTGGATTTATCTCTGATTCCTGGCGTTGGGGCCAATCAGGCTCTAGCCAAACTTCGGACGCCCACGCAAACCGCCATGTCGGTAAAAACCGAGGTAACGCGGCACCTCGACCTCGACCGTTGCCGGGTTGATCCCGAGGTCGGACAGACCAGGCATGGCGGGATCGACGACGTTGTCGACCTGCATCAGTCGGGCCTGATCGGGTGTTAGCAGCGGCGTGGGCAGGAACTGCAGGAATATGGCCTGGATGTGTGCAACCAGGAACGGCAAGGGCAGCAACATGACTTTGCGCTGGGTCTCGCGACGGACAATCTCCATCAGATTGCGGAACGTGTAGGTCGACGGGCCGCCCAGTTCGTAGGTCAGCCGGGCCCTCGAATCATCGTCCAGGCACGCCACGATGGCGGCAGCGACATCATCGACATAAACCGGTTGGAACCGCGTCATGCCGCCGCCAAAGAGCGGCAGGACCGGTGAATAGACCGCCATGCGGCCGAACAGGTTGAAGAATCCATCTTCCTGGCCAAAGACAATGCTGGGGCGCACGATACGAACTGTCGGCACCAACTCGCGAAGAACATCTTCGGCTCCAGCCTTGGACCGTGAATAGGAAGCAGCGGACTGAAGCGAGGCGCCGATTGAGGAGACCTGCACGACCCTCGTGATTCCTGCTGCTGCTGCGGCCTCGCCAATGTTGCGCGCTGCTTCGACATGAACACGACGGAACGTGCGTTTGCCACGTTCGTACAAAATTCCAACGCAATTCACGACGGCGTTGGCCCTGGAAACCAGTTCCATGACCTGATCGCGATCTGTCACATCCGCACGAACCGGCACGATCTGACCGACATCACCCAACGGTTGCAGGAATTTCGCTGACTCCGGGTCACGCACGGCGACAATCACGCGCCAGCCATCATCCGCCAGCCGGCGCACGAGATAACGTCCGATAAATCCCGAGCCGCCAAACACGACTATGTCACGACGCGCCATGCCTGAACCTCCGCTGTGGCGGGCGCATCCTAGAGCGGATCAAGATTGCTTGGAACCACGTGAATGGTTCCAGGCAATCTTGTGAATCCGCTCTACCATTTTTGTAGCAAGAGCATCTTCACACATCCGAATCAGATCGCTGGCGATTCGATGCGGATCTGATCTGCTCTGGCCGTCGACATTGCAGACACAAGCGCAGCGGTCTTGACAGCGGGCCTCGCCAACCATAATTGAGAGCCCGTGCCCAGGTGGCGGAATTGGTAGACGCGCAGGCTTCAGGTGCCTGTGGGGGAAACCTCGTGGAAGTTCGAGTCTTCTCCTGGGCACCATCTCCCCAAATCAGAACGACGCATGGCAGGCCGCGATGGTGCTGCCCTGTTGCCCGGAAAGCCGGACAACTTGCGCAACATTCACGCGAAGCCTAGATTCAGGCTTGAAAAATCAAGGGTTTAACGGGCGTATGGCCAACCTTCTCTATCAGGGCGACCTGCCCGACGATCTGGACCTTGGCCCCGTTGTCGCGGTCGATTCCGAAACCATGGGGCTTGACCCGCATCGCGATCGGCTTTGCCTGGTCCAGCTGTCGTCAGGCGATGGCAACGCGCATCTGGTACAGATTGCGAAGGGCCAGACCGAGGCGCCCAACCTCACGGCCCTGCTTGCAGACCCCGATGTCCTGAAACTGTTCCACTTTGCGCGCTTCGATCTGGCAGCGCTCTATCAGTACCTGGGCGTCACCGTCGCGCCGGTCTATTGCACCAAGATCGCCTCCAAGCTGGTGCGCACCTTCACGGATCGCCATGGCCTGAAGGACCTGTGCAAGGAACTGTTGAGCGTCGACATTTCCAAGCAGCAGCAGAGCAGTGACTGGGGCGCGCCGGAACTCACCAACGATCAATTGAACTATGCAGCGTCGGATGTGCTGCACCTGCATCGTTTAAGGGAAGAGTTCGACCGTCGTCTGGAACGGGAAGGACGCAGCGAATTGGCTGCGTCCCTGTTCTCGTTTCTGCCGACCAGAGCCAAACTGGACCTGATGGGGTGGAGTGATCCCGACATCTTCCATCACTGACACGGATCGCAAGGCCCCCTTGCCGATCTCACAAACAGCGGTGCTGACGTGACAAGCGACGACACCATGAGCATGGAAAACACCGGCGCGAGACCGGCGAGTCAGCGCGCTCGTCCGCGAAGCGGGCCGGTTGGCGAAACAAAACGCTATACCCGTTTTGTCGGCCTGATGCGGTTTCTGCTTCCCGTCAGTGCCATCATCCTGGCCACCACGGTCGTGGTCTGGCCATATTTCAATGTCACAGATTCGGGCACGGTGGTTGACATCGCCACACTCAACCTGCCGGCAGAAGATCGCCCAACCATGGCGAATGCGCGTTTTCTGGGAACCGACAACAAAGGCCAGCCCTTTACCGTGACCGCGGTGACGGCATGGCAGGAACAGGGTTACGATGAACTGGTCTACATGGAAGACCTGCAGGGCGACATGATGCTCGATAGCGGCATGTGGGCGACCATCTATTCGGATCGCGGAATCTATGACCAGGTGGGCCAATTGCTGGTGGTTGAATCCAATGTCAGCGTCTTCACCGACGAGGGCTACGAGCTTCACAGCGATTATGCCCTGATCGATCTGGATCAAGGCATTGCAGAGGGCCATATGCCTGTGAGCGGCCAGGGTCCGGCCGGACTGATCGATGCACAGGGTTTTCGCATTACCGATAACGGCGACAAACTTTTCTTCGAGGGTCGCGTCTATCTCACCCTCTTTCCGGAGTCCCAGCCTTGACCAGATTTCAACAGCTTCTGAGCGCGCTCGGGATCAGCCTCATCCTTGCTGCACCCGCTTTCGCCCAGGTCATCGATACGTCACGCCATGATACCAGCCTACCGATCGCGATTGCCGCCGACAGCATGGAGGTCGAACAGAGTGCTCAGCGCGCGACCTTTGTCGGCGCGGTCGATGTCCAGCAGGGAGACATGACGCTGACTTCCGACCGTCTGGTTGTGCACTACCGCGACAAACAGGCCGCAGAAGACAACACGATCTATCTGATCGAAGTTGCTGGAAATGTGATCTTTCGCACGCCGAACGAAACTGCACAGGGCGATACAGGCGAGTATGATGTCGATACCGGAGTCATACGCCTGGTCGGCAACGTTGTGCTGACCAGCGGCAACAACGCAATCAGGGGCAATGCCGCCACGATGAATCTCGAAACCGGCCAGAGCGAAGTTACCAGCGGGGTGACCGACGGCCGCGTAGAGGGTATTTTCTTCCCCGAACAGTCTGAAAGTCCCTGATCCGCAGTCATGGAATCCGCCTCAGGTCGCCCAACTCTGGTCGCCGACAATGCCGGTCTGGCCGCCCACAACCTTAGCAAGAGCTACGGGCAGCGCCCGGTGTTGCGCGATGTTTCGGTTTCCGTTCAACGCGGTGAAGCAGTCGGGCTTCTGGGCCCCAACGGTGCCGGCAAGACAACCTGCTTCTACCTGATCACGGGCCTGATTGCCCCGGATGCCGGCGGCATTTCACTCGATGGCAACGACGTCACCGAGCTTCCGATGTACCGGCGCGCCAGATTGGGTGTCGGCTACCTGCCCCAGGAAGCATCGATTTTCCGCGGCATGTCTGTTGAAGCCAACATCCGGGCCGTGCTTGAGGTGATCGAGAAAGATCGCGATGCACGCGAAGCCATGCTCGACGAACTACTCGCCGAGTTTTCGATCTCCCATCTGCGCCGGACCCCTGCCCTGGCCCTCTCAGGCGGCGAGCGTCGGCGTGTCGAGATTGCGCGTGCGCTGGCATCACGGCCCAGCTTCATGCTGCTCGACGAGCCTCTTGCCGGTATCGACCCGATTGCCGTGGGTGATATCCGCGATCTCGTCGCACATCTGAAAGATCGGGGAATCGGTGTTCTGATCACCGACCACAACGTGCGTGAAACGCTCGACATCATCGACCGTGCCTACATCCTGCACGAAGGTCGTGTGCTGATGGAGGGTGCGCCCGACGAAATCGTGGCGCATGAGGGTGTTCGACGCGTCTATCTCGGCGACCGTTTCAAACTCTAGGGGCCGACATCATGTCACTAGCCCCGCGACTCGATCTGCGTCAGTCACAATCTCTGGTGATGACGCCGCAGTTGCAGCAGGCGATAAAGCTCCTGCAACTCTCGAACATCGAACTCACCGCCTATGTCGAGGAAGAGCTGGAGCGCAATCCATTGCTGGAACGCGCTCAGGTCGAGGACAGCGATCGCCAACCTGAGGAACGCGCGGACCAGCCGGTTCAGCAGACCAACAGCGATGCCAGCGACCGGCGTGACGATGCCGAAAGCGTTGATGTGGACGCGGCCGGATCGATGCCCTGGAGTTCGGGCAACGGAAGCGGCAAGGGCGGATCCGGGGGGCTTGATCTGGACGGGGTCGAGCACACCGTCGCGCGCGAGGCCTCTCTCTACGAACACCTGGCGCAACAGATACAAGTCGAGATTGACGATGGTCCCGAACAAATGGTCGCCGCTCATCTATTGGGTTCGATCGATGACGCCGGTTACCTGAAGATCGACGCGGAGGCCGCCGTCGAACAACTGGGATGCACGCCCGAGCTCTACGAGAGAACACTCTCAAAACTGCAGCGACTCGACCCGCCCGGCGTCTTTGCTCGCGACCTCAAGGAGTGCCTGGGACTGCAGTTGGCCGAGCTCAACCGTCTTGATCCCGTGAGCACCATGATCCTCGAGAATCTGGAGGTGGTGGCCAAACGTGACTTTGCCAAGCTGCGCAAGCTGTGTGCCTGTTCCGATCAGGACATCCTCGACGTGCTCAACGAACTCAAGGCGCTGGACCCGAAACCAGGTCACAAGTTCTATTCCGGTCATGTGCAGACCGTCGTACCCGATGTGGTGGTGCGCCCCAGCCAGGCCGGCGGCTGGATGGTCGAACTCAATACCGAGACGCTGCCGAAAGTCCTGGCGAACGAGCGATACTATGCAGAAGTGCAGCGCAACGCCCGAAGCGAAGACGACAAGGTCTTTGTCTCTGAACAGTGGAATTCCGCCAACTGGCTGATCAAGGCGCTGGATCAACGGGCGCGGACCATTCTGCGTGTTGCACGCGAGATCGTCCGGCAGCAGGACATGTTTCTGGTTCGCGGTGTCGAGCACCTCAAGCCGCTTGTCCTGCGCGACATTGCCGATGCACTGGAATTGCACGAAAGCACGGTGAGCAGGGTCACCAGCAACAAGTTCGTCATGACGCCGCGCGGCGTCTTCGAGCTCAAGTATTTCTTCACCGCTTCGCTGGGAAGTACCGGCGATGGCCCGTCGCATTCCGCCGAGGCCATACGGCACAGAATTCGAAGCCTGATTGACGCAGAAACGCTCAAGAATGTGCTGTCGGATGACGACATCGTGGAAGCGCTGCGCGCTGACGGAATCGTCATTGCACGCCGCACGGTCGCCAAGTACCGCGAAGCCATACGAATTCCCTCATCGGTCCAGCGCCGTCGTGAGTTAAGGCTGGCCCCAACCGGTTGAGGGTTTTCCCTGACGGGGAAAGTCATCCTGTCAGGCGGGTTGTTTCCGGCAGACACTGACGATATATGTGCGCCCCGTTTTGACGGGCGGCGCCTGGGATCAGGCTTCGCGGTGGTCGAGCCAAAAGACTTCGAACGCCTCAAGACGCGCAACAACGCAGAGTTTCCGATGAAGATTGCCATTACAGGGCATCAGGTTGACGTGGGCGACGCCCTCAAAACCCATGCCACACAGCATCTCGAAGCAGGCGTCAGCAAGTACTTTGCCGATCCGATTGAGGCGCATGTGACATTTTCCCGCGAAGGCGCGGACTTTCTGACGCATATCTCGGTGCATGTCGGACATGACATCCATGCAGAAGGGCGTGGCCTGGATTCGGACCCGTATGTGAGCTTCAACAAGGCCGCCGAACACGCCGAGAAACAACTGCGTCGCAACAAACGCAAGCTTCGCGATCACCACTGAAGGCACGATTCGGCTGCGCCTGGCGCAGTCGGAACGGGATTTGGATATGGAAATTACCGATCTTGTGACCCCCGGCAGCGTCGTTCCGCACCTGAAAGCCGCCAGCAAGAAGCAGGCGCTGCAGGATCTGGCGCGCCATGCATGCAGCATTGCCGGCATCGATGAGCGCAGCATCTTCGATGCACTGCTGGAGCGTGAGCGCCTTGGAAGTACCGGCGTGGGTCTGGGCATTGCCATCCCCCACGCCAAGCTGGCCGGATTGAAGGATCTGCACGGGATTTTTGCCCGGGCCGATTCGCCCATCGATTTCGATGCCATCGATGAACAGCCAGTCGATCTGGTATTCCTGCTTCTTGCGCCGGAAAACGCCGGTGCCGACCACCTCAAGGCCCTGGCAAGGGTTTCACGCCTGCTGCGCAATCATGACGTCTGCGAGAAACTTCGCGGAGCCGAGAGCGCCGAGGCAATCTATGCGCTTCTGACCGAGGCCGAAGCAAACCAGGCCGCCTGAACCGTCAAATGCTGATCCATGGAACCTGCGTCGATCTTGATGGCGCGGGGGTATTGCTGTGCGGTCCGTCGGGCTCGGGCAAGAGCGACCTGGCCCTGCGCCTGATCAAGCATCACGGTGCAAGACTGGTCGCCGACGACCAGGTTCGTCTGGAAAGCACTTTTGACGGGCTCGCGGCTTCGGCGCCCGCGTCGCTTGCAGGTCTTCTTGAAGTGCGCGGTGTGGGGATCGTGCCCATCGCTTTTGAGCCCGGCACCTTGCTCACGCTTGTTGTAGACCTTTGCGAACGCGCGGCCGTTCCGCGCATGCCCGAACCCGAAACCCGGTCTCTGGCAGGATGTGCTATCCCTCTCCTGAGGCTGTATCCTCATGACGCGTCGGCACCAACCAAGCTTATCCTGATGATTTCCCGGCTTCTGGCTGAATCGGAGAACCGTGATGACACCTGATCCAAGCCAACGCGCACTGGTCCTCGTCACAGGCCTGTCCGGTGCCGGCCGCAGTACGGCATTGAATGCCCTTGAAGACGAGGGATTCGAAGCCATCGACAACCTTCCGCTTCGCCTGCTCAAGCCCCTGATTGACGGTGGGGCAGAAACAAACCAGCCCCTGGCCGTCGCTGTCGACGTCCGTTCACCCAGTTTCAGCGTTGATGACTTTCTTGCCGCCACCGACACGCTTCGCAGTGATGAAGGGCTTTCCGTCTCTCTGGTCTTTCTGGACTGTGAAGCCGACACGCTGCAGCGCCGCTTCACCGAAACCCGCCGACCGCATCCGCTTGCGCGCGAAGGCACGCTTGTCGAGAGTATCAAGGCAGAAAGAGGCCTGATGCTGGCCATTCGGGCACGAGCCGACCTGGTGATCGATACAACGCACATGACCGGAGCCGAACTGCGTCGTGACCTGGCCGGGCACCTGGCACCGGCCGACAGCCCGCGCCTGTCTGTCTTTGTGACGTCTTTCTCCTATCGGATGGGCCTGCCACGCAATGCCGACCTGGTGTTCGACGTAAGGTTTCTCTCCAATCCTCACTATGTCGAGTCGCTCCGCAGCCTGACCGGGCGTGACGAGGATGTGGCGGCGCACATCATCAAGGATGCGCGGTTCCAGACATTTTTTGATCGTCTGGGTGAATTGGTTCTGGATCTCCTTCCTGCCTATGCCGACGAGGGCAAGCGCTATCTGACGATTGCCATCGGCTGTACGGGGGGTCGCCATCGCTCGGTTTTTGTTGCCGAACGACTTGCTGCTCTGTTAAGCGAAGGGGGACGACGCGTGAGCCTGCAACACCGCGAGCTCGCGTCATGAAGGGTAGGTTTCTACCCATTGAACAAAGCAGCAAGCGCATCGAGACATGATTGGATTGGTACTGGTAACCCACGGCCGGCTGGCCGAGGAATTTGTCGCTGCGACAGAACATGTCGTGGGAGAACAATCGGCTATGCGCACAGTCTGTATCGGTCCCGACGATGATATGGAGCGGCGTCGCGACGACATTCTCGATGCAGTGAAGCATGTCGAAAGCGGCAGCGGCGTCATCGTTCTGACCGACATGTTCGGCGGCACACCGTCGAATCTGGCCATCTCGATGATGGACAGCGGCAACATCGAAGTGATTGCCGGCATCAACCTTCCCATGCTGATCAAACTGGCTTCGGTCCGGCAGAGCGAAACCCTGGCCGACGCGGTTGCCGCTGCGCAGGAAGCAGGACGGAAATATATCAACGTCGCCAGTTCCCTGCTGAAGCCCAAGGTCTGAAATCGCATGTCTTCATCCGGCGAATCGGCTCAGAAGCACAGCCGCCGGCTCGTGATCGTGAACGAGCGCGGTCTGCATGCGCGCGCAGCCGCCAAGTTCGTCTCGGTTCTGAACGACTTCGATGCCGAGGTATCGGTCGAGAAGGATGATGTGCGCGTCTCCGGCCGCTCGATCATGGGGCTCATGATGCTTGCCGCAGCGCCCGGCACGACCATCGAGGTCGAGGCGCAGGGTTTCGATGCCGCTGCGGCACTGGACGCGCTCGGTGTGCTGGTGGAGAACCGGTTCGATGAGTGACGGTGGCGATCTCTCCCCGACCTTCGAACTGAAGGGAATTGGCGTAGCCCGCGGCATTGCCATCGGGCCAGCCTATGTCAGCGAAAGCGGCATGCTGGATGTTCCGACCTATACCCTGAAGGTCAAGGAGATCGATGCGGAAATTGCCCGCTTCGAGAGCGCAGTCGACAATGCACTGGTCCAGATCGACAAACTGGCCAAGAAGGCATCGGGACTGCCCGACAGCGCCGCCGAGGAACTGGGATATCTGCTGCAGGCACACGGCCAGATGTTGCAGGGTTCCCGCCTGGTGCGCGGCGTTGAAAAACGCATCCGTGGTGAGAAACTCAACGCTGAAGCGGCCGTTTCCCAGGAAGTCGGCGAGATTTCACATGCATTCTCGCAGATGGAAGACAGCTATCTTTCGGAACGCAGCAAGGATGTGCGCGATGTCGGACAACGTCTGCTCCGCTGTCTGATGCAGACGCCTTACCGCGCGCTGGCCGATTTACCATCAGGCACCGTGGTCGTTGCCGACGAACTGACACCGGCTGACACCGCGCTGCTGGATCCCCATCTTGTCGCGGGTTTCGTGACGGCTGTCGGCGGTGCGCAGGACCACACGGGTATTCTTGCCCGGTCACTGGCGCTTCCTGCCGTCGTGGGCACTGCGGAACTTCTGAGCCACGTGAAGAACGGCGACATCATCGTGGTGGACGGCGCAACGGGCCAGATCGTCGTCAATCCCGATGCGGCAACCCTGAAACGTTACCAGGACCGGAAGGTCGAACTGAAGCGTCAGGCCCGCAAGCTGGAGCGTCTGCGCAACGTTCCCGCGACAACGCGTGACGAGGTCCAGATTTCCCTCCAGGCCAACATTGATCTACCAAGCGAGATCGACGGTGCTCTGGAACACGGCGCAGAAGGCATCGGTCTCTATCGCACGGAGTATGTCTTTCTCAATCGCGACGACGTACCCACCGAAGACGAGCAGTATGTGGAGTTGCGCAACATCGTGGAGGGCATGAAGGGCCTTCCGGTGACCGTTCGCACCCTGGATGTGGGCAACGACAAACTCCCGTATTCCCTGGGTGAACATCTGGGCGTCAGCGCCAATCCGGCCATGGGCCTGCGTGCCATCCGCCTGTCGCTCAAGGTCCAGAGTCTGCTCGAGAATCAGCTTTCGGCGATTTTGCGTGCCGGGGCCCATGGTCCCGTCCGGATCCTGATACCGATGATTTCGACATCTTCCGAGATGCGACAGGTGCGCCAGATCATGAAGAAGGTCGCCACACGCCTGCGGCGCAAGAAGATCAAGATTGCCGACCCCCTGCCACCAGTGGGCGCCATGATCGAAATTCCAGGCGCGGCCCTCTCAGCTGACGGACTGGCACGCGACTGCGAGTTCTTTTCGATCGGGACCAACGATCTGACGATGTACACGCTGGCGATCGATCGTGGCGACGAGCAGGTTGCGCACCTCTACAGCCCCCTGCATCCGGCCGTTCTGCGCTTGATCCAGTTCACGACCGCAGCGGCCTTGCGTGCGCGCATTCCTGTCAATGTATGCGGTGAAATGGCGGGCGACGAGCGGATGACCGCCGTTCTTCTGGGTCTGGGCATCCGCGATCTCTCCATGGCCTCAGCGGCCGTACCCAGGGTCAAGCAGCGCATTAGGGGTCTTGACCTGAACGAAGCCACCCGCCGGGCACAGACCATCATGGAACAGACCGATTCAGGTATGGTTGCGGCTCTGCTGGATGATTTCAACGCCCTGGCATAGCTGTCCTGCATGTGCGCTGCTGGACGCCGTGGACGGTATTTGATAAGCGGTGCCCAAGGTCCCGACAGGACGACGAATTTCCCCGAATTGCATGTGAGAATGGACGCCAAATGAGCGATTTCAACGATTACAAGGTTGCCGACATGAGCCTGGCCGATTGGGGCCGCAAGGAAATCGAGATTGCCGAGGTCGAGATGCCCGGTCTCATGTCCATCCGCGAAGGCTATGGCGGCAGCAAGCCGCTCGAAGGTGCGCGCATCACCGGCTGTCTGCACATGACCATTCAGACCGCCGTGCTGATCGAAACGCTCGTCGAACTGGGCGCCGAAATCCGCTGGTCTTCCTGCAACATCTTCTCGACCCAGGATCAGGCAGCCGCGGCGATCGCCGCCGCAGGCATTCCGGTTTTCGCCTGGAAGGGCGAGACCGAAGAGGAATATGAGTGGTGCATTGAGCAGACCATCAAGGGCCCCGACGGTTGGGTGCCCAACATGCTGCTGGATGACGGCGGCGATCTGACCGCGATCATGCATGACAAATACCCCGAACTGCTCGAGGACGTGCACGGCGTCAGCGAGGAAACGACAACCGGCGTGGCCCGCCTGTATCAGATGGCCAAGCGTGGCGAACTGAAGGTTCCCGCCTTCAACGTCAACGACTCCGTCACCAAGTCGAAATTCGACAACGTCTATGGCTGCCGCGAGAGCCTGACCGACGGCATTCGCCGGGCGACCGATGTCATGATGGCCGGCAAGGTTGCCGTGGTCGCCGGTTATGGCGGCGTTGGCAAGGGTTCAGCCCAGTCGCTGCAGGGTGCCGGCGCACGCGTCATGGTGACCGAAATCGATCCCATCTGCGCCTTGCAGGCCGCGATGGACGGTTATGAGGTCGTCACCATGGACGATGCTGCCCCCAAGGCTGATATCTTCGTGACGGCGACGGGCAACACCGACGTCATCACGGTTGACCACATGCGGGCCATGAAGGACCGCGCCATCGTCTGCAACATCGGCCATTTCGATAACGAAATTCAGGTCGAGGCGACAAAGAACTTCAAGTGGAACAACATCAAGCCCCAGGTCGACGAGATCGAGTTCCCCGACGGCAAGAAGATCATCCTTCTGGCCGAAGGCCGCCTGGTGAACCTGGGTTGCGCCACCGGCCATCCCAGCTTCGTGATGAGCGCCAGCTTCTCCAACCAGGTGCTGGCCCAGATCGAACTGTGGGCCCACAAGGACAAGGGCACCTACAAGCGTGACGAGGTCTATGTGCTGCCCAAGCATCTGGACGAGCAGGTTGCCATGCTGCATCTCGAAAAGGTCGGGGCGAAACTCACCAAGCTGACCGATCACCAGGCAAGCTACATCGGTGTCGATCAGGCCGGACCGTTCAAGCCGGAAGAGTACCGCTACTAAACGCTGTGGCAGATACAGCCATCAAGGGCCGGAACCGCAGGGTTTCGGCCCTTTTCTTTGCCCTATCTGCAAGCCCGCAGCCGGCCCATGTCGAAATGGAAATGGTCCGCGTGGAGGTCGTTGTATTCCGGACCCAGAACCGTGTTGAAGAGGCCGCACGCGCGTTTGTGCACGGCATGAAGGAATCTGGATTCCTCGGTCTCTCCTTCCCAATCGGCAAGTACAGAAACACTGCGACCGTCGAGGAGAACGAAGCCGGAGATGTCGATGGCGTTGGCTGTGGCATGCTGGCTTCGCCTGCCGGCCGTTGCACCATTGATGTTTCGGCAGGCATAGCTGCCCAGGTGATTGATGCGTGCCAGACCGCTGCCCAGATGCTCGAGGGCAAGGCGGTCCACTTCCGTTTCGTACCAATAGAGCGCCGCTGCCATGCCGCAACTGAGATCAAAGCCGCTGCTGTAGGGAACACTGGACTGATCAAACCGCACGCCATCGTTCAGACCACATCCATTCTGCATCGGACGGGCCGGTAACGCGGTATAGATCAGATTCGAGCGGTCCAGAGCGGCAAAACAGGCATCACTGTCGGCGCTCAGGGCATTGAGCTGGTAACGCGCCATGCTTCCTGGTGGAAGTTCAAGATTCACCTCTACCCACGGCGACCAGCCAGCCGGGATGCGAATCCAGGACTGCTGCAGGCCAACAGCCGTCAATCCGACCACAATCGTGACAATCGCCAATCCGCGCGCCCATCCAGCCAAGGTTCTTTTCCATCATCGATCTGTCCTGATGCGCGCATGAGACCCTATGAATCAGGCAGAACTCTGGCAGATCGGAACACCTAGTCCGCGGGCACGCCGCGTGTGGTCGAGTATTCGAAGTGCAGAGGTTTGTCCGGGTAGACCAGATTGTAGATGTCGTGGGCGGCCATGGCGGTTTCCGAGAACCCGGAGAGGATCAGCTTCAGTTTGCCTGGATAGGTCACGATGTCGCCAACGCCATAGATTCCCGGCGTACTGGTGGCCGAGGTCGCGGGATCGACCGTGATGAGGTTCTTTTCGAGGTTGAGACCCCATTCGGCGATCGGACCAAGCTCCATCCGCAGACCATAGAACGGCAGGAGAAGATCGGCCTCGAGCCTGCGCTCGTTGCCATCCAGATCGGCGACGACAACGGACTCCAGGTTCCCGTTTTCCCCTTCGAGACCGTGAAGCTGATAGGGCACGACAAGTTCCACTTCGCCGGCTTCAACAAGCGCCTCCATCCTGTTCACGCTGTCAGGGGCGGCGCGAAACCGGTTGCGGCGGTGGACCACCATGATCTTGTCGGCGATGCCGTGAAGCCCCAGAACCCAATCAAGCGCAGAATCACCGCCCCCGGCGATCACGACACGCTTGCCCCGATGTTCTTCGCGGCGCGTGACCAGATAGGACACACCGCCTGATTCCTCATAAGCCTCGATGCCCGTCAGAGGCGGCCTGTTGGGACCGAAGGCACCGCAGCCGGCAGCCACGACAATGGCCTTGCTGTTGATCGTTGTGCCGGTCGATGTGCGTACCGTGAACGCGCCTGCTTCACCCTCAACTGCAATGACCTGCTGATCCAGGTGAAACACGGGATCGAAGGGGTCTGCCTGTTCCTTGAGCCGTGTGATCAGGGTTTCGGCCTCGATCTCGGGATAGCCAGGGATGTCATAGATGGGTTTTTCCGGGTAGAGCGCGGTGCACTGGCCGCCGATAGCGTCAAGCGTGTCAACGACATGGCAGCGCATGTTGAGCATACCGGCCTCAAAGATCTGAAACAGACCCACGGGTCCTGCTCCAATGACCACAATATCGGTCTCGTGCGTTTCGCTCATGAGTTATCCCAGTCTCTGCCTTGCTGATGTTGCCGGCGGCGCTTTCCAAGCTGCGCCTCTGACGCTAAGCCTTACCCGATGGACCCGGCCCTAAACAACCTAACGTGTACTCTGGACTCGGTCGAGGCGACGCGAGCTCTGGGCGCAACAATTGCGGGAGTCGCGCAACAGGGCGATACGATCGCCCTGCGAGGAGATCTCGGTGCAGGAAAGACGAGCCTGGCCCAGGGCTTTGTGTGCGCCAGACTTGGCGATGTGGAGGTCACCAGCCCGACCTTCACCCTGGTTCAGACCTATGGCGAAGGAGACCAGGAGATCTGGCACGTCGATCTCTACCGGATAGAGGAAGAAGCAGAGCTGGAAGAACTGGGTCTGGAGGAGGCTTTGGGCGTCGCGCTGGTGTTGTTTGAGTGGCCCGAGCGCATGGAAGAAGACCTGCCGGACGATCGCCTGGATATCCGGCTAGAGCATGACAGGTGCGGAGGACGCCATGCCGTTCTCACGCCGCGGGGAACCTGGGTTGACCGGCGACTGGATCTGACTTCATGACCGGCAAGCGCGAGCAAAAGATCACAGACTTCCTGGACAAGGCCGGCTGGTCCGACGCTGACAGAAAGCCGCTTGCCGGAGATGCATCGTTTCGTCGTTATGACCGACTCAAGGGGCCGCATGGCGATGCGGTACTGATGGATGCGCCGCCGCCGGAAGAAGACATCCGACCGTTCGTGCAAGTCGCACACATTCTGACGGATGCCGGACTGGCCGCACCTGAGATTCTGGCCGAAGATTCAGAAGCGGGCCTTCTGCTGCTCGAAGATCTGGGTGATGCCATCTACACCCGCGTTCTGGCCAACGGCGAAGACGAACAGAAGCTCTATCTGCCCGCCATCGATGCTCTGGTCGCGCTGCATCAGGCGGGCACGCCCGGCGACCTGCCCGCCTATGACGACGATCTGCTCCTGTTCGAGGCGTCGCTGCTGACCGACTGGTTCATGCCCCTGGCAGGCCTGGAACTCTCTGATCAGGGCCGGGATGACTACGTGAACCTGTGGCGAAATCTCCTACCGCTTGCACGGCAGGTGCCCGATGGCATCGTTTTGCGCGATTATCATGCCGACAATCTGCTTTGGCTTCCCGAACGCCATGGAATTCAGCGCGTCGGCCAACTGGATTTTCAGGATGCCGTGATCGGACCGGTCACCTATGACCTGGTCTCGCTGCTGGAAGATGCCAGACGTGATGTCGCCCCCGATACGGTTGCGTCAGCCATCGACCACTATCTGGAACAGTTCCCCGGCATTGATCGCGACACTTTCCTGGCGTCCTATGCCGTCATGGGCGCGCAACGCAATCTGAAGATCCTGGGCATTTTCTGCCGGCTTCTCACACGTGATGGCAAGGCGGGATATCAGGACTACATGCCACGGGTATGGGGGCATGTTGCCACAGACCTTCAACACCCTGCCCTGGCGCAACTTGAAGTCTGGCTGGACCGATGGATTCCAGCCAGCTTCCGGACAAGAGCGGCATGAAGGAACTGCACTACGGCATGGTGCTGGCTGCAGGACGTGGCGAACGCATGCGCCCGATCTCCGGTACAATTCCAAAGCCGCTGATCGAGATTGGTGGGCGTTCCATGCTCGACCGCATGCTTGACCGCTTGGAGCGACTGGACAGCGTGGTGGTGAACGCATGGCATCTTCCCGAAAAGATTGCTGCTGCTGTTTCTGCCCGCCAGAAGCCGGATGTCATTTTGTTGCGTGAGGAAGTACTGCTCGACACGGGAGGCGGCGTAGCGAATGCGCTGCCGCATCTGGGTTCGGATGTCTTTGCGGTGGCCAATGGCGACGTGCTTCTGCACGAACCCCGCAAGCCAGCACTCTCGGCACTCGCTGAGGCGTGGGATGATAGTGCCATGGATGCTCTCCTGCTGCTGGTCGCGCGCGAAAGCGCCGGCGGTTTTCGGGGTGCTGGTGATTTCTTCATCGATACTGCCGGACGTCTTGAACGGCGCGGCGATGCCACCAGCGCACCCTATGTCTATGCCAGTCTCCAGCTGGTCCATCCTCGCCTGCTGGCCGATGCACCCGAGAGTGCCTTTTCGTTCAACCTGCTGTGGGACCGTGCGCTGGCTCAGGGCCGCCTGTTTGGCGTGGTCCATGACGGGGGTTGGTACACCGTCGACACACCAGCCAACATCGAAGCCGCCGAAGCGTGGCTGACCGAGAATCCATGAGCGGCGTCTTCACCATTCCGGCCGGAACATCCTTTGTTGATGCGCTTGCTGCCGGTCTGATCGAGCGATTCGGTGACCCGCCTGAGGCACTGGCCAACACCCTGATTCTGCTTCCGACGCGCCGGTCGGTGCGCAGCTTGCGCGATGCCTTTCTGCGGCAGTCCGGCGGGCGGGCCATGATTCTGCCGGTGATGCGTCCCATCGGTGATGTCGATGAAGACGAGATGACTCTGGCGCTGAGCGCGGATTTCGAAGGAGAGGCCGACCTTCCACCGACCATCGGCGGCCTGAGACGTCAGCTTCTGCTGGCCCGACGCATCCGCGACGACCCTGCATACGGTGTGACCGGGGACGAGCAGGCGGCCCAGCTTGCTGCGGCGCTGGCGAGCTTCATCGATGAAGTCGATACCGCCGAAGCGGACCTGGGACGCCTGGAAACCCTCGTTGACGATGCGGGGTTGTCGGAGCACTGGCAGACAACCCTGCGCTTCCTTAACGGCGTCCTGGATGCCTGGCACCAGACACTCGCGCGCGAAGACCGCATCGATCCTGCTGCCCGCAGGCGTCGGTTGCTCGACAACCTGGAACAGCGATGGCGTGACGACCCACCCCTGGGGCCGGTGATTGCGGCAGGCTCGACCGGCACCATACCTGCGACAGCACGTCTGTTGGCGCGTGTGCGTGAACTTCCCCAGGGCATGGTGATCCTGCCAGGACTCGATCAGGACCTTGAAGACGACGCCTGGGAATCGATTGCACCAAGCCACCCCCAGCACGCCCTGAAAACCCTGCTTGAGCACTTCGAGATAGATCGCGCGGCCGTGCAGCCGTGGCCTGTACCGGGATGGGCGCACTTGCCCGTGGGGTCGCCAGATCGCCATCGGCTGTTCTCGGACGTCATGCGGCCGGCACAAGCAACAGCGTCATGGTCGCAATTGGACGATCCGCCCGAATCCGCGCTCGAGGGCCTGGCCTTCACGGCGTGTGCCAATCCACGTGAGGAAGCCCAGGTTGCCGCGCTGCGTATGCGTTTCGAACTGGAAACGCCGGAACGCACCGTCGCGCTGGTGACGCGCGACCGCGATCTGGCGCGCAGGGTTGCCGCGGATCTGCGTCGCTGGTCCATCGACGTCGACGATTCGGCTGGCCAGGTCCTGGCTACAACATCGGCCGGCGTCTTCTTCCGGCTTGTAGCAACGGCCCTGGGAACCAACTGGGCCCCTGTTCCCTTGCTTGCTCTTCTGAAGCATCCGTTTACGCGGCTGGGACGTGAAGCAGGCGACGTCCGCTCCCTTGTGAGACGGCTGGAACTGCTTGCCTTGCGAGGGCCCAGGCCGGCCCCCGGAATTGAAGGCCTGCGCCATGCGCTGGGCAGCCGGCACATCGATCATGAGCTCGATGCCCTGTTGTCGGATCTGGGAGCCGCCACGGCAGAGCTGGATGCGCTGATGCGTGCGCCCAAGGCGCCCTTGGCACAGTTGGTCGAGCATCATGTTCAGACACTCGAGAATCTTGCCCGAACCAGGCCGGATGACGCCAGCCCGGTCTGGGAGAACGAAGACGGAGAAGCGCTGCACGACTTTGTCACCGAGTTGATCGGCGACGCCGAGGCACTGGGTTTTGTCGAAACCGGCGCCTATCCGGCCTTGCTCGATACCCTGCTGGCTGGCCATGTGGTCCGACCCAGATATGGCAGCCATCCCAGGGCGTTCATCTGGGGCCCGCTGGAAGCGCGCATGCAGCATGCAGATTGCGTCATTCTGGGTGGTCTGGTTGAGGGCAACTGGCCGCCGGAACCGCCGAGCGACCCATGGATGAGCCGGCCCATGCGCGCGAAGTTCGGGCTGGCCACGCCGGAACAGCGCATTGGACTTGCCGCGCACGACTTTGTTCAGGCCGCCATGGCCCGTTCCGTGTTGCTGCTCTATCCCGAACGTGCTGCTGGTGCGCCAACGGTACCAGCGCGCTGGCTTGTGCGTCTGCAGGCCTTTCTTGATGCCCGTAACCTGGGCAGCCAACCACGCATCGAAGCGCGTAGGTGGCAACACTGGCAAAGCACGATGGACCGGCCGTCAAACATTGAGCCTGCCGTCGCGCCTGAGCCAAGGCCACCGCTGGATGTGCGCCCGGACGGGCTGTCGGTTACCCAGGTAGAGGTGTGGCAGCGCGACCCCTATGCGATCTACGCCCGCCGCATTCTCAAGCTTTCTCCACTGGACGACCTGGACGAAGATGCCGATGCGGCCAACCGCGGCAGCTTCATCCATGATGCACTGGAGCGCTTTGTTGTCGCGCATCCGGTCACCCTGCCGCACGACGCCCTCGAGCAGCTGCTTGCCATGGGTCGGGACGTTCTGGGAACGATGATCGAACGCCCTTCGGTCGCCACGTTCTGGTGGCGGCGGTTCGAGCGTATCGCTGCCTGGTTCGTTGAGGAGGAACACAAGCGACGCAAGGGTCTGAGCGCAGTCCACGCCGAGACCACCGCTCAGCTTTCCCTCCCCCATGGCCCCCGCGGCAGTTTCACGCTTAGCGCCAAGGCGGATCGGTTGGAAGTGGATCACGATGGCCGTGTTGCCGTGATCGACTACAAGACCGGCGCGGTGCCCCCTGGAAAGGCGGTCGAGGCTGGTGCGGCACCCCAACTGCCGCTGGAAGCCGCCATGGTTGCCGCAGGAATGTACCCCGGCATTCCCGAGACCGATGTCACGGGCCTGGAATACTGGGAGCTCAAGGGCGGGGAGCCGGCCGCCGCAGTCAAACGTATCAAGGCGGACCCTTCCGAGGTTGCCGGACGGGCGCTGGAAGGTCTGGGAAGGCTGGTTACCGCATTTTCCAATGAAAACACGCCCTATCGCGACCACCCCGGTGGCCAGCCGATCGGCCGGTTCGATGCGTTTGTGGATGTTGCCCGCACGAATGAATGGCGCCTGGGCTGGAAGACCATGCTGGATGATGTCGCCCCAAGCGACGTACCGAACGGCGTTACGCGCCGGATCCGCACGCAGAACGACAAACAACAGGCGATGTCGAATCCCGAGCAGACAGTCTGGGTCGCGGCATCGGCAGGCACGGGAAAAACCAAGGTCCTGACCGATCGCGTTCTGCGGCTGATGCTCTCGGGAAGTGAACTATCAAGAATCCTGTGCCTGACGTTCACCCGTGCGGCATCGGCTGAAATGGCCAATCGCATCCGTCAGGAACTTGCCGGCTGGGTGTCCATGACCAACGACGACCTGGTCGCCGATCTGACCGCGCTTCAGGGACGCGCGCCCAACGCGGACGAGATGATGCGCGCAAGACAGTTATTTGCCGAAGTCCTGGATGCGCCAGGTGGCCTGCAGATCGCCACCATTCACAGCTTCTGCCAGTCCATTCTGGGCCGGTTTCCCCTTGAGGCCGGCATTGCGCCCCATTTCAGTCTGATTGAGGAGCGTGGGCGAAGCGAACTCCTGAACGAAGCTCGCGACCGTGTCATTGGCCGGATCGCCGCCGGCAGAGCGCCCGAACTGGAAGAGCCGCTGAACCGCCTGATCGTCCTTGCAGGAGAGTCGCGCGCCAGTGAACTGCTCGATGAAATCTGTGCGGCATCGGGGCGCCTTGACCTGATGCTTGAACGTTTCGAAACCCTGGATCTCGCCCTGCAGGAACTTGCCGCAGGCCTGCAACTCGATCCGGACCAATCGCCGCAGAAATTGGTGCGTGCCGCCTGCCTGGATCACGCGTTTGATCGCGACGGACTGACGCAGGCCAGCACCTGTCTGGCAGAAGGCAGCAAGACCGATACCGCGAAGGCCGAATCCATCAGCCGGTTCCTTGCTGCCGACGAGGCAAGCCGCGTTGCACTGTTTGATGCCTATTGTTCAGCCTTTCTCAAAGCCGACAAGCGACCGGGCACACAGGCCCTGGCAACCAAGGCCGTGCGCGAGGCGCATCCCGACGTCTTGGATATCCTCAATCGGGAACAGGCGCGGCTGGATGCGCTCCATGAAACGCTGCGACGGCATGCGACGTATCAGCGCACACACACGATCCTGACCCTGGGCAATGCGCTGGTGCAGGAGTTCCGACGCCTGAAGAACGACCGGGCGGTGCTCGACTACGACGACCTCATCGAAAAGACGCGAAGCCTGCTGGCCATGCCCGACATCGCTCCCTGGGTCCTGTTCAAGCTGGATGGCGGCCTGGACCATGTCCTGGTTGATGAAGCACAGGACACCAACCCCAATCAGTGGGCTGTCGTCATCACGTTGATCCGCGAGTTTTTCGAAGGTGAAGGCGCCCGTGACCTCCATCGCACCGTCTTTGTTGTCGGAGACGAGAAACAGTCGATCTACAGCTTTCAGGGAGCCGATCTGGAAGCACTTCAACAGGTCCGCTCGGGGCTCGAGTTTCTTGTTCAGCCAACGGAATGGTATTCGGACAGCCTGGACCTTTCCTATCGATCCGTTCCTGCCGTGCTGGAAACAGTCGACGCGGTTTTTGCTCCCCAGGAGGCCGCAGCCGGAGTCGCTTTTGGCGGCCAACGTATCGAACATCAATCGTTCCGGTCCGAAGATGGCGGGCTCGTCGAGCTTTGGCCCCTCTTGCGCGAGGAACCAGGCGAACCCGAAGATCCCTGGACAGCGTGTCTCAGCGATGCCCAGCCCCAGGATCGGCACAATCGGTT
>CALIUG010000109.1 GCA_938048755.1 uncultured Alphaproteobacteria bacterium
CCGCCGTTGATCCAACACAGAAATCTCCTTCCACGGCATGCCGATCCTCCTGTGAGAAAACATGCCAAAAGTGTCAGGGATCTCTCCGAACAACTGTAAGATATCTCTCCGGGCTGAACATCAAGTCGGAGGATGACTCAATTTTTGGAACTGTCATCGTCGGACTTGATCGGAGAATCCATGCACGGAACGTCACCAACGCCCAGATCCCTGTCGCTGATGCGTTCATGCCGCCTGCATCAAACCCAAACTGCGTTCTTCCTGTGTCCGCAAATCCGACCTAGGATTCATCAACGCGCTATCCAATCCATGAGGGACGCTAGATGATGTGGTTCAGCAGTCGACAAACACGAAACCTACTTTGCATGGGGTTGAACCCGAAAATCCGATCCGACCCTCCCCTGGACTGTCTCCGGTTGGAACAGCTTGTTAGGGTCTCAGCGGTATCTGCAGGAGTGAGCCATGGTTGAGTCTGTCGATTATCTCATTGTCGGAGCGGGTTCGGCCGGCTGTGTGCTGGCGAGCCGACTCAGCGAAAATCCCGACGTCACCGTCCGGGTGATGGAAGCGGGGCCTCCCGACAGGAGCCTCTATCTTCTCAAGATGCCTGCCGCCGCCTGGATCATCATCAACGGGCGCAAATTCAACTGGTACTATCACAGCGAACCCGAACCCTATCTCGACGGTCGCCGCATCTTCTATCCCCGCGGCAAGGTGCTGGGTGGATCGTCCTCGATCAACGGCATGGTCTATTTGCGCGGCAATCCCATGGATTACGACGGCTGGGCCACCAACCAGCTCAACAACTGGACCTTTGCCCACTGCCTTCCCTACTTCAAGAAGATGGAGAAGACCGAAAACGGCACGGACGAATTCCGCGGCCGTGAGGGCCCCATGGAGATCACCACCGGAGGCGATTCCAGCCCGCTCTATCAGGCCTATGTCGAGGCGGGCCAGCAGGCCGGTTACCCTTTCACCAATGACGTCAACGGCTATCAACAGGAAGGCGTGTTCTTCATGGAGCGCACCGTCCTGGGCGGCGTGCGGAACAGCACGGCCCGCGCCTATCTGCGCCCGGCCCAAAGCCGCACCAATCTCAGCGTCGAGGTCAACGCCCATACCAGCCGTGTGCTGTTTGAAGGCACGCGCGCGGTCGGCATCGAGTACATCCAGAATGGACAGACGAAAACTGTCATGGCCGAGCGTGAGGTCATCCTGTGTGGCGGGGTCTTCAACTCGCCCCAGATCCTGATGCGTTCAGGCGTTGGCAACGCCGATCATCTCCAAGCGCTCAATATCCCGGTCGTCAACGATCTGCCTGGTGTCGGAGAGAACCTGCAGGACCATCTCGACTGGCCCATCCAATATGCCTGCAAGCAGCCGGTTTCGCTCTACAGCTCGACCACGCCGCTCGGCCAGCTCAAGGCCGGCATGCAGTGGTTCCTGGGCAAGAAGGGCATCGCTGCGTCCAATCTTTTTGAGGCCGGCGGCTACTTCCGCAGCCGTCCGGGCATCGAATTCCCCAACATCCAGCATCATTTTGTTGCCGTTGCCATGAACTACGACGGCTCGATGCCTCAGAAGGATCACGGCTTCCAGGCCCATATCAGTCAGATGCGCCCGACCAGCCGCGGCTTTGTACGCCTGCGGTCCTCCGACCCCTTTGAACCGCCCGTCATCCAGTTCAACCATCTCCAGACGGAGAACGACCGCCTGGAGTTCCGCGAGGCTCTGGTCCTCACCCGTGAGATCATCGCGCAGGAGGCGATGGCACCCTACCGCGGCAGGGAACTGTCACCGGGTATCGACGTCACCTCCAACACCGATGTCGATGCCTTCGCACGGGCCACGGCGGAAACCGAACATCACCCGGCCTGCACCAACAAGATGGGCTATGACGACATGGCTGTGGTCGACAAGGAAACCCGGGTCCACGGCTGCGAGAACCTGCGCATCGTCGATGCCTCGATCATGCCCCAGGTCGTTACCGCCAACCTCAACGCCACCTGCATCATGCTGGGCGAAAAGGCCGCCGACATGATTGCCGGCAAGGAGCCGCTGGAACAGGAATACACGCCTTACTACCGCGCCGAAAACTGGGAAACGGCGCAGCGTTGACCGGGAAAGAGATCAAGCTGCTGGTCCGATACATCGGAACCATTGCGTTCTGCCATGCATGAGGTGGCAAACTTTCCCTGCCTGGTCCGGGAGATCGAGACAACATGGATTCCTCTGTCCGACGGCATCCAGTTGGCTGCCAGACTCTGGTTGCCCGAGATGGAGGGCAACACACCGGTTCCGGCTGTGTTGGAGTATCTGCCCTACCGACATGGTGACGGCACCGCGATCATCGATTCGATCAACTACGGCTACCTGGCAGGACATGGCATTGCCGGTGTTCGGGTCGACATTCGCGGAACTGGTAACTCCGAAGGATTGATCCTCGACGAATACAGTGAAGCGGAACTGGACGACGCGGCCGAAGTCATTGCCTGGATCGCCGAACAGGCGTGGTGTTCCGGCAAGATCGGGATGTGGGGGTATTCCTGGGGCGGAATCAATGCGCTTCAGGTCGCTGCCCGGCGTCCTCCGGCATTGAAAGCGATCATGACGCTCTATTCCGCCGACGACCGCTTCGGCGAAGATTGTCACTTCATGGGTGGCTGCCTGCTCGACGAGAATCTTGAATGGGGTAACGAGTTTCTCTCGAATTGCACAAGGCCGCCTGACCCAGCTGTGGTCGGGGAGCGTTGGCGTGCGATGTGGCATGCGCGCCTCGATGTGCTTGATCTCGCCATGGACCCCTGGCTGAGGCACCAATCGCGCGACGACTATTGGCGGCGTGCATCGGTCAGCGAGGATTATGCGGCGATCGAGGCAGCCGTGTACGCCGTGGGTGGTTGGACTGATGGCTACAGCAATACCGTCCTGCGCCTGATGGAGAAGCTTCCGGGTCCGCGCAAGGCTTTGATTGGCCCCTGGGGGCATGACTGGCCGCATGTCGCCGAACCGGGCCCCCAGATCGGGTTTCTCCAGGAGGCGATGCGCTGGTGGAATCACTGGCTGTGTGACGAAGACACAGGAATCATGGACGAGGCCATGGTCAGAGTCTGGATGCAGGACAGCATCCCGCCGTCGTCAACGGTACGCGAATGGCCCGGACGCTGGATCGCGGCAAGTTCGTGGCCCGATATCAGGATAACCAATCGAACGTTGCCCCTGGCCGCCTCCGGAAATGAACAGACACATCAGGACGCGCTCCTTCTTACGCACCCTCAGACTGTTGGCATCAAGGCGGGCAAGTGGTGTCCCTACGGCCTGGGCACCGATATGGCCGACGACCAGCGTGCGGACGACGCCCTGTCGCTTTCGTTTATGACACCGGCTCTGGAAGAGCCTCTCGAGATATTCGGCGCACCGGTCGTTCACCTCGATCTTGCCGTTGATCGCCCGCGTGCGTTTCTGGCCGTGCGCCTGTGCGATGTCGCGCCAGACGGTCAGACGACCAGGGTGAGCTACACCCTGCTAAACCTCGTGCAACCGGATGAAAACGGACACCCTGTCCTGCTGGAGCCGGGATGCCGGTTCAGTGTCACCTTGCGCCTCAACGACACAGCCTACGCCTTCCCTGCCGGTCATCGCCTGCGGGTTGCCGTCTCAACCGCGTACTGGCCAATGGTGTGGCCATCTCCCGATCCCGTCACCCTGACCCTGTTTGCGGACGGAACCACCCTGGAGCTTCCCGTTCGCCCGGTGGATGAGCCGCTTGATCAGAGTCTCGTGCCGTTCGGTCCTCCAGAAGGAGCACCTCAACTCGACAACGAAGTTCTGGCAGAAGGTGAACAGAGTCGACGGTTCGAACACGATCTCACCAGTGGAGAAATGCGCATGGTGATGGAATGGGGCAAAGGCGCAGTGCGGTTCTCCCGCATCGGATTGCTCTATGACTTTCGCGGTGCCATCACAAATCGCATCAGGGAACAGGATCCGACTTCCAGTGTCATTAGAGCATCGTGCGTTTATTCTGCAACGTATCCAGTATCTTTGAGATAGTTCCAGCATTCCTGTGGTTTGAAGAGGCCGCAGATGTCTCCGAGTGCGCGCCAGAGTGCGTCATAGGTTCGCGCTTTTGCCTTTCGCAGCA
>CALIUG010000110.1 GCA_938048755.1 uncultured Alphaproteobacteria bacterium
CGAGTTCACAGCCACTGCTGTCCGCGAATGGCTGCCGCGGGTTGGCGTAAAGACCCTGTTCATCGAACCGGGAAGCCCCTGGGAGAATGGCTACAACGAGAGCTTCAACGGCAAGCTGAGGGATGAACTGCTCAACGGCGAAATCTTCACCACGTTGCACGAAGCCCGGGTGCTGATCGAACACTGGCGGCAGCATTACAATACCGTCAGGCCACACAGCTCGCTGGGCTACAAACCACCCGCTCCAGAAGCCATCTTGCCGCGCCCTGCAGGTCTGCCCTACGCTACGCTCCGGTCAGCCCAGCAGGGCGACCATAACCACCGGACTCTAACTTAGAAGGTGGACCACATCTTTGGGGCAGGCCACCAAAGCTGTTCATTCCGGTGCCACAATCCATTGGATCTGGAGAAGGCGGCGGTTTGATGCTGATGGGCGGAGCAGTCTTGGGCGAGGGGAATCAGAGCGTCCTCGTCGATGCTTCCAGCCTGATTGAAGCACACAGGAAAGCCGACGGGTTACTTCAGAACCAGATGAACCAGGCCGGCGCAGGAGCCGGTGGCGTTTCCTCAAGTTTTTCCCATCCCAGCGTGGATGGCAGCTTCCTGTTTACCGCGAACGGCGGCGATTTTGGAATCATCACCCCAGTCCCGCCGGCAGGGAGCACGAGCTTCCAGACTGCTGACGGCACCCGGTTCCATTTGGACGGCAACGTGAACGGACTTCCTGGCGGACAGGGTGTCGAAACCACGGTCTCAGTTGAGAATCGTGGAAGCGGCGGCACGAGCTTTGTCCTGGCGTTCTCCGAGCCCATGGACAAGGATACCGTAGAAGACAACTTTTCCATTCGCAGTTTCGACAGCTCCATCGTTCCCCTGGATGGCGGAACCATTGGTGGCAATACCGCGACACCAGACAATTCGAACATCTGGGATCAGGGTGGCTATGATGTCGACTGGAATTCGGACGGCACAGAAGTGACATTCACGTTCCCAGATGATGGGTCTCCGCTAAATCCTGACTCCAACGAAAACCTTCCCGGGGCCGATTTTCTCGCAACCTATTTGGTTGATTTTGATCCCAGTGACGATCCCAAGCCCGCGACCGGCGCAATCAAATTCCGCGTCGAATCGGAGAATCCCGGCAGTCAATTGGAAGACACGCAAGTAAAAGTCGACACGACGTTTGGCATGTCTGCGGCAGTCGCGATTCTCACGATTACTGACACCGAGAATGCGGGAATTCCACAGTTCATTTTCCAGGATGGTTTTTCCTCCAGCAACATCACGAGTTGGTCACGCACAGAAGATCCCTGATCGATTTCGGTTAGACGTTTCCCGACCTGCGTGAATCCGTCTAGTCTCTCCTGAATTCAGTTTGGAGAGACCGATGTCGCGCGCTCGATTTGCAGATGACGGCAAGGGCGGCCTGACCCGCCACGTTGCCATCCAGACCGTCCATCATACGGCACTGCTTGTGGTCGACGTGCAGAACTACACATCGGTGCCCGGCGTTGGCGAATACGCCCATGTCGATCCAGGCAACATCCCCGAGGACCTGCGTTACCACTTTGATCGTCTGGAAAAGACGACCCTGCCGGCCATCAAGCGCCTGCAGGATGCCTGCCGCACATCGGGCGTGGAGGTCATGTATACCGTGGTCGAAGCCCTCACCCGCGACATGCGTGACCTGGGACTGGACTACAAGATTTCAGGTATCGGCGTTCCCAAGGGGTCTGATCTTGCCGAGTTGCCGCCAGCGGTCGCGCGCCTGGAGGATGAGATCATCATCGGGAAGACGTCATCCAACGTCTTCATGTCGACCAACATCGACTACGTCCTGCGCGCGCTGGAGGTCGAACAACTCATCATCTGCGGCCTGCTGACCGACCAGTGTGTCGAATCAGCGGTGCGCGATGCCTGTGATCTGGGCTATCTCGTTACCGTCCCCGAAGATGCCTGCGCAACCATGACCCAGGAACGCCATGACCAGTCGCTTGGCATGTACAAGGGATATTGCCGTATTGTCTCGACGGATCAGGTAGTAGCAGAAGTCCAGGCCCTGACACGCCAGGCCGCAGAGTAGGTTACAGACATGGCTATTTCGAAAGTGCCGGCAGGCCGCAACCCGCCGGAAGAAGTCAACGTGATCATCGAGGTTCCGCTGGGCGGAGAACCCGTGAAGTATGAGTTCGACAAGGAATCGGGCGCCATGTTCGTCGACCGTTTCCTGCATACCTCCATGCGTTATCCCTGCAATTACGGCTTCATTCCCCACACGCTGGCCGATGACGGCGACCCTGTCGACGTGCTGGTCGCCGCGCGCACGCCGGTTGTGCCAGGCGCAATTGTGCGCGCAAGGCCTGTCGGCGTGCTGCTGATGGAAGACGAAGCAGGCATGGATGAAAAACTGCTCGCCGTGCCGGTCGACGCACTGCACCCCTATTATGCCCATGTGTCGGGCTACCTGGAGTTGCCCAAGATTCTGCTCGACCAGATCGCCCACTTCTTCCAGCACTACAAGGATCTGGAGCCCGACAAATGGGTCAAGATCCAGCGCTGGGGGGGATGCAGACGAAGCCCGCGAACTCATACGGCGCGGTATGGCCGATCACCTCGGCTGACCCCTTCACGAGAGGCTTGCACAGGCGCGGCGATCCCCTAACCTGACAGTACATTTCTAAGGGGATTTCCGTATGACCACGACCGTCGTTCCAGCAGCAGAAGGCCGCGCGGTTCGCGTTGCCAAGGGCCAGTCGATCAGCGTGCGCACGCCGAAGGGCGGACAGGCTGCCGACTTCTTTGCCTACAACGCCGAAAATGTCGGCGAGTGGCTTTCACCGCCCCACACCTGGGTCACGACGTTTTCGCTGCGCCCCCGCCCCGGTGACGAGCTGATCTCGCGCTTCCGCAGACCCATGCTGAAGATGACCGACGACACGGCCGACGGCGTGCATGACATGCTGCTGGCTGCCTGTGACCAGTTCCGTTACGAGTTTTTCGGCTACGAAGGCAACCATGCAAGCTGCTCGGACAACCTGCAGATCGCAATGCGGCGCATGGGTTACGAGATTTCCGTGATTCCCCAGCCCATCAACTTCTTTACCAACATTCCCGTCGATGAACGCGGCGGCCTGTCGGGCCCCAAGAACACCGTCCCGCCCGGCGCGCATGTCACCATGACGGCGCTGATGGACCTGATCTGTGTTGTTTCTTCCTGTCCCTTCGACATGCGCCGTCAGGGCTGGGAGATCAATGCCAACGACACCGTCACCGAGCTCGAGATCGAGGTTCACTGATGCCCGCCCTGCGCGATGATGTGGTGGGTGCCGGACAGCCCTGGTCGGGAGTTCTGGAAGCCGGCCAGCATCTGCGCATCACCGATCTGGAGGGCAGACAGGGCGTCGACTTTCTCTGTTACAACGCCGACAACCCGCTGGAGCGTTACCACGCACCCAACACGTTGAAGGCTTCTGGAACCCTTCGCCTGACAACAGGCCACACGCTCTATTCGGATGAAGCACGTCCCATCATGACCATGGTGGCCGACAGCGTTGGCGGCTTTCACGACACGATCGGCGGGTGCTGCAGCGCCCACAGCAACGAGATGCTCTATGGCGTCAAGGATTGCCCGGGATGCCGAGAGAACTTCCTTGCCGCCCTTTCCGATCACGGCCTTGGGCGGCGCGACATTGTCCCCAACGTCAACTTTTTCTGCAACGTGCCGGTCGTGAACGACGGCGAACTTGCCGAGCGGTCCTTTGTTCCCATTCCCGGCGGCGGATCACACCCTGGCGATCATGTGGAACTGCGTGCCGAGATGCGCACGCTCGCTGTCATCTCCAACTGTCCGCAGATGAACAATCCCTGCAACGACGGGCAACCAACACCGATACGGGTCGAGATCCTCTCAGGAACCTGAACCGCTCAACATCAGTCAACGTGAGGGTCGTCCCAGAGGTCGCTGTGATCGCTCATATTCATGATGTGAGCCATGGCCACACCGGCTACGACCCCATCCTCGCCAATCGTTTCCCGGGGGCGACTCTTGAGTGCCAGGACGGTGATGCCGATACCGATCAGCAACAGGGCGCCGGTGATGATCAGTGCTGCCCAGAAATCTTCCTCATTGCTGCTGTGCGTCGCCTGCTCAATGCCCGCTATGCTGATCACGCCGGTAATCAGAAAACAGCCGCCAAGGAAAAGCCCCAGCCAGGTGCGCCATGTGAACCTGCGCCGGGTTGTCTTGGGGGTTGTCCTGGTCTCTGACGATTTTCCTTCCACTCCAAGTACCGCACCGGCCGCAGTTTCGCGGGCGGCATCGGCACCGCCGGCTAGGCCACCACCAAGCGCTGCGCCCGCGACGGTTCCCAGAACTCCTGCAATCCTTCTTGCCTTTTGCGAATCATCACCGTGTTCGGCCTCAGTTCCATGAGCCGGTTGCACTGTAGAGCGATCAATGGGCGGCGGTGCCTGACCAATCGATGAACGCGTTGCAGAAGTTTTAGAGGAGCCCTTCAGATATTCTTCCCGAACCATGCCAAACGCGAGGCTCGCACCTTCGTCAGGACGAAGCTGCTCATCGATCTCAGGGCAAAAAAGAGTTCCGCATTGGCCAACAAAGCTGAAGTTTCCGGCTCCTCCTTCAATCATCACATGCGGAGGACAGATATCTTCACCAGCAGGTTCGGTATGCTGCGAGGCATGCCAGAGCGCAGCAAAGACCTGCTCCTGATTCAATTCGCCACGATCAACAGGATCAAACAATCCTGTCGAGCTCGCCCAATCGTCGGAGATTCCTTGCGTACTAACCCTTACAGTCTTGGCCATTCCTTACCTCCACAGCGAGCGGGGCATGAAACTGGATGGCCTAAGGGTATCAGAGAGCGGTCAATCGATACCGCCATCGCCACCCATGCAATCAGGCGTCGTCTTCAACCGGAGGCTCGATGTCGAACCAGCCGGCAATGTCCGTGCCCAGGAGCAGCAGAATGGTGATTGCGAGCATCACAAAGCAGCCCGTCAGGAGCGTACGCTCAGCCTTCACCAGTCCTTCTTCGTGACGGAAGAATGCGGCAAGTGTCCGCAAAACAGGTCGGGTCAAAGCGAACATCGGCAATCTCCACGTCATTTCCAAAGCGGTTCCGGGGAACCTGTTGGCGGCATCATACAGCCATGTTGCTGCCGAAAGGAAGCCGACAGTTGCGGCACCCTACCAGCCGATGGCCCTGGCGGGCAGTGAACAGGTGCCTCGCATCAGATCACCCCTTGGTGTCACCACCACAGCCATGTGGGTCGGCAGGAAGTCGTCGGATTCCGATATCTCAATCTCTGCTGGCTCGGCAACAAGGACATAGTCACCCTCTCCTTCTTCCCCGGAATTGCCGCGCCAGACCACAATCGGGCCATAAGCCGCGCCGGCAACACGGAACGTGCCCGATAGCGGGAACTCCAGCCAGCCATCACTGCCGAAACTCGACCACCGCGCCTCCCCGTCTTCGTAGTCAAGCGACCAGAACGGCTCTGTGCCACCGCAGAAGGCCTGGCCGGAGAACGGGTCCAAGTCGATGGTTTGTGCCTGGGCCTTGCTGCCGGCCAGCAACAGCACCAGAGCAGCAAGGGAAACGAGAGAAGGCTTCATGAAT
>CALIUG010000111.1 GCA_938048755.1 uncultured Alphaproteobacteria bacterium
GGCTACAAACCACCCGCTCCCGAAGCCATCTTGCCGCGCCCTGCAGGTCTGCCCTACGCTACGCTCCGGTCAGCCCAACAGGGCGACCATAACCGCCGGACTCTAACATAGAAGGTGGACCACCTCTGTGGGGCAGGCCAGCGAGCACCGGCGCAACCATCTCCAGAGGCTGGTCAAACGTGATGATCGAAATAATGCCAATGATCAGCATCATCAGGGTAGGGCCAAGATAGGGCATGAAATTGAGACAAGCGGCCATGACGCCCCACAGAGTTGCGTTCGGTACGTTCAGAAGCCAGAGTGCGAACGTCGTGGCAATGCCGACGCCCAGGTTGATCATGGTCATGGTTCGCAGATAGATCGCCGACCGGCGCTCAATCTCGCGGATCATCTCGCGAAGCCGACGCCTTGCTCCACGTGTTTCAAACGCCGAGATGACCTTGTTGCTGGTTGCCTGCCCGAATGCCAGGAGGAAAAACAGCAGGCCAATTGCGATGCCGATCTGCCCGGAAACGACCGGCGCATGACTGAAGAGGCGTTTGGTGAGGCTTTCTTCGGCAACGACGACGCGCTCTTCGTTATCTCCGCTGCCGCCTTGCGTGATTTCCTCGATCTGTGCCGAAGCTTCCTCGGCCGCCTCCAGGGACTGGCGTACTTGCCAGAATTCACGTTCGAGCTTGTCGGCAATGTCGGGAATCCGATTGATCCAATCAAGCGCAGGGGCGGTCAATTGGTAAGCGCCGACAGTCAGGACCGCGCCGACCAAGAACATGACGATACCGGCAGAAACCGGGCGACCCAGACGCAGGATGTCGAGACGGCGCACCATCGGTTGCAGGACAAGGGCCAGAAAAATAGCCATAAAGATGGGAAGCAGAAGCGCCTTGGCGAAATAGAGCAACGAGACAACGGCGATCACAAGAAGACTGCAGATCGTCGCGATGACGATCTTTTCGAAAAGGCTGTTATCGCTGACCTCTTCAAGGGCCTCGTTGGCGCTGTCTTGCTCGGTTTCTTCCGTCATCAGAATGCTGTTGAAAGGCTTATGGCACCGAACTGGTCGGGTTGATCCTGTCCTTCAAACTCACGGGTTCGCAGGATGTGGGTGAAGGTTACGCGCAGATGTCCCCATGTCACGGCAGCGCCCGTCTGAAATTCGCCGACGAACGGGTTCTTCGACACCGAATGACTGTCGGCAAAGGTATTGCCATCCAGAAAGATGTTGCGTGCGACAAATCGTCCTTCAACGCCTGCAAAGAGATACCAGGCAACGTCGTCCCAATCGCTCTTCCTGAAATAACCGGCACCGGCAATGCCGGGGCCGACCCGTGGAGTGCCGTAGTCATTTCCCAATCCCTGTCCAAACCTCACCTCTGCTCCGATGCCGGCATAGGTAAGAACATTGCCCAGGGCAAAGGAGCCGCGCGAGGTCAGGTCCCACTCCAGCCCGGAGCCGCAGATGTCGTCGGGTTCCTGTAACCTGTAGAGCCGGTCGTAGAAGACATTGATGGCCGGTTCGTTTGAAAGCTGGTGATCCCAACCATTGGGCCGTGGGGCGGCAATGTAGTCATGAAAGGCGGTTTGCGTTTCCTCTGCATAGGATTGCGGACCGACGATGCCCAGGGACAGGCTGATCCTGTCGAGCCTGTCTCCATCTGAGTCCGAGACCAGGCCGATATCCGCGCGCAGCCATCCTGCATAGGGGCGGTCATCGTCCTGGAGGTTGGTGGCCCGGATGTCATCGGGTGTGAACATGCTTTGGGCGATGCTGAATCCGTATCGGGTCTCACCACCGGCATCGAAGAACGGAAGCCACTCGGCAGAACGCATGACCAGACCCGGCACGGCGTCGTCCGCCGAACTGAGCCAGGAAGCCTGCATGCCGTGGGTGTATTGGCCATCATCGTTGGAAACGAAGAAATCGTTCTCAGCCTGAAACGTGATGATCGGTCCGGAATCGTCATCTGCACCCGCGCTGCCGCAGATCGCAACGACAACCGCTGCACACAGAGTGCTTGTTATGGTCCTGAATCGGGTCAGTTGAGCCTTCCTTCAAGCGCGTTTGTGAAGAGCTGCGCAAGGTTTTCCAGATTGAGTGCGACCGGATTGGTCGGCGCCGTGGGGTCGTTCACGGCCTGGGCCACGACTTCATCCATGCGACTGTTGTCCACATTCAATTCAGCCAACGTGTGTTCAATGCCGATGGTGCGGCGAAGTTCCAGCACCCAATCCATGACTGCATCGAAATTGCCGCCCGGAAGGCCAAGGTAACGCGCCAGAGTGGCATATTTTTCGGCCACAGCGTCGCGATTGAAGGCCATGACATAGGGCATGAAGACGGCATTGGTGCGGCCGTGGTGGGTGTTGTAGAGCGCGCCAACGGGGTGGGAGAGGGAATGGATCGCTCCAAGCCCCTTCTGAAAGGCGGTGGCGCCCATGGTTGCCGCAATCTGCATGTGCCCACGGGCATCGATGTTGCTGCCATCGTCCACGGCGACAGGAAGCCAGTCCTTGACCAGACGCATGCCTTCCAGCGCGATTCCGTCGGCCATGGGGTGATAGCCCGGCGCACTGTAGGCTTCCAGGCAATGGGCCAGCGCATCCATGCCGGTCCAGGCCGTGATGCTGGCAGGCAGGCCAACTGTCAGTTCGGGGTCTTCGATCACGATTCCAGGCAGCATCTGTGGGTGGAACAGGATCTTCTTGGTGTGATCGCTTTCATCAATGATGACCGTGGCCCGCCCGACTTCCGAACCCGTACCCGACGTGGTGGGCACCGCCACGATAGGCAGGATTCCCTTGGGATCGGCATGGGTCCAATTGTCGCCGCGGTCTTCGAAGGCAAACATGGAGAGGGTCTGACCGGCCATGAAGGCAATGGTCTTGCCGGCATCCATGGCGCTGCCACCGCCGAACACGATGACACCGTCATGGTTGCCCGACCGCAGGATATCGAGCCCGCGTTCCACATCAGATCCCACCGGGTTGCCCTGAATTTCGGAGAACATGGCCGTCGGCAAGCCGGCCGCAGCGTTGGCCGCGACAGCATCGGTAATCATCGGAAGATTGACGATGCCCGGATCGGTTACTAGAAGCGGGTTGGCCATCCCCAGGGAACGGCAGGCCTCAGCCAGTTCGGCAATGCGCCCGGGACCGAAACGGATAACGGTGGGAAAACCCCAGTTGGAGGCTGCAAT
>CALIUG010000112.1 GCA_938048755.1 uncultured Alphaproteobacteria bacterium
GACGACTATCTTACCTTCTGCAAAGAGCAGGGAAAGAAACCCGACGAACCTCTGAAAGGCAGCTTCAATGTCCGCCCCGGACGCGATCTCCACCGCCGCGCCATGCTGTTCGCCCAGCGCGAAGGATTGAGCCTGAATGCCGTCGTCAGCAAGGCCCTGGAGAGAATGCTGGAACGGGATGACCGGGTGGCGTGACGGTCGTGGAGCTCCCGCGTTTCAGATCTTTCGCAACGCGCCTTGCGGGATTTCCTCCAGGCTGGTGAAGACGTACCCTCCCTGATCGCGGATCAACGCGGCTTCTCTGTCCGCTCCACTGGAAGCACCGCCGATGCGCAGGACGGCATCGCAGCGTTCCGCCAATGCGAGCGACAGCGGCATCATCAGCGCCTCATAATGTTCTTCACCGGCGACTTCGATCATGGGCAGGGCGTTGTTGACACCGATCACCGGCACATGGCCCTTCTTCCAGACTTCAAGTGCAGCGGCGTTCAAGGCCTTGAGATTTGCTGCGCGTTGCTCCGGCGTTGCCTTGGTGCCATAGGGGCCCGCGACCATGATCCAGAGTGCGGTCATGGCTGGTCTGACTGCGACCGTGCGATGGTTTCGTGGTGGTGCAGGACTTCGGCGATCACGAAGGCCAGGAACTTTTCGGCAAACTCCGGTTCCAGCCCGGCTTCATCGGCAAGGTTGCGCAGCCGGGCGATCTGGCGCGTTTCGCGCTCGGGGTCGGCCGGCGGTAGAGCGGTTCTTGCCTTCAGGACCCCAACATCACGAGTCAGTTTGAAGCGCTCGGCCAGCAGGTGAATGATGGCGGCATCCAGGTTGTCGATGCTGGCACGCAGGCGCACCAGTTCGGGCGGGATGTCATCCCCTGCCATGTCGACCCGTCACGCGCATTTCGAGAAACCGCAGGAGGTGCACATGTTGCAGCCTTCCTGGTGGATCAGGCTGGGCTGGCTGCAGCGCGGGCATGAGTCCGGCATGCGCTGGCCACCGCCTTCGCCTGCGGCGCGGGCAAGAACCTCGACATTGTCGTCGGTGTCGCGGCGGATGAAGCCGATGTTGACCATGTGGGTTTCCAGCACCTCGCCGATCGCTGCCAGTAGGGAGGGCACATAACGCCCGTCCACCCATTGGCCACCACGGGGGTCGAACACGGCCTTGAGTTCCTCGACCACGAAGCTGACATCCCCACCCCGGCGGAACACGGCCGAGATCATGCGCGTGAGACCCAGGGTCCAGGCGTAGTGATCCATATTCTTGGAATTGATAAAGACCTCGAAGGGGCGGCGCCTGCCGTCACGCACCACATCGTTGACCGTGAGATAGATCGCGTGATCGCTTTCGGGCCAGCGCAGCTTGTAGGTCTGGCCGGGCAGCACTTCGGGCCGGTCGAGCGGACGCGTCATGTAGACCACACCGCCGGTGGCATAGGCATCGTCCGGCGTGGTTGCGGCGGGCACATCCAGCGGCAACTGGGGTTCCGCAGATTCCTTCGGTTTGACCTCCAGCACCGCGCCGGTGACATCGTTGGGCCGGTAGGTCGTGCAGCCCTTGCAGCCGGTTTCATAGGCCATCATGTAGATGTCCTTGAAGCCGTCGAAGGCGATGTCTTCTGGCACGTTGATGGTCTTGGAAATCGAGCTGTCGATGTACTTCTGCACCGCAGCCTGCATCTTCACATGGTCAACGGGCTTCAGCGTCTGGGCATCAACGAAATAGTCCGGCAGTGGCGCGTCCTCGCCCTTCATGCGGCGGTAGAGGCGCACCGCATAATCCGCCACTTCCTCGCTGCGGCGGCTGCCGTCGGGCATCAGCACGTTTCGGGTGTAGGAGAAGGCAAAGACCGGCTCCAGACCCGAGGAGACATTGTCGGCAAACAGCGAAATCGTACCCGTGGGCGCGATGGAGGTGACAAGCGCATTGCGGATGCCGTGCTCGGCGATCGCCGCGCGCACGTCCTCATCCAGCTCGATGATGGACTCACCGGCGAGATAAGCCTCCCGGTCGAACAGCGGGAACGGGCCCTTCTCCCTAGCAAGTTCGGCAGACGCCAGATAGGCCTGGCGCTGCAGGCGCTTCATCCAGGTCTCGGTGATCTCGAGACCACGCGGACTGCCGTAACGTGCCTGCATCATGATCAGGGCATCGGCCAGACCGGTCACACCAAGTCCGATGCGCCGCTTGGCCTTGGCCTCGATACGCTGCTCCTCCAACGGGAAGCGCGAGGCATCGACGACATTGTCCATCATGCGCACGGCCGATGCGACGGTGCGGTCAAACGCCGCGATATCAAGCGCAGCATCATCGGTGAAGGGATCGGTGATAAAGCGCGACAGGTTGATCGAGCCCAGCAGGCACGCGCCATATGGCGGCAACGGTTGCTCGCCGCAATTGTGGACCAGCAGGCCGTTGGCGTCGAACGCATTGACGCCGGGAATCTGGACGTCAAAGACCTCTGCTTCACCCGCCGGCTCCAGAGTAGCGACGGTGGCAACAAACCTTTCGCGATTGGGTGTGCGTTGGTAACCCTTCAGGGCCCGCTCCAACGCGAAGGCCTTGTCGGAATCGGCAAACCCGACCCGTTCGTTGTAAACCGCCAGATTGTCGCCGGAAATCAACAGTTCGTGCTGCGCTACGGTATCGTAGAAGCGCTGCCCACCGCGGCCATCCGGCAACAGGGCGGCGCCAGCCGCACGGCGATTGGCATAAAGCGTCGAAGCGATGCCAAGCCGCAGAAGAATCCGTTGCGCTGTCTCCAGCAATGCGCGATCACTTTGCGCCAGGCGTACACTCACACCCTTTTCCTGCGTACCCTGCACGCTGCCGTCGGCATCGAAGAGACCGCGCAGCAAGCCGCAACAGAACTCTGAAGAGGCCTGCTCCATTGCCGGGGTGATGGTCTTGTGGCCGGGTGCCATGCCCAGATCGTGCGCCAGAGACTTGACTGCGCCCAGCGCCAGGCGAACTTCGCCCCTGCCGGGGACATCCATCCAGCCCCGGAAATCGCTCCGGTGCGGCAACGTGCGTGCTGCCTCTTCGGCGGCCGCCATCACACCCAGAACGCCGGGGCGCTCGATGCCGCCGTTGCAGACCATCTTGCCGGGCCATGCGGAAAGGACCGCCTTATCTTCCTTCAGGGTGCCATCGCCGATCAACAGGCCAAGGAGATAACCCTGATTGCCGTCATACTCGCCTTGCCATTCGGGCGCGTCGCGGTGGTTGCCGACAACAATCTCGTCACCCGGCTTCAGATCCCCGGCGGGAACCCATGCATGCTCCCGGCGATATCGTGTGCGGTCGGCGACCCGCGCGACCGGATGGTCGGCCGTCAGCTCGATTGTGTGACCCTGTTGCGTGGTGAGTTTCAGGATGGGTTTGCGGCCCGTGGAGAAAAAGCCCTCCGGCCCCGATGGCCAGTCGGCACCTTCCACACGCGCGGTGAAGGGCTTGCCCACCAGGTCCCCGGCCCGGCGCGGCCCCCGGTTGGTATGCACCCAGGTATCGGCCGTGACACAGGGATTGGTCGCGCTGATCGTCTCGCAATAGTTCAGGTTGTTACGCTGGTTGATGCGGTCGATGAAAATGACACCGGGTTCGGCGTAGGCATAGGTCGCGCGCATGATCTGGTCCCACAGTTCGCGCGCGCTGACCGTGCGATAGACCATGCCGTTGAACCGGAGTTCCCAGGCGTCGTCGTCCTTCACGGCGGCCATGAACGCATCGGTCACCAGGACCGACAGGTTGAACATGCGCAGACGACCGGCCTCCTGCTTGGCTTCGATGAAGGCCTCGATATCAGGGTGATCGCAGCGCATGGTCGCCATCATGGCGCCGCGACGGTGGCCGGCACTCATGATCGTGCGGCACATGGCGTCCCACACATCCATGAAGGTCAGCGGGCCCGA
>CALIUG010000113.1 GCA_938048755.1 uncultured Alphaproteobacteria bacterium
TAACGACGCCGGGACAGGGCCCTTCACCAGGTTCTGGCAGCAGATCGGGATATTGGGTGGCGAGGTCACCGGGGCGGGCAAGAATGACTGCCGAGGAACCGACACGAAGCGTGAGAATGTCGTCGGTTAGCGTAACGGCACCCAACCCCAGAAGCTTGGCATAGGCATCGACATGGGCAGGCGGATCGTCAACCGGCACGGCTATGCTGGTGAGTGCGCGTGCCCCGTTGGGATGCTCCGTCCAGCCCGGCCGGCGCACCAGATGGGGCGTGCGATGGCCACACAGGAACATGGGGATGGCGGGTGATGCCTCGCCTGGAAGATGCAGGATGTCGAAGCGGGGCTCGCTGGTGCCGTCCTCGGCTTCCAGCAGGCGTGACAGGTTCTTCGGACCGTCACTGGCAACACCTGCGGCGGTCAGCTCTGTCTTGGCGCCCTGCGCATCGTCGGTCGCAAGGGCAATGGCTGAGAGTCCCTTGCCCTGACGGCGGCTGCCCCGGCGTGCCGCATTGGCCGCAAATTCATCGGGATCCACGACACCGATCAGTTCCAGATAGCCCTGCCCCATCATGGCGCAGTAGTTTCCGGTGCCCCATTGGGGATGGCGGCCACGGGGCGTCATGGTGAATCCCAAGCGCTGCCAGACCGCACGGTCGGCTTCCAGATCGTCCGAATCGACCAGGAGATGATCAACACCGGTGATGTGTTCAGCCATCAGGTACCTTCGAACTGCATCAGCGCATGGAAGGGAATGCCCAGTTCGGCAAGCTTTGCCGCACCGCCCAGTTCCGGAAGATCAATCACGAAGGAGCAGCCCACGACTTCGGCTCCAGCCTCACGCAACAGCTTGATTCCAGCCAGCGTGGTTCCGCCGGTGGCGATCAGATCGTCGACCAGCAGAACCCGTTCACCGGGTTTGACGGCATCGCGGTGGATTTCGACCCGGTCGGTGCCGTACTCCAGCTGATAATCGGCGCCAATGGTTTCCCAGGGCAGCTTGCCCTTCTTGCGCACCGGGATGAAGCCGACCGCAAGCTGATGGGCAACGGCCCCGCCCATAATGAAGCCGCGCGCCTCGATCCCGGCCACGGCATCGATCTTCTGTCCGGCATAGGGCTGCACCAGTTCATCGACCGCCCGTCGAAAACCACGGGCATTGGCAAAAAGCGTGGTGATGTCGCGGAACAGAATCCCCTCATGGGGATAGTCCGGGATGGTGCGGATCAGGCTCTTCAGGTCCATGGCGGCTACCCCAGTACCCGACCGGCAACCGCATCAAGACGGCCCAGCAGTTCAGGGTCGCGTTGCTCAGGCTGGGTGATGATTGCGTAGTCGAGTGCCCGGTCGCAGCCTTTGCTGCAGGGATGATCACGGCGCGCGACATGACCGGCCAGCGCCTTCACGAGAGAACGCGCCTTGTCGGCATTTTCGTGCAGCACGGCGACGATCTGCTCGACCGTGACGGCGCCATGGGCTTCATGCCAGCAATCGTAGTCGGTCACCATGGCAACCGTGACGTAGCAGATCTCGGCTTCGCGCGCCAAACGGGCTTCGGGCATGGCGGTCATGCCCACCACGTCCAGACCCCAGGAGCGATAGAGGTTGGATTCAGCCAGGGTTGAGAACTGCGGACCCTCGATGCAGAGATAGGTTCTTCCGCGGGTCATGACGATTCCGGCATCCCTGCCCGCCGCCGCGATGTTGTCGCTCAGACGATCACAGGCCGGATGTCCGAAGGAAACATGGGCGACGCAGCCATTGCCGAAAAAGCTGCGCTCCCGGCTGTTGGTGCGGTCGAGATACTGATCACAGATGACAAAGGCACCAGGAGGCAGGTCGTCACGGAACGAGCCCACGGCAGCCACGGAAACCAGATCCGTGACGCCCATGCGTTTCATGGCATCGATGTTCGCCCGGGCATTGATTCCCGTCGGACTGATGGCGTGACCCCTGCCGTGACGCGGCAGGAACACGACCCGCTGGCCGTCCAGCATGCCTTCAAGCAGCTGATCAGACGGCTCACCCCAGGGGGTTACCACCGTGACCCAGCGTGCATCCTCGAGGCCGTCGATGTCATAGACACCGCTGCCACCCAGAACGCCCAGAACCGTTTCGGTCATCAGACCTTTCCACGCGTTTCTGCGCCAGCCCGCTCCTCCGCCCGGCCACGCACCGCAGGGTACGCTTGGGGTGGCCGGGCGGAGGAGCGGGCTGGTGCCGGCAAACGCAGTGTCACATCAATGCTCGACGTTTGCCCAGATCTTGCGTTTGGAGACGTAAAGGAGACCGGTGAGAACCAGAAGGAACAGGATCACCTTGAGACCCATACCCTTGCGGTCTTCCAGGCGCGGCTCTGCCGTCCAGGTCAGGAAGGCCGCGATGTCATCCGACATTTCGTCGATGGAAGCATCGCTGCCGTCGGCATTCACGCCAAGGCCTTCATAAAGCGGCGGCGCCATCGCAATCAGCCCACCAGGGAAGTACTTGTTGTGATAGAGGCCGTCATCAGTCGGATTGCCTTCGTTGTACTCAGCATCTGACATCAGCGAAGCAATATAGTTGGAACCGTCGGGACGTGCCTTGGCCATCAGCGAAAGATCGGGCGGAACAGCGCCATTGTTGAGTGCACGCGCCTCTTCTTCGTTGCGATAGGGATCAGGGAACGCATCGAACAGCTTGGCGGGGCGCGTCGTGGGATCGCCCCATTCGTCGGGGTCGCCGGCGACTTCGAACTGTTCTGCCAGGGCTTCGGCCTGATCTTCCGAAAGGCCGATCTGCATGAGATCACGGAAGTGGATGTACTTCAGGCCGTGACAATTGATGCACTGGCCCGTGAAGATCTCCAGACCGCGCTGCAGCTGCTCACGGTCATAGGTGCCGAAGATGCCGTTCCAGGACCAGTTGCGTGACTCAGGATGTTCCTGATCACCCGCAGCCAGTGCCGAAGCAGGTAGTGCGAAGGAAAGTGCCAGAATGACAGGCATGAAACGTTTCATCATGTCTCTCCTCACGCCTTGTCGTGGGCTGCGCCCACGCCTGGGACCGGACCGCCGGAAAGGACCGGCTTGGCAATGCTGTCAGGCAAGGGCCTTGGCCTCTCGAACCACCCGATGAGCGGCAGCAGGACCAGGAAGTGGATGAAGTAGTACGCCGTGGCGAGCTGGCCGATGATAATCCAGCCACCCTCAGCCGGCTGGGAACCCACGTAACCCAGGATCGCCACGTCGACGATCATGAGCAGATAGAACCACTTGAACACCGGACGGAAGGTCGCCGAACGCACTCGCGAGGTATCCAGCCAGGGCAACAGGAACAGGATGCCGATGGAAAGACCCATGGCAATAACACCGCCCAGCTTGTCGGGGATGGCGCGCAGGATCGCGTAGAATGGCAGGAAGTACCATTCGGGCACGATATGGGCCGGGGTCTTCAGGGGATCGGCCGGAATGTAGTTATCCGGGTGCCCCATGTAGTTCGGCGCATAGAACAGGAAGAGCGCAAAAACGATCAGGAAGACACCCACGCCGAACGCATCCTTGATCGTGTAGTAGGGATGGAACGGAATGAAGTCCTGCGGACCCTTGTAGTCGATGCCCAGCGGGTTGTTCGACTTCTTGTGATGCAGCGCCCAGAGATGCAGCACCACCAGCCCGACAATCACGAAGGGCAGCAGGTAATGCAG
>CALIUG010000114.1 GCA_938048755.1 uncultured Alphaproteobacteria bacterium
ATAGCCGTTGATCGCCATGATGACCGGCTTGGTCAGGTCGAACATGCCCGACACACCGCCGAAGCCATAGGGCCCGAAATCCTTGTCGGGCTCGTCCTCGGCGCCGTCGTTGAGGTCCCAGCCGGTGCAGAAAAACCGGTCGCCTGCGCCGGTCAGGATTGCCACCCACAAGTCGGGATCATCACGGAACCGGATGAACGCGTCGTTCATGGCACGGCTCACCTCTGCCCCGATGGCGTTGGCCTTGGGGGTGTCCAGGGTGATCTCAAAAATCCGTCCGTTGACGTGGGTGTGAACGCGATCGCTCATGGCAGGCTCCTCGGGGTTGCGGGCGCGGAAACCATAGCCAACCTGAAATGCTTCCGCCATGTCCTTCGCACGTGCGGGGCCATGCCGGTGGTTTGGCTCTGCATCCATCTGGTGTAAACAACGGCCCCGATCACTGGTCCTGTTGCATGTCACTCCTCATCGCGTCCCAACTGACGGTTTCCCACGGCGTCGCACCTCCGGTGCGTGACGCCGGGTTCACCGTGGGCGAGAACGACCGCATCGGCCTGGTCGGCGCCAACGGCAGCGGCAAGTCGACCCTGTTGGCCGCGCTGGCCGGTCGCATGGAACTGGATGCCGGTGATATCGCCCTGCGCAGGGGCCTGACCATGGGCATGTCTGAACAGGAAGTGCCGACGGAACTGCTCGCACTCCCGCTGCGCGACGCCCTTCTCGAAGCGCTGCCCGAAAGTGCACGCGACAGCGAGTCCTGGAAGGTCGACGTCGTCCTGAACTCGCTCGCCTTTCCATACGAATTTCACGACCGGCCCGTGGGCAAGCTTTCGGGGGGCTGGCAGCGTCTGGCGCTGATCGCCCGTGCGCGCCTTCCTGAGCCCGATCTCCTGCTGCTCGATGAGCCGACCAACCATCTCGACCTTGCCAAGATTCTCCATCTGGAACGCTGGCTAGAAGATGAGGTGCGCGGCCCCCTCATCATGGTGAGCCATGATCGCGAGGTGCTGGATCGCTGCACCAACCGCACTATGTTCCTGCGCGATGCCGTGTTGTTTGATTTCCCCGGCAACTACACCCGTGCGCGCCAGCTTCTGCTGGAGCATGACCTTGCCACGGCGCGTGCGCGCGAGGCCGAGGAGGCCGAGATCAAGCGCCTGGATCGCAGCGCCAAACGCCTCGCGTTCTGGGGCAGGCAGTGGGACAACGAAAAATTCTCCAAACGCGCACGCAGCATCGAGCGGCGCATCGAAAAGAAGAAAAGCGAAGTAACCTATATCGCGCCCGAGGACCGGCGTCGTCTGGAACTGCGCGAACGTGAGGCCCAGGCGAACATTCTGGTGCGCTGCAACCATTGCCCCATCGCCGCTCCCGACGGCACGCCGCTGATCAACATCGAGCGCCTGACTCTGGGGCGCGGGGATCGTGCCGTCATTCTGGGTGCCAACGGTTCGGGCAAATCGACCTTCCTGCGCCACCTGATGGCAGAGTACGAAAACCACGGTGACCGTATCGCCGAGAAGGCGGAGGTCTATTTCAATCCGCAGGTTCTTGCCGGCTACTTCGATCAGGATCTCTCGCGCCTGCCCGACGACCAGCCAATGTTCCGTTTCTTTGCCAGCCGCTTCCCGGTGCCGGATCTGCGCGTGCGCTCCGAACTGATCAATGCCGGCTTTCCCCATGTCGAACAGACCCGCAAGATCGGCACGTTGTCGGGTGGTGAACGCGCACGTCTTCTGTTCCTGTTGCTGAAGTTCGAGGAGCCCAACCTGCTGATCCTCGATGAGCCGACCAATCACTTGGATGTCGACGGCCGCGAGCGGCTCGAAGACGAGATCCTGACGCGTGAACTCACCTGCATCATGGTCAGTCACGACCGCCGTTTCGTGGACGGTATCGCCAACCGCTTCTTCATCATCGAGCGCGGCAAGCTGGTCGAAACCACCTCCGCCGACCCCTTCTACGACTCCCTGCTCGACGACTGAGGTCGGCCATGATGTGTCACCCCGGACAAGCGGCAACGCCGCGCTGATCCGGGGCCTCGATCGTTCAGCGAAGAACTCCCAGGATCCTGACCCCTGTATGCTGAGAAGGATTCTGCACGCGGAGTCGCGGAGGACGCGGAGTTCGAGCTTCCACTCCGGCACTACGGGTCATCCGAAATGTCGTGTTCGGGATCGCAGGGCGACCCACTCCAGATGTTGCGATCCGACGATGGGCGTGATGGCCAGACGGTTCCGCGCCGAAACCCTCCGCGTCCTCTGCGGCTCCGCGTGCATTCCTTCCTTGCCAGGCTGCTTGATCCAGCCTACCCGCCGTTACGAGGAATCCTTCCCCTCGCGCTGGAGTTTGGCTTCGCGCATCAGGATGTAGATACCGCTGGCGATCAGGATCGCGGCGCCGCCGACCACGGTCCAGCTCGGCAGATCACCCCAGACGATGAAGCCCAGCAGGGTCGCCCAGATCATCGCGGTGTAGTCGAACGGCGCCAGAACCTGGGGCGGTGCCAGCGTGCAGGCAGTCACGGCAATCAGCTGGGCCACCAGCACGATCAGGCCGCAGCCGAACATCAGGCCAAGATCAGTCCAGGTCGGCATCACCCAGAAGAACGGCGCAAACGCCGGCATGGTGATGACGTAGAGCGCATTCAGCCAGAACACGATCACGACCGTGTTGTCGGTTTTGGTCACCATGCGTGTGATGATGATGGCAAGAGCGTAACCAAGGGCCGAGATCAACGCCCACAGCGCGGCCATCTCGAAGATTCCGGTCGACGGGTTGGCGATCACCAGCACCCCGACAAAGCCGATCAGGATCGCACTCCAGCGACGGATGCCGACCTTTTCGCCCAGCAGTGGAACGCTCAGCGCGGTCATGAAAAGCGGTGCCGCAAAGCTGACTGCTGTCGCGTCGGCCAGGGGAATGGCGCGCACCGCCTGGATGAAGGATGCCAGGGCCACGGTGAAACAGAGGAACCGCATCAGGTGCAGCTTGAACTTGGCTGTGCGGAAGGGTGCGGTGATGCCGTCACCGCGCGCCAGCAGGATCACGGTGCCGATCACCACAACGGCCGAACGGCCGAACAGGATTTCGGAAAAGTGATAGTCGTCGGCCAGCCACTTCAGGATCGCCGATTGGGAGACAAACAGCAGCGCCGCGATCATCCACAGGCCGATGGCCGTTACCGGGGCATGCCGGTGACGTGATGCCGCTGGCGGCAGAACGGGCGGTGTGACGGTCACCGAATGCGCCTGCTTGCAGGGGTGAAGAGGCGGGTCAGGAGCCCGACTCCGCATGGTTGTGACGGGGCGAACGGGCTTCCCACCAGGTAACCAGCGCGCTGGTGACGATGATGAGCGCAATGCCGGCCCATGCCCATGCATCCGGCATCTCGTTGAACATGATGTAGCCTACGGCTGTTGCGCCCAGGATTTCCAGGTACTGGAACGGCGCCAGCAGGGAGGCCGGCGCCATCGAATAGGCCTGGATGATCAGCAGGTGAGCCAGCAAGGTGACCAGCCCGATCACAATCAGCATGCCGAAATCAAGGCCTGTGGGAAGAATGCCGATGAAGGGCAGGAGCAGCAGCACAATCGGTCTGCCCACCAGGCCGTTCATGCCCAGCAGGGTTCGCGCATTGCGGCGTGCGCTGGCATATCGCGTCATCACCAGATAGATCGCAAAGAACAGCGCATAACCAAGCGGCAGCAGCGCGGTCACAACATCGGCCTCGATGCCCGGCCTCAGGATCACCATGGTACCGATGAACGAAACACCACAGCCGATCCAGCGCAGGATGCAGTTCGTTTCGCCAAGAAAGACGGCAGCCAGTGCGGTCACGATGAACGGCGCCACAAAACTGATCGCGACGACATCGGCCAGCGGCAGACTCTTGATCGCCCACATGAAACAAAGACTGCTGGCCAGGATGCATAGCGAGCGCACCATCAGCAGCTTCAGGTCTGGTTGGGCAGGAAGGTTCTTCAGGTTTCGCGCACCCAGCAAAAAAGGCGCGAGCAGAAAGTTGACCAGATACTGGGCGGCAACGATCTCGATGACCGGCAGGTCGCCGGTCATCATCTTCGAGAGGCCGTCGCAGATATCGAGGATGTAGTAGGCACAGACCGACAGGACGATGCCGGTCAACGCCCGGCTTCGCACACCCTTGTTTGTCGGGATGCTGGAATCAGGCACTGCTGCGGGAGTCGAAATAGGCGTGCAGCAGGCGGCGGTATTCGTCGCCGACATTGTCGAGTTCCTCATGGGAACCCTCG
>CALIUG010000115.1 GCA_938048755.1 uncultured Alphaproteobacteria bacterium
CACGGGCGAGGGTGGCATGAGTGATGCCCAGCGCGATGCGGCGGGCCAGTTGATTTTCCAGATGCTGGGCGGACGCCTGGGCTGGAACATCCACGACATGAACCGTGCCGACGGTCTGGAGATCTATATCTCCCAGGGTGCAAAACCCGGTTTTGGCGGCCAGTTGATGGCCAAGAAGGTGACCAAGGAACTCGCCGAAATTCGCGGCATTCCCGCAGGAATCGATCTGCGTTCTCCGTCACGTCATCCCGATATTCTGGGTGCCGATGATCTCGTCATCAAGGTCGAGGAACTGCGCGAGGCAACGGGCTACCGTCTGCCGGTCAGTGTGAAGCTGGGCGCGGGTCGTATCCACGACGACATCAAGATTGCGGTCAAGGACGGCTTTGATTTCGTGGAACTGGACGGCATGCAGGGTTCGACCGGTGCCGGCGGTGCCGAGGTCATGGAGTATGTCGGCATTCCCACGCTTGCCGCGATCTGCGAGGCCGAGACCGCACTGGCCAGCATCGGCCGGCGCGATGATCTGGAGATCGTCCTGATGGGCGGCATCCGTGATGGCATCGAAGCGGTGAAGGGTCTGTGCCTGGGTGCCGATGCCATTGCCCTGGGCACGGCAGCGATCATTGCTGGCGGCTGTATCGCCTGTATGCAGTGCCATGTGGGCCAGTGTGTGACCGGCATTGCCACACAGGACCCCGAGCACGAGAAACGCTACAAGTCCAAGGTCGAGGCTCAGCATATCTTTACGTTCCTCGAGAGCGTGCGCTGGCAGATCGCTGCCATCACCAAGGCCCTGGGCCACAGCAACGTGACCGGCCTGTCGCGCGACGATCTGGTCGCCCTGACGCCTGAAGCGGCCGAAATCACCGGATTGCCCTATGAACCTGAGCGCCGGAATGCCGACGTGTTCCAGGAAGCGGGTTGAGAGAGATTACGATGAGTGACAATAGCGCGAACCTGATGCCGACCGAGCAGATCGGTGCGACAGGCGACAAACACTATGTTCCCGCACCCTGCCAGATTGCCTGCCCCGTCGGCACGGACGCACCGTCCTATATCGGCTATATCTGGAACGGCCAGTTCGACGAGGCGTTCGAAGCGATCACGGCGACCAATCCGTTCAGCTCGATCTGCGGGCGTGTATGTGATGCGCCCTGTGAGCCGGCCTGCCGTCGTGAAGCCAGTGATGGTGCCTTGCAGATCCGTAATCTGAAGCGGTTCGTGATGGAGAAGCTGGGCGCGACCTGGAAGCCTGAGGCTGCTCCGGTGACGCGCGAGCAGAGCATCGGCATTGTCGGTGCTGGCCCTGCCGGTCTGGTCGCGGCACACGATCTGGCTGTGGCCGGGTTCAAGGTCGATGTCTACGAGATGACCGACCGTGCCGGCGGCATGATGATCTGGGGAATCCCCGCCTTCCGCCTACCCGTGGGCACCATTGAAGAAGACATGAACCGTCTGATGGCGCGCTGCCCGGGCCTGACGATCCACACCAATACCGGCCTTGGTCGCGATGTCTCGCTGGAAGAACTGAAGGAACGCCACGATGCCGTGGTGCTGACCATCGGTTCCTGGTGGGGCAAAAAGATGGGCATTCCCGGCGAGGACGACAGCCGTGTCGTGGACGGCGTGGAGTTCCTGCGCCGCATCAACGGCGGCGAACGCCCCCAGATGCCCAAGGAGGTCGTCGTGATCGGTGGCGGCGACGTTGCCATGGATGCCTGCCGCGCCGCGCTGCGTCTGCCCGGCTGCGAACACGTCAAGGTGGTCTATCGCCGCGGCCCCGATGAAATCCCTGCGCGCAAGATCGAGCTGCAAGGTGCGATCGAGGAAGGCATCGAGTTTGTCTACAACACCCAACAGGTCGAAGTGATCACTGATGGTGATGACAATCTGAAGCTGCGTTGCGTCCAGACCGGCATGGGTGAGCCTGATGCGGATGGCCGCCGTCGGCCCGAGCCAATTGCAGGGTCCGAGCATGATATCGATTGCGGCATGGTGATTGCCGCTGTGGGCCAGTTTGGCGACTGCGACGATGCCTCCACCAAGGCCCTGATGGGTTCCGATCGGGTCAACACCGAATGGGACAACATGCGCACGGGTGATCCCAAGGTGTTTGCTGCCGGTGATGGTGCCTTTGGTGGCTCGACCATCGTCATGGCGATGAGCCATGGCCAGCGTGTTGCCTATTATGTTCGTTCGTTCCTGGATGGTGATGAAAGCCCGGTGACGTACCGTACGCCCTGGCGTACGCGCCGCGTGCCGGTGGCCCAGGACCTCAACTGGGAAATCAACGCGCTGCACCATCCCGAGTTCCATGGTGTGGGCGAGAATCCCGTCGAGTTCCCCGAGATTGAATCGACCTATACGTGGGAAGAAGCCCGCGACGAGGCTGCACGGTGTTATCGCTGCGATGCCGAGACCGGGTCGGCCGATTATTCCGTGCAGAACCGCGAAGACATCTTCCTGATGGCCCGCATGGACAAGACGGATGTGGCGCGCCAGGCCAAGATGCTCGCCAAGCGCATGAAACCCAGGGAAAATCCCTTCCCTGAAGACCGCCCCGCGACGGTTGATGACGTGGTGTTTCTGCCCGCGAACCTGTCCCGTCTGGTGATCGATCCCTATCGTGAGGCCTGTCGGGTCTCGACCGATCTCGGGTTCGGGCGCATGGAGGTTGAACAGCCCTTCTTTGCGACCGGTTTCGACAATGCGCCTGCATCGGTGAAGGCCGGTGTGGCGATTGGTCTCAAGGGCTCTTCTGCCGGTTACATCGGGGTTCAGCCCCTGGGCGACGACACGCCGTGGCTGCAGCTTGTCCTGCCGGGACAGATTGCGCCGAGTGCGGAGGCCGCGGGCCAGATCCATGTTGTCGGTCCGCGCTTTGAAGCGCCGCAGAACGTGGCGCGCCTGCACGAGGATCAGCTCCTGGGACTTTCGGTTTCACACCATGAAGCCTTGGAAGATGCCATCGTGTTTGGCCTTGAGAACAAGTTCGATGTGTTGCTGGTCAATGGCAGTCCTGCCGTGGGTCGCGACTGGCCCGAACTGGCCGGCCCGCCCGATCTCAGCATGATGCGCGAGACCATCACCATCCTGCGGCGCCTGAACAGAGAAGAGGAGATCGACATCCTCTGGTTCGGTGGTATGCGCTCGGGCACGGACGCAGCAAAGATCATCGGCATGGGCGCAAAGTCGGTCTTGATGGGCATGACCCTTGCCCTGGCAGCCGGTGGCGAAATCGTGGGTGATCACGAACTGGCCTTTGCTCCGGACTATTCCGAGGAAGAGCGTGGTCATGCGGTCCACAACATCCTCAAGGCTGCATCGGGCGAAGCCTCGATGATGGCGCGTTGCACGGGCAAGACCAATCTGCACAATCTCGAGCCCGAAGACATGCGTGCTCTGACCCTGGCGACCAATGAGGCCACGGGTCTGGTTCTGGCGGGCAAACACTGAGTCGGAGCCGCGAACAGGACCCTTTTGGCTGCTGTCAGTAGAGCCCGGTTTTCTCGTCGTCGGTGAGTTCGTCGTCCAGTTTCTGCACGTCCATCTTCAGCTTTGCATGCTGGACGATGGCCGCCGCCAGGCTCGGCGCGCCGGTGAGATCGGGCCATTGGTCGGGATTCCAGAGGTTCGAGCGCACCACGCACTTGGCGCAGTGGAAGAACGCGCGCTCGACATGCACGACAATGGCAAAGTCGGGGACCTTGCCCTGGACGGCCATGGATTCACGCAAGGCCAAATCGCGCACGATCTGGGCATGACCACCGACGCGCAGCGTGTCCTTGCGGCCGGGCACCAGAAAGATCATGCCGACCTTGGGGTCTCGCAGGATGTTGCGGAAGGTGTCGAGCCGGTTGTTGCCGGGCCGATCGGGGATGGCCAGCGTATGGGCGTCCAGCACCTTCACAAATCCGGCCGGATCACCCTTGGGCGAAAGGTCAACATCACCAGAACCGCCGCCTGATGCGATGATGGAAAAGGGCGAGCGTTCGATGAACATCCGGCAGATATCGTCGAGATGGTCGATCACCTTGGTATCGGCGCCGGGGTAGACGTTACCCAGGACGGCCCGAATCTCTTCCTCCGAGGTGACAACGTCCTGAAAGCGATCTGAAGCCGATTGCATACTGTTCTCCCGGTTGGTACCGGTCCTGATTAAACAAGATGAGAACGATTCGCAATCATTGTGGTTCGGAGGTTGAGCCGAACATGTCCCAGAGCAGAGCGGCAACTTCGCCTTCCAGCGGGAAGGAAAGCATGCCCAGGACGGAGTAGCCCAGGAGCCAGGGGACCAGATAGAACCGGATGATGAAGAAGAACCATGCCACGTAGAGCGGGATCAGGGGTTCGACCAGGAAGCCCGGTGTGATCGGTTTGAAGGCCTTGAGGAACGGATCGGTCATCTTCACGAAGGCCTTCATAAAGAAGAAGTCCGACTGGATCGGCAGAAAGAGGTTCATGGCCGCCCTGCCGATCAGGGTCCACATGATGATGCCCAGCAGGTAGTCGAGTGCGACAACCCACCAGGGCAGGACGCTGGCAAGGCTTTCCATGAATCCGGGCTCTCTTTCTCAATCCTCAAAAACAGACGGGGCAGGGTGTCTCCACCCTGCCCCGAACGTCAGCTTCAGGCCAACTAGTGGTTTTCTGCGAGGATCGTATCGCCTGTCGGGATACGTGTCTCGTCAACCATGGCCTGGATCTCTGCATCCGGTGCCGGCGTCATGAGCGACACCGCCACCATGGCAATCAGCGATACCGGCATGCCGATAATACCAAAGCGCAGGTGATCGATACCCCAAAGCGGGGTGCCACCGGTGTAGACATAGTAGAGGTACACCGAACCAGCGATGAACCCGGCTGCCATACCGGCAACCGCGCCCTGTCTGTTCGCTCTCTTCCACCATATCCCCAGGACAAGGGGGAAGAAGAGGCCCGAACAGGCGAAACAGAACGCCCAGGCCACCGCACCCAGAATCCCGGTCAACTGCAGCGACGCAATGAGCGCTGCCGCAGCACCGATCGCCAGCAGCAGGATACGGGCAACGATCAGGCGATGCTTCGTATCGGCCTTGGGGTCGATGATCTTGTAGTAGAGATCGTGGCTCAGCGCGTTCGCGATCGCCAGCAGCAGGCCGTCGGCGGTCGACATGGCCGCAGCCATGCCACCGGCAGCAACCAGGCCGGAAATCACATACGGCAGACCGGCGATCTCAGGGGTCGCCAGCACGACGATGTCGGGCCGCATGAAGAACTCGTTGAGCTGAACTGTTCCGTTGCCGTTGGAGTCGACAATGCCGACCATTCCGACTTCCATCCAGTTCTGGATCCAGTCGAGTGCCAGAACCGAGTCGACCGACTGGCCGATCACCGCCGTGGCAAGCGTGGGATCAAGAAGCTGAAGCTTCGTGAGCGTGGCAAGCGCCGGCGCCGTGAAGTACAGCAGGAAGATGAAGAACAGCGAGTAGGCCACCGACTTGCGCGCGGAACGCACGGAAGGGGTGGTGAAGTAACGCATCAGGATGTGCGGCAGGGATGCCGTACCAGCCATCATGCAGAGCGCCAGCGTGACGAACTGCCAGGACTGGAAACCGCCCTGTGGATCGAAATGCGGTGTGGTCAGAACCTTGAGGGACCCCATCGCTTCCTGGGCCGCTGCTGCGGCAGGTTCAAGGCCGTACTCAGCCTGCAGTTCGGCAATGCGTTGCGCGGCATCGCCGTATCCAAAGTGTGGAATGATGCCGAAGCCCTGGGCGTTCGACATCCAGATCACCGGCACCAGATAGGCGATGATGAGCACGATGTACTGCGCGACCTGTGTCCACGTCACACCGCGCATGCCGCCTAGCATGGAGCAGAGCAGGATGCCCAGCAGACCGAACCAGACCCCAAGCTCGAACGGGATGGCAAGGGCGCGTGAGGCAATGGTACCCGTGGCGTTGATCTGGGCCGTCACATAAGTGAAGGACGCAACCACCAGAACGATAACGGCACAGAAGCGCGCCAGATTGCCACCGTAGCGGGTGCCGATGAAGTCAGGCACCGTGTAGCAACCGAACTTGCGCAGGTAGGGTGCCATCAGCGCGTTCACCAGCACATAACCGCCGGTCCAGCCAATGATGAAGCCCAGATAGGGGTATCCACCGAAGTAGATGCCGCCTGCCAGGGCAACGAACGAAGCGCCCGACATCCAGTCAGCCGCTGTCGCCATACCGTTGTAGAGCGGCGGAACCTCACGCCCGGCAACATAGTAGGCGTCGACCTGCATGGTGCGCGAAAGGAAGCCGATGGCGGCATAGATGACGATGGTGAAAAGAAGGAACAGGATGCCGATCAGACGCGCACCCGCGCCGAACACTTCCAGAACCGCCATGATGGCGAAGAAAGCCAGGAAACCCAGGGTATAAAGTGCGTACACCTTCCCTAGATTATCGATGAAGCTGGAACTCTTGTTGCTCATTGGTCCGCTCCCCCGGCATCGTACTCATCGTCGATTTTGTCCTGGATCATGTTCTGAACGATGATCAGCAAGACAAAGACAATGAGCGAACCCTGAACGATCATGTAGTAGCCCAGTTCGAACCCAAGGAACGAAAAGGCATCAAGCTCCTTGGCAAACCAGGGAACGATGAATCCGAATGTGAACCAGATGGCCAGAACGATGTACGTCAAGCGCGACGTCTTCTTCCAGTGGATCTTCCGCCTAGCGGCCTTGTCTTCCGACATGCCCCTCTCCCCAAAAAGGACGCTGCCACGCCGTCCGTATAAAAACCTGTCTGATACCAAGCCCCGATCAGACAGCATTAGAATGTGACAGATGCAACGATTATACTCGAAAAGTGCCGTAGTTTGAAGCCTTTGGAGCCATACCGTGATTGCCAGACTACTCTCGCGCTTGCCGGGCCCGCTCAGCACCCTGGCGATACGGTTCCAGACCCAGCGCATTGATTCGGTGGACAGGCTGGCGGAATTCACCGGCACGCGGTCTGCGTATGTTGCCCAGACCGCGCTCTATGGTTACCTCAAGACGCGCATGGGCACCCAGTTCACGCGATACTTCGAAGACGGGGTCTTTTCCGAAGCCATTCGGGGGGCGGTCGAGAAGCAGTTTCGTGAATGTCTGTGTGATCTGGCGGTGTTTGCTGCAGCGACGGCGGATCAGGGGACGCGGATGACGCCTGACCAGAGCGCCGCGCTGGCCGAACATTGCCTGGTGGAAGGCCACAAACAGGGTTTGCCGGAGGGAGGCGGTCAGGCCGTGCCTGCTGAGGTGTTGGAGGCGTTTCGGAACCGTCTGGCCCATACCGACTGGTCAGAGACCTGGGAAGGCCGCCTCGCTTTTGCCCGCAGCGAAGCGGCACTGATCCAGAATGCACCTGTGATCGATCAATACAAAAAGGAAGACGAGGAGATCGTGACGAACTCCATCCGGTTCCGCTGGCGTGATATCCGCGAGCAGTTGCGTACCCGGATTGATCGCGACACGGTGTGCGAGGATTGGCGGGCGATGTCTGAAAAGAGGACCGCCTGACCCCTTGGAGTGCCTGATGGCTCAACGACCCCATCGCAAACGCCCCGATGACCTTCGTGGTCTCCTGATTGCCATGGCCGTTGCCGCGTTGGCAGCCGGCATTCTCCTTGCACTTGTCTTCGCTTCGGCAGCAACTCGCGAGCAGAGCCAAACGACAGTGATTTCCGGGATCTGTCTGGTCGCCCTGATCGGTGCCTTCTGGTTTGCCATCGATCAGATCCGGACATGGCGTCAGGATCTGCAGCGCATGCGGGGCGCACTCCTTTTGGCCAAAAACGCGGCGGTGTCGTTCGCCTCCCAGGTCGATGGCACCATCGAAAGCAACGACCTCTCTCAACTCGCAAGTACCCTGGATCATGTGCTGCATAAGCGGCAGGCCCAGCTTTCCCTTGCAGAAGAACGTTTGACCTCCGTGTTGGCCGCCCTTCCTGCCGCCATGCTTGTGGTGACCGATCGTGGCCTGGTCAGTCTGGTCAACGCAGCTGCGAAAAAGATCCTGCCGACAAGCGCCATTGCACCGGGCACCAGTGTTTACGCAGCACTTCGCCGCGACAGCCTCGGTTCGGCAGTTCGCAATGCCATGAGCCAGCAACACGCCGTCACGACCGCCGTGAAGACAACCGATGATCGTGAACTTCAGGCAACCATCGCGCTGATGCATACAAGCGGTGGATTTGTCGCGATGTTCGAAGGTGTCAACGCAAGCCCCTACGAGGAAAAGGTCGAACACGATCTCAGCTTGCACGATGTTTTGCCCCAGGCGGAACCGGCCAATCCCGATACGCCCTTGGATGACCTGCCATTGCTGGTGTTTGATTGTGAATCCACCGGGCTTGACCCCGCGCAGGACCGCATTGTGTCGATCGGTGCAGTTCTGGCCCATGGCGGGCGCGTGTTTGTTCATGAGAACCGCGACACGCTGGTGAAGCCGGATGTTCCGATTCCGGCCCGATCAACAACAATTCACGGCATCGATGACGCCATGGTTGCCGATGCCGGAAACATTGCCGGGGAACTTGCGTGGTTGGCTGACACGGCGGCAGGGCGTGTCGTGCTGGGTCACAATATCGGGTTTGATCTTGCGCTTCTGGAAGCAGAGGCCAAGCGCAGGGGTGTGCCCTGGAAGAGTCCGCTCTCTCTTGATACCGGCCAACTGATAGCTGCGCTTGAGCCTGGCATGGAACAGCTTGATCTTGACCATGTTGCTGGACGATACGGAGTCGATATCGTTGGTCGTCATACCGCATTGGGTGACGCACTGGTTGCTGCCGATCTCTTCGGCAAGCTGATTCCCCTGTTGCAGGACCGAGGTATCACCACGCTGGACGAAGCGTGGGCGTTCTCGCGCAAGGCAAGTGGGTTGCGTGCACGACAGGCGCGGGCCGGTTGGCATGCGGTCGGGGAGGGCGGATGACAGCCGGCCTGCTGGCAAGCATCGACCCCTATCTCTATCGGCACAGGGTGCGCGAGGTCATGACGCCCGAACCCGTGATTGTGCCCGCCGACACGCCGTTGCACGAGGCAATTGCGGAAATGATGGCGCGCAACATCTCGTCGGTCCTTGTCAGGCCCCATGATGGTGCGCAAGCCACAGGGATCGTGACGGCACGTGATGCCCTGCGCGCGATTGCCCAGGACGGTGCAACCGCGCTTGGCCATGCTTGTGGGGATGTGATGTCTTCTCCGCTTTTCACAATCTGTGATGAAGACTTTCTCCATGTTGCGATCGGCCGCATGACCCGGCTTGGGCTGTCTCATCTGGTCGTGAGCAACGACGACGAGTTGATCTGCGGCATCGTGACATCGCGGGCGCTCGTCAAACACCGCACGGTCCATGCAATCGTGATCGGGGATGAACTGCGCGCGGCTGCCACGGGGGCAGACCTGAAGGCAGCGCATGACAAGCTTGTTGCTCTGGCCCAGGGTCTTCTTGCCGACCAGGTTGCGGCTTCGAACATTGCCGCCATCGTAGCGGGGATCTATCGCGATCTGACGCGACGGGCGATGGAACTGGCCGAGGTCGAGTTCGGCCACGTTCTGCCCCGCTATGCGCTGCTTGTCCTGGGCTCTGCCGGGCGCGGTGAGACACTGTTGGCCGGTGATCAGGACAACGCGATTGTCGTGGAGGACGGCGCGGACAAAGGCGCGCTCATGGATACCGCGAAACGCGCGACCGACCTGCTGGATGCGGCCGGGTTGCCCTATTGCCAGGGCGGCGTGATGGCATCCCGGGAACCATGGTGTCGTTCCCTGTCGGAGTGGCGTTCTGTCGTTGAAGGTTGGTCGCGTCGTGGTGATGGTTCGAGTCTGCTGAACGTTGACATCTTCTTTGATCTGGTTCGCGTGCATGGAGATCGTGAGCTGGTCGATGACCTGCGTGCGCATGCGCTGCGCGAGGCCGCCAGACCGATGTTGCCGCGCATGATGGCAGCGGAAATCATGGACTACCGGCCTCCTCTGGATCTTTTGGGCAGGTTCCGGACACAGGACGGCCGTCTAGACCTGAAACTCAATGGCCTGTTTCCCATCGTGGCGGGCGCACGTGCGATGGCCTTGCGCCATGGTGTTGAAGCGTTGGGGACACGTGCCAGGCTTGCGGCTGTCGCGGAGCTTGGCCTGATGGGAAGTGGCGACCTGGAGCGTTTCTCGTCGGCCCAGGAGCTCTTTCTGGAGCTGATTCTGCGCCAGCAGCTTGATGACATTGCTGCAGGCAGAACGCCCGGCAGCCGCATCGATGTCAGCGTCTTGCAACGGTCCGTCCGGAGACGCCTGAAGTCGTCTCTGCGCGATATCGGCCACTTGCCCCAACTCGTGCTTGATGTGGCCGCCCATGGCTGACCTGCGCGTGGTGTGTTAGGAGCCGGGCGCAAATACTGGAGATCTATGCATGTATATTGATGGTGCCTGGCTGGAGGCCGACCGTAACTTTGATGTGACCAACCCGGCTGATGGTTCCCTGCTGGAACGTGTTGCCGATGGCGGTGCCGAGCAGGCGACACAGGCTGTCGAGGCGGCACATGCGGCGTTTGCCGGGTGGGCCGGAACGACGGCTTATGAACGTGCGGCCATTCTGTCGCGCGCCCACAAGATCATGCTGGAACGGCGCGACGAACTTGCCCGCACCATGACGCTTGAGCAGGGTAAACCCCTGCGCGCGGCAACGATCGAGGTGGGCTATGGCGCTGATTTCCTTTCCTGGTTCGCAGAGGAAGCAAAGCGGATCGAAGGGCGTACGATTCCATCAGCACGTCGCGATCAGCGGTTTCTGGCGATCCGTCAGCCGGTCGGTGTGGTGGCCGCCATCACGCCCTGGAACTATCCGGTCTCGATGATCACCCGCAAGGTTGCGCCCGCGCTGGCAGCCGGCTGCACCGTTGTTCTGAAGCCGGCCGAAGCCACACCGCTGACAGCCATGGCCATGATGCGCGTGTTCGAGGACGCCGGCGTGCCCAAGGGTATCGTCAATCTGGTGACCTGCAGCGATCCGAAGCCCGTGGGCGACGTCTTCGTGAGCCACCCCAAGGTGCGCAAGCTGACGTTCACCGGCTCGACGGCGGTGGGCAAGATGCTGGCCGGCAAGGCCGCAGCCAACATGAAGCGGGTGTCGTGCGAGTTGGGCGGGCATGCGCCGTTCCTGGTCTTCGAGGATGCCGATCCCGTGCACGCGGCCAAGGGCGCGCAGCTCGTGAAATTCCTGAACACCGGACAGGCTTGCATCAGCCCCAACCGGATCTTCGTGCATCGCGCCAATCTGGAACCGTTTGTTGCAACGCTCACCGAACGTGTTGCCAAGCTGAAGGTCGGCAGCGGTCTGGAGGAAAGCGTGGCCATCGGTCCCCTGGTCAACGAGGCAGCGGTCGAGAAGATGTCACGCCAGGTGGAAGATGCCCGGGATCGTGGCGCCGGAGTCGCCTGTGGCGGCAGTCGCCTGAGCGATGGCGGACTGGATCGCGGTCATTTTTATGCGCCGACGGTTCTGACCGATGTGACGCCCGATATGCTGATCTATCGTGAGGAGACCTTTGGTCCCATCGCGCCGATCATTCCATTCGAGGATGAATCTGAGGTGATCGCCATGGCCAACGATACCGAGTATGGCCTGGCAGCTTATATCTACACCCGCGATATCGCGCGCGCGTTCCGCACTTTCGAGGCACTCGACTTCGGGATCATCGGAATCAACGACATCAATCCGACGTCTGCAGCCGCGCCCTTTGGAGGCATGAAGGACAGTGGCCTCGGGCGGGAAGGCGCCCATGAAGGGATTGATGAATATCTTGAGACCAAGCTGGGCGGCTTTGCGATCTGATGGCCGATCCCGGAGCTTTTGAACTCGACCCCAGGCTGGAAGGCGATTCCGTCCCGGTTTGCGATCTTGACCTCTGCGCCGTGCGTCTGATGAACGATGCCAGGTTCCCCTGGGTCATCCTGGTACCGCGCATTGCGGGTCTGGCCGAACTGATCGACCTTTCGGAAACCGACCGCAGAACGATGACCGACGAGATCGATCAGGTCACGCGCGCACTGTCGACACAGACCAAGGCAGAGAAGATGAACGTGGCTGCGCTGGGCAATATGGTCCGTCAGCTTCATGTGCATGTGATCGCCAGATTCGCAGGCGATGCGGCATGGCCGGGTCCGATCTGGGGCGTGGGAACACCAGCCGCCTATACCGAGGAAGACAGGGTGGAACGGATCGGCGGCCTGAGAGATGCCCTAATCGGCGCGTGATACCGCGGCGATATCCGGTTTAAGGTGGCTTCATGAAATCGGACAACGAATACGACTACATCATCGTGGGCGCGGGATCGGCTGGCTGTGTGCTGGCCAATCGCTTGTCGGAAGATCCCGATTGCCGCGTTCTGATCCTTGAGGCGGGCGCGCGCGACTGGAGCCCGATGATCCGTATGCCGATCGGTGAGATCTTCACCGTGGGCAGCCGCTATGACTGGAAGTTCGTTTCCGAACCCGAACCCATGCTGGATGGTACCCGTGTCGGGCTGCCTCGTGGGCGGGTGCTTGGGGGGTCGTCCTCCATCAACGGCCAGCTCTATGTGCGCGGCCATGAACGTGACTATGACGAATGGGCGCAGCTTGGTTGCAGGGGCTGGTCCTTTGATGATGTCCTGCCCTGTTTCAAGAAGTCGGAGCGCTGGAAGGGCCCCCAAAGCGAACGGCGCGGCACCGATGGCCCCCTGCGCACGACCCTGGGTCGTTACGACAATCCGCTCTACAGCGCCTTTCTCGAAGCCGGTCAGGAGATTGGTTACCCGCTGACTGACGATTTCAATGGTGATGTGCAGGAGGGCTTTGGCCTTTCGCAATACACCCATGCGCACTGGTTCCCGCTGCGTCATTCCTCGGCCAACGCCTATCTGCGTCCGGCCAGACGCCGCCGCAATGTCACCGTGCTGACGGATGCCAGGGCTCTGAAGCTGGCGCTGGACGGCAATGCCTGCAACGGCGTGGTCTGTGACGTGCGTGGAGAGATCAGGACACTGCGGGCGACACGGGAGGTCATTCTGGCTGCGGGCGCCTACCAGTCGCCCCAGCTCCTGATGTTGTCGGGCATTGGTGATCCCGAACATCTGCGCGAACACGGAATTGATGTGACCTGTCCGCTGCCGGGTGTCGGCGCCAACCTGCAGGACCACTTCGGCTCGATGGTGCAGCATCGCTGTACTCAGCCCATCACCTATCACCGTCTGCGCAACCCCCTGAAGCTGGCCGCGGCCATGCTGCAACTCGGCCTGACGCGCAGCGGTCCGCTGGCTGTGTTTCCCATGAATGCACAGGCCTATGTGAAATCTGACCCGGCACTGGAACGCCCTGACCTGCAGTTCTTCATGTTCCCGGTTGCCGTTCAGCCTGACAGCGATGATCTGCATTACTCCGGTTACAGCGGCTACAACATCCATTGGGCCGTACTGCGCCCGCGCTCCATCGGCTCGGTGACGCTGCGTTCGTCATCGCCCTATGACTCACCCGTGATCCGGCACAACTATCTGGCTGACCCCGAGGACCGGCGGCTCAATCGCGAAGCCTTCCATATCGCACGCCGGATTCATGCCGCCAGTGCGTTCGATGCGTACCGGGGTGAAGAAGTCGATCCCGGCCCCGACTGCACCAGCGATGCCGATATCGACCGTCATGTCGCCCGTTTCCACGCCACCCATTATCACCCGGCGGGGACCTGCAAGATGGGCATCGACGACAATGCCGTGGTTGACCCCAAGCTTCGAGTGCGTGGCGTTGAAGGGCTTTGCGTCGTGGATGCCTCCATCATGCCGCGTCTGGTGGGAGGCAACACAAATGCCCCGACCATGATGATCGGCGAGCGCGCGGCGGAACTGATCGGAGAAGGCGGGAACTGACGTCGTACTGGAGCCTGGCAGCCTACCCGTCTTGCGTAGGCGATCAGGAGGTGCTGTGAGCTGCGGGCTGCTCCCGCAATTCTGGACCCAGTGAATGGCAGTCATGTTGATGATTCTGAACATCAAATGATGCAGAGATTCATCACTCTGGCATGAGCCACATTGGTTTCGATTTGCTGAAACACTCATAAGATGTTGAAAGAAAACGAAAAACCTACCTGTTTCCAAAGTTGGTTTCTCTTGGCATGCTGCTTGCTATCTAAAACTACAACAAGTGCATGCCGACGATGTATCGGTGCGCAGCGTATGAGGGGCAAAGGGCATGGCGGCGAAGAAGTCTGCACGTAAATCGGCGGAAAAAGGTGCGGTCGCGCGCCTGCGCAAGCAGGGTGTGAAAACCGTTCATGTCGCAATTCCCGATATGGATGGAAGCCTGCGCGAACGGCGTCTGGCGCTGGACGATGTGGAAACGGCATTCGGACCCGGTGGCACGTTCGTAAACGTGATCCACAAATGGGATACCGGCGAGAGTGTGATTGGTGAGCCGCCGTTCATCGGTGAGGCCACGGCGCTCGACTGGGACAGCGTGCGTGAGTATGCCTTTGAAGACGATTCAGCCTTTGTCTTTGCCGACTTCGCTGGGCCATCGGCTGCGCTCAGTCCCCGGGAGCTTCTCAAAACCCAGATCGCGCGCGCTGCAAAGATGGGATTTACGGTCAAGGCCGCCATGGAGTTCGAGTTTCATGTGCTCGACGAAACGGCTGAGGCCTGCCGTGCCAAGGGGTTCGAGAACGTCGACATGTTTGCGCCGGACAACCGCTGCTGGTCGACGCAGTCCGCGGCAATCTATGCCGACTATGTGGCCGACCTTGATACCGTGCTGAAGCACGCAGGCGTTGGTCTGTTCGGTCTGGGTCTGGAACTTGGTCCCGGCTGCTTCGAAGCGACTCTGCGCGCGACCGATCCGTTGCGAGCCGCCGACGATGCCGTGTTGTTCAAGACCTTCACCAAGGCGTTTTCACGTCGGTTGGGGCTGACGGCAACTTTCATGGCCCAGCTCAGTGCCAACCATGCCGGTCTTTCCGGGCATGTTCATCTCTCCCTGGCTGATGGCAAGTCCGGCAAGCCGGTGTTTCACGATGCCAAGGATGCCGACGGCATGAGTGCGACCATGCGCCATGCGGTCGGCGGCGTCGTTGAACTGGCACCCGAAGCGCTTGCCATGGTGGCGCATACTGCAAATGCCTATCGCCGGCTGACGCCGGGCAACTGGGCACCCAAAACGGCGACCTGGGCCGTGCAGAATTATGCTGCCGCCGTACGTGCCGTTCCTGCGCCAGCCAAACTGGCGCGCCTGGAGTTCCGCCTGCCTGCCTCCGATACCAATCCCTATCTGGCGCTGGCCCTGACACTGGGGTCGGCCCTGCATGGCATCGAAACCAAGGCGAAGCTGCCTGCGCCCATCACGCGCGGCGGCCCCGATGAAACGCCCGAAGGCGTTCCGGGGCTCCCGCATGACCTGCTGGAAGCTGCGGACCGCCTGGAAGCCTGCAAGCCCGCGCGCGCCATGTTCGGCGATGCGTTCATCGATCATTTTGTTGCCACACGCCGCCACGAAGAAGCGGTCATTCGCAAACATGTCAGCGCCTTTGAACGGGCGCGTTACATCGAGGCCGTCTGACGGTTTCCCTGGGGAGAGTAAACGTGACGAAGGATGTTGATGCCTATGCCGAGGCGCCCGGCCGTGCGGATCTGATCAAGCAGGTCCGTTCCAAGATCGACGAGCTGGGAATTGATTTCATCTATTACCAGTACATCTCGATTACCGGTCGCATCATGGGCAAGGCCGTGCCCGCTCCCCACTGGGAAGCGATCGCCATGAAGGGCATCCAGACCTGGATCGGCGGTCTGACCAACGTGTTGCCCAATCGCGCCGGAACCCTGTTGGGCTTTGACTCCAACACCCATGAACTGGTCGCCCTGCCGGATCCCGATACGTTCTGTCAGTTGCCCTGGAACAAACGTACTGCGCGGGTCTACTGCACGGTGTTCAACGGCCGCGAAGAGCCGGAAAATCCCGGTGCGTTCATGGACGAGGACTGTCGCGGCAACCTGCGCCGAGTCCATCAGAAGTTCATGGATGACAACAACGGTCTTCACATGCGCCATGGCTGTGAGCCGGAAATGGCTTGGCTCTACAAGCCCGAAAATGGCCAGATCAGCGGCGGACCGACCAAACCGCTGGCCTATCACATCGACCAGTTTGAAGAGCTTTCCAGCGTCTACATGAAGGTCATCGATTACGGCCAGGCCATGGGTCTGGACATGATTCAGGGTGATCATGAAGACGCGCCGGGCCAACTGGAGCTGAACTTCACCTATGACGATGCCCTGCGCACAGCTGATCGTCTGACGACCTATCGCCAGATCTGCGCACAGGTTGCGCGTGAAGAGGGGCTCATTGCCTGCTTCATGTCGAAGCCGTTCATGGGCATCACCGGTAACGGCTGCCATCACAACATGTCGCTCTGGACCGGTGGTGAGGACAAAGTCGTCGCGCATGTCGAGGACCCCCGTCCTGCCATGGATGAGGTCTTTCTCCATCGTCAGGGCGGCGAGAATGTTTTCATCAGCGATCCCGATGACTGGATGCCAGGCCCCATCGGACTCAACGCAATCGGCGGCGTGATGGAGCATCTGCCGGCCCTGACAGCCATCGGATCCTCGACCGTCAACTCCTACCGCCGCATGCTGGACCTTGGCATGTGGGCGCCGGTTTATGCCGATTGGGGTTATCAGAACCGCACGACGGCTTTGCGCGTCTCTGCGCCGGGGCGGTTCGAGTATCGTGCCGTGGATTCCATGGTGAATCCCTACCTGATGGCGGCCGGTCTGATCCGTGCCATGGATGATGGTATCAAGCGCAACATCGATCCCGGCGAGCCAGAACAGCGCAACATCTATGACGCCATGGAGGCGGGCAAGGAAGTGAAGCGCCTGCCGAAGTACTTTGGTGACGCGCTAGACGCCCTGGCCGCTGATGATGTCGTGAAATCCGCAATGCCCGGCAGGCTTTACGACATCTACGATGAGTACAAGCGTGACGAATGGGATCGTTTCAACGCTGAGGTCAGCAGTTGGGACGTTGAGAAGTATCTGGATTGTCTGCCATGAACCGGAGGATCGCATGTTCGAACTGACCCAGGAGCAGATCACAAGTTTCGGGAATGACGGATACGTCTTTGCCGAGAACATGATGGATGAGTCTACGATCGAAACCGTGCGCGAGAGTTATGCGCGCATGTTTCGCGGAGAATTCGCAACCGGTGTGCTGCCAGATGAAGTGAACTGGCAGGAAGGCAAGAGCGATCCGACGCTGGCGCGTCAAATCTGCTGTGGCTGGAAAGGCGATTACGATGTTGCCCGCACAGTTCTGCGTGCCGATATCGGTCGTGCCTGCGCCACGCTGGGCGGGTGGCCCGGCGCCCGGGTTTTTGTCGACAACGTACTCTGGAAACCTGCCGGAACGCGTTCGCTTGGTCTCCACCAGGACGCGGCCTATCTGCCCTGGATGGATCCCCAGGAGATGGTGTCCTGCTGGATCGCCCTGGATGATACTGCCGCAAATGGCGGCACCATGGAGGTCGTGAAAGGCTCTCACAAATGGGCCTATGCCGAACCCGAAGGCGAGTTTCACGGGCCCGAGGATTATCAGAAATACATGCGTCTTGCCGCTGACAGGGAAGGCATTGATGATCCGGAAATCGTGCCGATTGTGGTGAAGAAGGGTTCGGGTTCCTTTCATCATGGCCGCACCTGGCACGGTTCAGGTCCCAACCAGTCTGCCAATCCGCGTCGTTCCCTGGTGGTACACTGCATTTCATCCGAGACGCAGTTTGTTCCCGAGCACATCGCTATCGGCGTTGGCCCGGTCTATGGCCGTTACATGCGCCGGGACGGAAATCCGATCATGGATGAGGCCTACTTCCCGATCCTGTGGACGAGGGATGGCTATCGCACACCCTGGATCGACGATTACATGGCTGCTGCCTGATGACCGCGATGGGCATCACGGCTGACACAGTGAAGCACGAGGGGGATGAGTCCCTGAACAGTGCTTCACGTGCCGAGCTTGATGTCCTGCGCGGTATTCTCGAAACCTCGCGCGATGCCTGCTGGTGTATCGAGTACGATGAACCGGTCGACATGACGGCACCTGAAGCAGAGATCCTTCGACAGTTCTTCGAGAACGTGTCGCTGTGGAGTCTCTGCAACGATGCCATGGCGAAGCTCTACAAGCTTCCCGCTGGCCTTGATTTCAACGAGCAGTCCGTGCGGTTCTATTTCCCGCGCAACGGCGACAACGAAGACTTTGTGCGCCAGTTGATCCGGGCCGGATTCAACATGGACAACGTTCCTTCGGTCGACAAACGTCACGACGGCAGCGTGATGCATGCTCAGAACGATGTTCGTGCCGACATTCGCGACGGTAACCTTTATCGGCTTTGGGGCACGGTGCGTGATGTCAGCGCTTTCAAGCGGGCAGAACAGGAACTGACGCGCCAGCTTGGCGCCATGCAGGATGTCCTGACGGCGTTGCCTGATCCCGTGTTGGTGATCGATGGTGCGGGTGTTGTCGAAGCGGCCAATCCGGCTCTTGAAGCCTGTCTGGGTTTTGACCTCGATACCTTGCTGGGGCAACACCTTGATGACCTGATCGATGCAGAAGGTGGCTTTGCCGGTCTGGCCTCGCGGTTGCGCAGGTTGGGTGGCCCTTTGCGCTGCAATGTCTCCATGACGACAACCGCCGGCTTGCGGCTTGATGCTGAAATGAACCTGGCGCGATCCAGCGATCAAGATGGTGGGTTGAGATTTGTTGCGAGCCTGCGCTTGCGCGATGACGGACCGGCTGTGGCGGTGATGTCATGAGATTTCGCGGCTTTGATGTCAGCCATCATGATGACTCGGTACCGGCAGCCGATGTTCTCGCATCCATGGGAAGTGCCGGTCTCGGTGCCATTGCCGAGGCTTTGCCGGACGGACTGGTGGCGTTCGACGCGTCCGGTGTCGTGGTGCTGTACAATCAGGCCGCTGAATCCATGCATGATGTGGCACGGGACCGGGCACTTGATGCGCGCCTGGAAGACCTGGTCGAAGACAGCTCCCTTGACTGCACAGAGCTCGCAGATGCCGTATTGAAGAACAGGCGCAGTGATCTCTTTGCACGTACCAGCGATGGACGGTCGATTCTGGTGTCGGTGCGCCCTGTGCGTGATCGGCGCCGTGAGGCGATGCTGACCCTGGTGGTTCTGCGCGATCTCGACGTGATCGACCATCAGCGTGATGCCGGCAATCGGCATGGTGCGACGGAGAGTTTCCGGTTTCGCGACAGCAGCTCGCTGGGGACGCGTGTTGATCGCGACCTGATTCTGGATGGCGAGCTTGAACGCGCTGTCGGCTTTGGCATCCGTGCCATGGAACGGCGTGCGCGGGTACTGATCACGGGTGAGACCGGAGTCGGCAAGACCGCGATTGCGCGCCACCTGCACGAGACTGTCTGTGGTTCGGCGCGGCCGTTTGTTCAGGTCAACTGTGGCAGCATTCCCGAGAGCCTGTTTGAATCCGAGATGTTCGGATACGAGCGTGGCGCCTTTACCGGGGCGCTTCAGGGCGGCAAGAAGGGCCTGATTGAAGCAGCGGCCGGCGGTACGTTGTTCCTGGACGAAGTGGGCGAGATTCCGCTGCAATGTCAGGCCAAGCTCCTGAAGTTCCTTGAGGATGGCACGGTTCAGCGCGTGGGCGGCGCATCGTCACGACGGGTGGATGTGCGCATCCTTGCGGCAACGAACCGGAATCTTGAAACCATGATCGGCGCAGGCTCGTTCCGGCGTGATCTGTTCCATCGTCTCAAGGTGCTCACCATTGATGTTCCCCCGTTGCGTGAACAGCGGCAGCTCATTGAGCCTTTGATCAGCAGACTTCTCGATCGTGTGAATGCCGGTCGAAGTCCCGCGCTGCATTTGGATGAAGCCTGCCGCGCCAATCTGGCGTCGTATCACTATCCCGGAAACATTCGCGAACTGGCCAACATTCTCGAGCGCCTTTCCGTCGTATGCGACGCGGTTGCGACCGTCGCCGACCTTGAAGAGGGCACCGGGCTGGACACCCCGGGTTCGGACATCGATGACACCAAGCCGCTGAAAGACCGTGTGCGTGCCTATGAACACGGTTTGATCGATGAAGCGGTCCGCCGCCATGGCAGCAAGCGCAAGGCTGCACGGGCACTGGGTGTCGATATCGGTACGGTGGTTCGCAAGACTCAGGCTGGAAGGCGTCCATGACACGTCTGACTTGCACATCCGGTATGAACAACACGCTAGAATTTGTGAAATCGGGTGGCGACGCCCCGGTGGGTTCAAGGACCCGAAGAACTGCGTCGTATCCTATCTCTCCGAACGGCGTTAGAAAGGTATTCTTGCGCCGCCGGGGAACGTCACCCCACCAAAGAGCGGTGGTAACAATGGGCAATGGAGGAGGCTTTAAGCCATGAAGACAATTGGTTCCAAACTGGGTACGGCAGTTGCTGCCGCAGCCCTTGCTGTCACCGGATTTGCCGGTGCGGCACATGCCGAAGGTGAGCTCAATCTGCTGACCTGGGAAGGCTACACCGACGAGAGTTTCGTTTCGGTGTTTGAAGAACAGTCCGGCTGCAAGGTCACACCGACCTATGTCGGCTCGAACGACGAGTTCCCCGCCAAACTCGCCGGCGGCGGCGGTGTCTATGACCTCGTTTCGCCTTCGGTCGATACCACGACCATCCTGATGAAGGCCGGTCTGGTCGAGGAAATCGATGTCAGCCGTCTGGAAAACTGGGATCAGGTGTTCCCGCAGTTCAGCAGTCATAGCGGTGTGAACCATGATGGCGGCGTCTATGGTGTGCCCTATACGTGGGGTGCCATTCCGTTCATGTATCGCGCCGACTCGTTCGACGAGGCACCGACTTCGATTGCCCAGTTCTGGGAGGACGAGTCACTCAACGGCAAGATCAGCCTGTGGGACGACAAGACCAACATCTATGTCGTGGCCCGCATGATCTATGGCAATGACGTCAACGTTTATGACCTCTCCGATGATCAGCTGGCAGCTGTGCGCGACAAGCTGATCGAGCTCAAGCCTGCGATCCGCAAGTACTGGTCGACGGCTGGTGAACTCGTGAATCTCTATGCCAATGGTGAAGTCACGATCTCCAACACCTGGGGTGGTTATCAGTCCGCGCTTCTGGCTGATGAGGGCATCGAGATGATCGAATTCATCCCGGTCGAGAATGCTGATGGTTGGGCTGATGCCTGGCAGATCGTGAAGGGTTCGCCCAACACCGATTGCGCCTATGAGTGGCTCAACTTCTCACTCAGCCCTGAAGGGCAGTGCGGCGTTGTTGGTATCACCGGTTACTCCGGCTCAAACCCGGAAGCCCTTGGTACCTGCAAGACCGACGAAGAAATGATGATGCTGCACATGGACGACTTCGGCTATCTCGACAGCCTTGTCCTGTGGCAGGAGCCTGCTCGTGTTGATGCCTACATCAACACGTGGAATGCCGTGAAGGCCGCGCAGTAAGCGACCTTAAGCTAAACGTGCGGGCCGGTTCGGCTGATATGGACCGGCCCGCAACGTTCCTTTTTCCTGGACGAACTGCGGTGTGACGTGATGGCCAACATTCTTGAACTCAGCAACGTGACCAAGACGTTTCGTGGCGGCGTGGTCGCCGTTGACGACATCTCGCTGGATATCAGCGAGGGCGAGTTTCTGACCATGCTGGGCCCGTCCGGCTGCGGCAAGACAACCACCCTGCGCATGATCGGTGGCTTCGAGTACCCGGACAGTGGCTCGATCCTGCTCGATGGCCAGGACGTGACCGACAATCCGCCCTACCGGCGGCCGGTCAACATGATGTTTCAGGATTTCGCCCTGTTCCCGCACATGAGTTCTGCTGAGAACATCGGCTATGGCCTCAAGATTGCGGGCGTTTCCCGTGGCGAGATCGAAGAGCGCGTCAAGCGCATGCTCGACCTGATCGAATTGCCGGATATGGGTGCGCGCCTGCCTTCCCAGCTTTCCATCGGACAGCGCCAGCGCATCGCGCTGGCGCGCGCGCTGATCAACAACCCGCGTGTTCTCCTGCTGGACGAGCCGATGTCGGCGTTGGACGCCAAACTCAAGGAAACGATGCAGATCGAGCTGCGGCACATACATGACCGCATCGGTATCACCTTCATCATGGTGACGCACGACCAGACCGAATCCATGATCATGTCCGACCGCATCATTGTCATGCATGCCGGCAGGATCGAGCAGATCGGCTCGGCGACCGAACTTTATGATCATCCCAAGAGCGCGTATGTGGCGGAGTTCCTGGGGACGTCCAACATGATTCCAGCGACGGTTTCCAAGGACGGTTCCAGCCTGATGGCGCGGGCGGGCGACCTTTCCATCGCGGTCGACGACGACGGTTCCGGCATTGTTGAAGGATCCGTGCGTTCGCTTTTCATCCGTCCCGAAAAGATCAGGCTGCTGGGCGACGGCGGTGTGGCCTATGACGGCGCAAGCGTGTTTACCGGCAAGGTGAAGGAGCTTTTCTTCAGCGGCAACGCGGTGCGTATCGACCTGGATGTCGGTGCCGACCGTCCGCTCATGGTGCACCATCAGCTTGATACCGGCCTTGAACAGGCAGGGCTGCCCATGGTCGGTGAATCGGCAACCTGCTCCGTGCGCCCCGAAACCGTGCGTCTGTTTGATATTGCCGAGGTCGCAGCGGTGGAAGCCGAGGGGGTCGGCGCATGAAGCACAAAACCAGGCGTACCCTGAACTTCTGGGCGCTGTTTTCCGCTCCGGCCTTGTGGTGGGGAACGGTCCTGCTGGTGCCCTATCTGATCATGCTGTCGATCAGCTTCTATTCGCGCCAGTTTCCGTTTCATGTGCCGGACTTCCAGTTCGGCAATTACGCCATTCTGCTGCAGGATTCGCAGTACTATGACGTGCTCATGCGCAGTCTCTGGATTTCGCTCTCGGTTTCTTTGAGCGCGTTTGTCCTGAGTTATCCGCTGGCCTACTTCCTGGCGTTCAAGGTGCGTTCGGAACGCATGCGCCTGTTCCTGTATACGGCAACGATTGTGCCGCTGTGGGTGAGCTATCTGCTGCGTGCCTATACCTGGAAGACCATTCTGGGCAGCGAGGGCATCCTCAATTCCTTCCTGATGTGGACCGGGGTGATCTCGGAACCCTCGACGATCTTCCTCTACAATCAGGGCGCCATGATCGTGACCATGGCCTACATCTTCACGCCCTTCATGGTGATGCCGATCTATGCCTCGCTGGAGAAGATCCCGGTCAGCCTGATCGAAGCGTCCAAGGATCTGGGCGCGCCGCGCTTCATGACTTTCCTGAAGATCACGCTGCCGCTTTCCATGCCGGGTGTTCTGGCTGGATTTACCTTTACGTTCGGCCTCTCGATTGGTGATTTCATCTCGCCGATCCTGGTTGGCGGGCCGTATTCGAACATGATCGCCAACGTCGTGGCCACGCAGTTCGGCATGGCGATGAACTGGCCGTTGGGCTCTGCGCTGGGTGTTGTCCTGCTCTTTATCGTGCTGGGCGTCATAACGGCCTCCGACAAGCTTGAGCGCGTCGGTCGATTGAACATGGGTTAGGGGAGAACATCATGGCTGTTACAAGCATGAACGGCGTGGGTCTGCGCAAACGTCCCCTGGACATGGGAACGACCGGGCTCGGCGTCGCGGCGATGTGTGTGCTGGCGTTTCTCTACCTCCCCATCATCACGCTGATCATTTTCAGCTTCAATTCCAGTTCGATCACGCGCCTGCCGCTCGAGAGCTTCACGCTGGACTGGTATGTGAAGGCGTTGTCGAACAACGACCTGATGACCGCGGTCTGGAACTCCGTTCTGGTGGGGTCGGCTGCCGTGGTGATCTGCCTGGCAATCGGCATTCCCACGGCACTGGCGCTGGATCGTTATGACTTCCCGGGCAAGACCGTGTTCCGCCGCCTGGTGATCCTGCCCATCACCCTTCCGGGGCTGATCACGGGTGTTTCGATGCTGACCTTCTTCCGCTCGGTCGATATTCAGCTCACGATCTGGACCGTCATCATCGGCCATGGCACCGCGCTCACCGCCATTGTGGTGACCAATGTCTTTGCCCGCCTGCAACGGTTTGACCGGCGCATCGAGGAGGCCTCGGCCGATCTCGGCGCGACACCTCTGATGACCTTCTGGTACGTGACGCTACCCAACATCCGGGCTGCGATCATCGGTTCGGCCATGATATCGTTCACGCTGTCGTTCGACGAATTGCCGGTGACGTTCTTCCTGACCGGGCGCGACAACACATTGCCGATGTATATCTGGTCGGTCATCCGTCGCGGCATCACGCCGGAGATCAACGCCATCGGCACGATCATCGTGGTCGTTTCGATCCTGCTGATCCTGATATCGGTGCTGTTGATGCACAGCGACAACCAGAAGGCCGGGCCGGTCAAACCCTGACGTTCAGGGTTTCTGTGCTGCGATCAGTAATTCGCGGTTGCCGCCGGCACCGGTGACAGGACTGTCGGTAAGGCCCAGGACCGTCCAGCCCATCTCCCTGGAGAGCCACAGGTTGATTTCCTCACAAACGGCGTC
>CALIUG010000116.1 GCA_938048755.1 uncultured Alphaproteobacteria bacterium
TTGGCGGAACGACCCGTGTGCTGGCCGGTCAGAACGACAAGCGCACCATCGGCCGCGGCCTGGCCTTCGCCGTTTTGCAAGGCGCGCTCATAGAGGCCCGCGGTTCCGATGTTCCAATGCTGATCTGCCAGATTGGAAAAGCCGTGTGTCTCCAGCCCAACCGAACTGTGGACTGGTCCATGGATAGACATGATGTTTGAGACCTCCCGGTCTGTACTTCCTACGGAAACGGAACGTCGCCCACCACGACTCGCTTCAGATTAATCCGATTCAAAGCCGATGGTTCGCGCCAAGGCAAGGCCGGAATCGGTCGGCCAGTCGCGAATCACTCTAATTTTCTGCGAATTTGTCTGACAACCTTGGCAATGGCTGTGCGCAACTGGGATGCTGTCTCAAGCCGATCAGAGAACATCACCCGAACAGGCTGTTCCCCGGCGAGCAGGGACAGTCCGTCTGCATCGATCGCAACAAGCCTGCAGGGCTCGTCGGAACCGGCCAGAATTCTGATCGCATCCTCATGGTCATCGGTCATGTGATCGATGGCGCTTTGCTCGATCATGGATAACGCTTCGGCCAAGGCAGGTGCGACAAGAAGATCATCAGCCGCAACCGTGTCGATTCTTCCGAAGCCGGCGACCAGATGCCCACCTTCAACATTCATGCGATAGAACCGAAAGTCAGCCATCGAAAGCAACTGACCAGCTTGCGGATGTTGCCCCAGGTAACGGCGTTGCAGATCATCGGAACTCACGCCGACTTCAAGCGTTCCCGTCACAGTCAGGCGACTTCCGGTCAGACGCTCCGAAGCCTCGTGCGTCCCATCCAGCAACAGCGAAGCACGCGCGTCGCCGGCGATATGGGCACTGTGTCGCGCAAGATCCGAGAGCAACAGCAGCGGTGCTCCCGAAGCGTCGCTCGACATCGCGACAAGTGACGCAAACGGGGCACCATCCTGCGTCAATGTGGCCAGAGACGCGCACCGACATTGGCGAAGGAGCGCTCGCGCGCCTGCAATTGGTCTCTGTTCGGTCATAGTCTTGCCTTGGTCTGGTTCCACATGAAGAGCGGGCGCATGGGGCGTCACATACAATTCTGCCTTCGGGGGTGCTAGACTGATGCTTGCAACACAATCCACCATTGAACGCGCGAGCTATCTTCCTATGACTCAAACCATTGCACTAGTCGACGATGATCGGAACATTCTCACGTCGGTTTCCATGGCGCTCGAAGCCGAGGGTTACACGGTGCGGAGCTATTCCGACAGCGTGGAGGCCCTGCATGCGATAGCGGAGACGCCGCCAGACCTGGCCGTCCTCGACATCAAGATGCCGCGCCTGGACGGTATGGAACTCCTGACACGGCTGCGTCGTGAGCAGGATCTGCCCGTCATTTTCCTGACCTCTCTGGCCGATGAGACCGATGAGGCATTGGGATTGCGCATGGGTGCAGACGATTACATCACCAAGCCCTTCTCTCTGCGCCTTCTGACCGAACGCATTCGTGCCGTGCTGCGCCGCATGGAGCTAGCATCCGGGCTGCGCGACGAAGACGAAAACGACGAGCCGCCCATGGCGCGCGGCCAACTCGTTCTCGATCCCGCGCGCCATCAGTGCAAATGGAAGGGTGATGTCGTCACCCTGACCGTCACCGAGTTCCTGATTCTGAAGTCGCTTGCACAGCGGCCCGGGCACGTGAAGAGCCGTGATCAGCTGCTTGATGCAGCCTATGACGAAAATATCTATGTCGATGACCGCACGATCGACAGCCACATCAAACGCATCCGCAAGAAATTCCGTTCGGTCGACGGGGAATTCTCACAGATCGAGACCCTATATGGCGTCGGTTATCGGTATAAGGAGGCGTGAGCCGCGTATGACCAGCTTACAGGGGGCCGTTGAGAGCGCTGCACGCGACCGTCGGGAGCAGACCACGGACGATCTGGAAGGCGATGCCGCCGACCGTCGTCCAACGTCTTCGCTCACGCGCAAACTGCTTGCCATCAATCTGGTGCCGCTTGCCGTATTTCTTGTCGGGGTTCTCTATCTCGACAACTACCGCGAAGGGCTGATCGCGGCCAAAGTCGATTCATTGTCCGCCCATGGTCAGGTGATCGCCGGCGCTCTTGGAGAAACCGTGGTCGCCGTCGGCCTGGACGACATCACACAGCCGTCCATCACCCACATCATGGCAACCCAGGCACGTTCTCTGGTGCGCCGTGTCATGGTGACCGACGGCACGCGTGCGCGCCTGTTCCAGACAACCGGGGAAATGATTGCCGACAGCCGTCAGCTTCTGGGCGTGGGAGGGCTGGTGCAGGCAGAGGCCCTGCCGCCTCCGGGCGATGAACCGGGCTTCGAGCGCTGGCTGCGGCGGATCGACCGCGTGGCGCTGGGCGTCACACCCGTGTTCAGCCACTACGAACCCTATGTCGAACATGCCGAGCAGACTGCAGCCGACTATCCCGAACTGGGCGCAGCACTGGTTGGAGAGGTTGATCATGCACTGCGTGATGCAGGCCGCGACGGCCTGATCCTGACCGTTGCGGTACCCGTCAGTCACTACCGACAGGTTCAGGGCGCCCTGCTCCTTTCGTCCAATCTGGCCGATGTCGAGGCAGAACTTCGCGCGGTGCGCAGCGATATTCTCGGCCTGGCACTCGTTGCCTTTGCCATCACGGTTCTCATGTCCTTCTACCTTGCAGGTACCATTGCCCGGCCGGTTCGCCGCCTCGCCGAGGCAGCAGACAATGTTCGCCATGGCTTCGGTCAGGCTGGATCCATCCCTGACTTCGGAGCACGCGGCGACGAGATCGGGGAGCTCTCGCGCGCGCTGATCGACATGACCGACGCGCTGGAACAACGCATGACGGCTACCGAACAATTCGCCGCCGACGTTGCCCACGAGATCAAGAATCCGCTCTCCTCCCTGAAGAGCGCCCTGGAGATTCTCCCTCGCATTGACGATGACACGCGCCGAGAAACCCTGATGCGCATTGCCATCGAAGATCTGCGGCGCATTGACCGTCTGATCAGGGATATCTCCGATGCGTCCAGACTGGATGCGGAGTTGAGCCGCGCGACGACAGAGAAGATCGATCTGGGTCTGTTGCTTGGTGCATTGGCGACCGTGTTACGCACGACCTGGGGGGAAGACGGACCGTTTCTCGAACTCGGACCCGAGCTTGACCGTGATGATGTGGAAGGCCGTTTTCTTGTTCAGGGCGTCGAGGACCGCATTATTCAGGTTCTTCGCAATCTTCTTGCCAATGCGCGTTCCTTCAGCCCGCCCGATGGCGCGGTTCTCATTGACTGCCGCCAGGACGGGCGCTGGATCGAACTCACCATCAGCGACCAGGGGCCGGGAATCCCCGAAGGCAAGGAAGACGCAATCTTTGGGCGCTTCTACAGCGACCGCCCGGAAGGCGAAAAGTTCGGAACCCATTCCGGCCTGGGCCTCGGCATTTCCAAACAGATCATCGAGGCCCATGGCGGCTCGATCCGCGCAGGCAATCTTGGTGATGATCCAGAAAAGCCCGAAGGCGCACAATTCACAGTTCGCTTGCCTGCTGTGCGGGATGCGACATGATCGTCTTGCGCACCTCAAGGCTGCTGGCCATCGGCCTGTTTGTGTCGTTGTTCGGTGCGCGAGCGAGTGCCGATGCATTCAGCCTCGAAGTGCCGGTTAATTGCACGTTGGGTACCGAATGTTTCGTGCAGAACTATTTCGACCACGCGCCCGGAGAGGATGCCGTTGACTATAACTGCGGCCCCCTTGTTTATGACGAACACGACGGAACAGACTTCCGGACACGCACCCTTTCTGAAATGCGCGCCGGCGTGGAAGTGCTTGCTGCAGCATCAGGTTTGGTCGTGGGCATCCGCAACACGATGGAAGATGTGCTGGTAGGTGACATAGGACGCGACGCCCTGGAAGGGCGTGACGCCGGCAATGGCGTCCGCATCGATCATGGCAATGGTTGGGTCACGCAGTACGCACACATGATGAAGGGAAGCATCACCGTCGAAGTGGGTCAGCAGGTAAAGGCTGGTGACGTTCTGGGATTGATCGGGCTTTCCGGGAATACGGCGTTCCCGCATCTGCATCTAAGTGTCAGTCACAACGACATCGACGTTGACCCGTTCACAGGATCAACCGAAACCTACCAGTGCGGTGAACCTACAGAACCGCTATGGAGCACCGCTGCGCAGGCGGCCCTTGGCTATGTGAGCGGCGGCCCGCTGCAGGCCGGATTTGCCGATGTGGCTGCGGAATACCGCGCTGCACGTGAGGGGGCCTATGATGCATTCACGCTTGAGACCGACAGCGATGCGCTGGTTTTCTGGGCCGAGTTCTTTGGCGTTCTCGAGGGCGATCGAATCCGACTGGAGCTCAAGTTTCCCGACGACTTTGACACGATCACCGACACTGTGACGATGGATCGCAACCGCGCTCAACAGTTCAACTTTGTGGGTCGACGTCTTCCAACTACCGGGTGGCCCGCAGGCACCTAAGAAGGAACGGCGCGGCTGTTGCGCACGATCGATGGCGTAGAGCAGACGCTGGGGATGTTAAGAAAAACCATAACGTTCGAACCCTGACTACCTCCAGCGCCGCAATCCGCGCCAACCGGTGACTGCCCGGCTGGAGCGGACGGTTTCGCGATGCAGGATGTAGAGCCCGCTGGCCACCAGAACGGCTGAGCCGACAGCCATGCTCCAGGACGGAATTTCGCCCCAGATCATGAACCCCAACAGAGCGCCCCAGACCAGGGCGGTGTAGTCGAATGGTGCAAGCATGGATGGCTGGGCCCGGCGATAGGCCTCGACGCCCAGATACTGGCCAAGCGTACTGGCAAGGCCAATACCAACCAGAAACATCAGGTCGTAGAGTGTGGGCGTCACCCAGGTGTCGAAGATCAGGACACCGGTTGTCATCATGATCAGGACATAGAAGTTCACCCAGGCCAGGATCACGCTGGTGGGTGTCCGCATGGCAAGCTTGCGGGTTGATATGGCTGCCAGTGCATACAGCACGGCCGAACCCAGCGCCCATAGCGCAGCGGGCTGAAACACGTTGTCACCGGGGCGGATGATGATCACCACGCCTACCAACCCGACAACGACTGCAGCCCAACGCCGCGGGCCGACTTTCTCACCCAGCAAGGGAACACTGAGGGCCGTAATGAACAGGGGGCCGGCAAAGGTCACCGCAATCGTCTCGGCAAGCGGAAGAAACTTCAGCGCCTGAATAAACGTAACGAAGGACATGGCACCGAACACCACGCGCGAAACCAGCCAGCCCTGTTGCACGTCCTTGAGCTTCTTCCACGCCCCTGCTCTGGAAAGCAGAATGGCGATTAGGGGCAGAGCCACAAGACTGCGAATCATGATGATCTGCGTGGCGTCATAGACGTCGGCAATCCACTTCACCATTGCATCGGACAACGCGAAACACACGATCGAAAGCGACACGAGGAAGATCGCAATTGCAGCGGAGTCAGACGAGGAGGTGGGGGTTTCTGCCTGTGCCATCCATGCCGGGTAGAGGACGCGGGAATGGCTGGCAAGGATATTCGGGGAGTTCGGTCAGCGCGTCTGCGCCTCGCGCAGAATCAGGATGCCGCTCGTGACGAGCAAGGTGGCGCCGGCAACCGTGAACATGTCAGGCAATTGATCGAACACCAGCCAGCTGATGAGCCCGATATAGAGGAGTGCGACATAGTCAAACGGCGCAACGATTCCCGTTGGTGCATGCGCATAGGCCTGTGCGGTCAGGGTTTGCGCGATCATGGCCGTGATGCCCAGGCCGGCAAGCAGAAGGAACTCGCTCGCATCCGGCGTTACCCAGATGAAAGGCTGGATGGGTAGCAGCACGATCACACTCAGACTGGCGGCCCAGCCGACGATGGTCAGACTGGAATCCGTCCGTGTCATCTCCCGTGTCGCAACCATGGAGAGCGCATAGATGGCCGCCGCACCCAGAATCGTGATGCTCCAGATCGAGAAGCTGCCAAAGCCTGGGCGCAACAGGATGAGGACACCGGCGAATCCCAGGAACAGGGCAAACCAGCCCCGACGGCTGAGCTTTTCCTTCAGGATGATGGTGCCCAGCAGAGCGATCATGATGGGGCCTGTCAGGAACAGGGCATAGGTATCAACGAGCGGCAGGTGCGCCAGGCCCAGAAAGTAGAGGCCGAACCCGACCAGCCCGGAGAACCCGCGAAACGCAATCAGCCCAGGACGCCCTGGACGCACCAGGTGACCGCGGCCAGAGAGATAGAGCCACGCAAGCGCCACAGCAAAGATGATGACCGCGCGCGTAAACTGCGACTGCAGCACCGGGAAACTCGATGAGAGAGCCTTGATGCTGCTGTCATGGATGGCATAGGCCAGCATCGCCGCATTGGCATAAACAATGCCGATGACGGGACGGTCCTTCATGACCGCACCAACAGCGATGTCCGGTCGAAACAGTCAATCCAAACGCCTGGAAGCGCCACCATGTCCGCCCTTCTGCAAGGGCGGCACTATCGGCTGCGAAACCGGGCGAAACAAGATTGCCCGTTACTGAATGCTGACGGGCTCCAGCTCATGCTGTCGCGCAGCGGCAAAGGCCAGCTCCCGCGAGGCCAATACGGCAAGCAGGTTTCCGTTTGCGGCATGGATGCCGAAACCCTGACCCTGCTCCGTACTGACCGGACTGATATAGGCCAGCTGAGGGGCACCCATATTGGCGAAGGCCTCGGGCGTCAGTGTGTTGGCCAGATTCTGGCGCTTGTCTTCATAACTCTGCATCGTCTTCTACTCCCGCACCCTTGTAAGGCATGCTGGTTGCGTCATGCCTGCTCGGCCTTGGCATCGATGACACGGGTTTGCTCGCCCGCCTTGTCGGCATCCCGGATCTTGATCGTTCGACGGAGAACCTCCGGGACCGGCCGTTCAAGATCGATATGCAGAAGGCCGGATTCGAGGGTCGCATCAAGCGTCTCGATTCCTTCGGCAAGAACGAAGGTCTTCACAAACTGCCGTGCTGCAATGCCGCGATGGAGAAACACACGTCCCTCGCCGCCATCATCCTGTTTGCCCTGAATGACCAGTTGATTGTTCTCGATGGTGACGTTGAGGTCATCCATGGAGAAGCCGGCCACGGCCAGCGTGATACGCAAGCCATGTTCGCTGGTCTGTTCAATGTTGTAGGGCGGATAACCGTCACTCGAGGATTTTGCGATCTGTTCAAGCATGCGCTCAAACCGGTCAAATCCCAGCATCAACGGGCTATCGAACGTGGCGACTCGTGCCATGTCTCTTCTCCTCTGCCGAGCGAGCAGACTGGTGACACCGGCTGGCAGCCAAAACAGCCAATCGGGCCTGCTTCAGACACAACCATCCGTACCGGCCCAAAGGGCACCGGTAGACCTCATATGGTCAGATTAGCCACCTGTTTCAAGGTGTTAGGACGTAGCGCGGTCAGTTGCCGATTGTTTCGTCTAGGAACTCCAGCAACCGCTGGCGCGCAATCTGCGCAGCTTCTGCATCACCTCCGGCCTCTGCAGCATTACGCCCGCAAGCCGTCAGGACGTCAGCAAGGTTCTCGCCGGTCGCAATCATTCCAGTCGTGACCTCGACGAATTCTCCGTCAGCTTGTTCCTGAATCAGACAATCGCCGGGAATCATGCCCGAAATCGGCACCCATCCCAGGGCAGACAGAGCCGGGTGGTCGAACGCATGGCGTGCATCGGGATAGGACAACACGGCGACATCCGCGTTTGGGTCGACCGCGCTGATCTCTCCAACCAGCGTCTCACAAAACGCCAGGGGCGTGACACTGTCTGAATCACCAATCTGCAGCAGGATGGGCGCGCCTGTCGTTCTGGGCTCCAACAGCTGCAATCCGCACCAGGGATAATGGGCAACATGCGCAGCGAACGGCGCGGCACCCGCTGCCACCCTGACCCGTTCAAATGCCGAGTAGAGAGCGGCAATGCCGCCTTTCGAGAATCCCAGAACCGCAATCCTTTCAGGATCGACCCTAGAGTCTGCGACAAGGACATCCCGCGCCGCATAGGCATCAAGAACCATAGCCACGCCGCTGACGCGTGTCTGGTCATCGACGGTTCGATAAACACCCCGCTGTGAAAAACTATCCACTGCCAGCACCGCATAGCCGGCGTTCATGAGCAGTTCGGCATAGGACCAGTCAATCGCACCCTGTCCGCTGGCACTGTGCAGCATGACGACTGCCGGCCAGGGCGGCGGCGATTGCGGCGTGATCAGGGTCCCACTGATCTGTTGTGCCGGAAAATCTTCGCCGGCCAACAACTCTCCGATGAAGCGCGGGTTCTCGCTCGAGATCGTGACAGTCTGGCCATCCGGTGCCGCGATCGAGCACGCGGCCACCAGGCAGGCAGACAACAAAAGCGCCAGCAGATTGAGATTCAGGCGCAAAGGGCAGTGGCGTGGTGGCGGAAGTGATCTTCCATGAAGGTCTGCACGAACCAGTAGCTGTGATCGTAACCTTCCCGCATGTTGAGTTCCAAAGGCTGCCCTGCCGCATCGCATGCCTTCTGCAACTTCTCGGGCTGCAGGTTGGGCAGGAACTCATCGACCGTGCCCTGGTCGACCAGAATGGCTGGGCAACGATGTCCGCTTTCGATCAGATCAACCACATCATAACGCCGCCATGCTTCCCGGTCCTCGCCCAGGTAACCCTTCAGGGCATTCACGCCGGGCTCGCAACCCATCAACGTGTTCATCGGCGCAAAGGCAGAGACCGACTTGAACATGCCGGGATTTTTCAGCGCCAGGCTCAAGGCACCATGTCCACCCATGGAATGACCGAACACGCCCATGCGATCCCGGTCGATCGCAAAGTTGGTCGCAATCAAGTCCGGGAGTTCACGGACGATGTAACTTTCCATCCGGTAATGGCGTGACCACGGCTCAGCCGTGGCGTCGAGATAAAATCCTGCCCCGGTACCGAAAGCCCAATCGTCGTCTTCACCAGCGATACCCGTCTCACGCGGACTCGTGTCCGGTGCGACGACGAGAAAGCCGTATTCGGCAGCCAGACGCTGTGCGCCAGCCTTGATCGTGAAGTTCTCTTCCGTGCAGGTGAGTCCCGAGAGGTAGAACAGCACGGGCACCGGGCCGTTGGCGGCTTTCGCCGGGCGATAGACGGCAAACCGCATCGGCAAGCCGATCTCGCTCGACTCATGCCGATAGATACCCTGCGTTCCGCCAAAACAGCGATTCTCGGAAATCGTTTCGAGTGCACCCACGATCAGAACACCACGACGCTGCGGATTGACTTGCCTTCGTGCATCAGATCGAAGCCCTTGTTGATGTCTTCCAGCGGCATGGTGTGGGTGATCATGTCGTCGATGTTGATCTTTCCGTCCATGTACCAATCCACGATCTTTGGCACGTCCGTGCGTCCCTTGGCACCGCCGAAGGCCGTACCGCGCCATGAGCGGCCGGTAACAAGCTGGAAAGGGCGCGTCGAGATTTCGGCACCGGCCGGCGCGACACCAATGATGACCGACTCACCCCAACCCTTGTGGGCACATTCCAGAGCCTGGCGCATGGTGTTGACGTTCCCGATGCATTCAAAGCTGTAGTCGGCGCCACCTTTGGTCAGTTCCACCAGATGTGCCACCAGGTCGCCCTCGACATCCCTGGGGTTCACGAAATGGGTCATGCCGAACTTCTCACCCATTTCCTTGCGGGCGGGATTGAGGTCCACACCCACGATCATGTCGGCCCCGACCATGCGCAGGCCCTGCAGGACGTTGAGGCCAATGCCACCCAGACCGAAGACGACACAGTTTGCACCGGGCTCCACCTTGGCCGTGTTGATCACAGCGCCAATGCCGGTGGTCACGCCACAGCCGATGTAGCAGATCTTGTCGAAGGGTGCGTCTTCGCGAACCTTGGCCAGCGCAATCTCGGGCACCACCGTATGGTTGGCGAAGGTCGATGTGCCCATGTAGTGGAAAATCTTCTCACCGCCGATCGAGAAACGGCTGGAACCATCAGGCATCAGGCCCTGCCCCTGTGTCACACGAATCGCCTGGCACAGGTTGGTTTTGCCCGAAGTGCAGTACTCGCACTGACGGCATTCCGGTGTGTAGAGGGGGATGACGTGGTCACCCTTCTTCAGACTGGTCACGTTCGGGCCGACATCCACCACGACGCCCGCGCCTTCATGGCCCAGAATCGCAGGAAAGAGGCCTTCGGGATCATCTCCAGACAGTGTGAAGGCATCGGTATGGCAAATGCCCGTCGCCTTGACCTCAACCAGCACCTCGCCGTCACGCGGTCCATCCAGGTCAACTTCCTCAATGGTCAACGGTGCGCCGGCTTTGTGCGCTACTGCGGCACGAGTCTTCATGGTGGTCTCCCCAAACTTCAAGGCAATGGAATGATTCGGGCCGCATCGTGACGGCGCGCACAGGTGAATTCAACCCGCAGTGATGTGAAATACCATTTACAATCTTGCACACTCAGTCATTGCCGCACAGATTGACCTGATTGGGGGAACATCCGTCCAACAACCAGGGGTACCAACCCATAAACAAACGCATCATTCTTGCCGCCGCGCTCTCCACCTTCTTTGCAACGCCGGCCTTTGCCGTCACCTGCCCTGATCTCATCATCGATGTGAGCAGCAAGCTGGCGTCGTCTGGTGATTCGATGAACGACGAGGTCGAAGGAGAAATCGTCGCGCTTCGCAACGCGGGTCAGGACCTCCTTGCCACAGGCGACGACGCGGCCTGTCAGGAAAAACTGGAAGAAGCGCTTTCGCTCTTCACGCAGTAATCCTGCGAAAGCTCCTCGTTCCAGAGGAGATTGGGCAGCAAGGCCACGCTGTCGAGAACCACGTCAAAATGCGGGCGCAGTACGTCTTCGGGTGCTGCGCCCGTACAGACGCCGATCGCCGCGCCGAATCCCGCTGCCCTTGCCATCTTCGAGTCAGCAGCCGAATCGCCGACCATTGCCACTTCGTGGGGTAACAAGCCCGTCTCTGCACAGAATGCCAGACCCATCCCGGGACCGGGCTTGCCGCCATGCCCGGCATCAGCACCTGTCACAAAAGCCATGTGATCGGAGATCTTCAGAAACTCCGCCGTCCAGATCGCGGTTTCGAGATCATCGTTGGTGGCAATGCCTAACGCATAACCTTTCTCGCGCAGACGACGACAGAGCAAGGGCATGTCGGCTGTCGGCAATACCTCGTGGGCGGCGTGTTCGGTGAAGGTCTCCAACGCGATCGCTTCCAGGTTTTCCGGCGCTGCATCACCCAACACACCGCGCCAAAGATCGATCAGCTCCTGATTGGTTCCTCCGGCCAGGGCTGAGTCTGGTCGAAGATAATCTTCCTTCCTGTCATATCCCGTCGCCAGAAGCATCGCGTCGGCCATCTGCGGCTGCCCGGCCTCCCTTGCAATCTGGTCTGCGGCAATGCCGTAGGCCGGAATCCAGGTTGCAAAGAAATCGATCAGGGTTCCGTCCTTGTCGAAGAGCAGCCCTTTGATCGTTGCCCAGTCCGGCATGTCTCGTTCCTTCCGATGCGGCTTCTTCAGCCAGGGTCGTATCAGTTCATGTCCAGGCAACGTCGCAGGTCCATGCGGCGTTCGACAAGCGTTTGATCCCATGCTTGGCGATCTAACGTTGCTCTTGCCCTGCGTGCCAGGCACCACGCAAAGGAGACCGCCTTTGCCACGACGATCCACCGTCGCAATTCCTTGATCGTCTGGCCTTTCCCGAATGCTTCAAGCAACCTGACACATTCACAGATGGTCAAGGACGCCTCACTGGCGAAGTAGGCCAGATCCCAAAGCCGATGGCTGCGTGCCGCATACTCCCAATCCAGCAACATGGCGCCTTGCTCACGATCAAGGATGTTTTCAGGTACGGGATCAACATGACAGGGCACGAGATCTTCGTGGTCGATGGCTGTTGTCTCGCGCAGAGCCTCGAGCGACGGCCAGATCGACCCGAAGCAGTCAACATGGTCAGGGCGGACGATCTCGGCATCATGAAGGTAGAGTGCAATCTTCTGCCATGGGTCCATCAATCCGGCAAAACCTTCGGTCGTCTGAAGCGACGCGATCAAAACGGCAAGACGGCCAAGCGAGTCGTCGGCATAAGGCCTGGGCAGATTTTCGAAGCCGATACCCTCGACAAATCGGGTCACCAGGATGCCCTCGGGGATATCGGCAAAGAGAATCTCCGGCCCCAACCGTCGCTGCGCGGCCAGACGGCCATGACGGTGCTCAAGTTCACGATTAACCAGGCCACCGGTTTCACGGCCATCAAATCGCACCACGATACGGTCATCGGCAAACGAAACCAGATGGCTCCTGTTTCCGGTTCCTGGCAGAGGGCGCACGTCCAGAACGCCCTTGTCATGCCCCATCCGTTCCAGAACCTTCAAGACCGGTGCCGGTACCTTCCGCCGGGACTTGTCAGCCTCGTCAGTCATCTTGAAACTGCGCAGTCATGATTCACCCTGAAAACAACCTCTCTGACATTCTCCAGCAAATTCGAGCCTGCAAAGTTTGTGCGGAGCATCTTCCACTTGGACCAAGGCCCGTTATCCGCGCTTCGCCATCCGCGAGACTTGCGATTATCGGTCAGGCGCCCGGCACACGGGTCCACGAAAGCGGTGTTCCCTGGGATGATCGCAGTGGTGATCGTTTGCGCGACTGGCTCTCTCTCGACAAGCCTGACTTTTATGATGAGACAAGCATTGCCATTGTACCCATGAGATTCTGTTACCCGGGACGCGACACCAACGGAGGGGATTCTCCGCCCAGGCCGGAATGCGCGCCGCTCTGGCATGCACCCGTGCTCGAACATATGCCCCAGATACAATTGACGCTCCTCGTAGGATCCTACGCACAGAAGCGATATCTGGGACGACAACGCAAGAAGACAATGACTGAAACGGTTGCAGCCTGGCGCGCGTTTCTGCCGCATTACCTTCCCTTGCCACACCCGTCCTGGCGCAACACCGGTTGGCTCAAGCGCAACTCTTGGTTCGAGACCGAACTCGTTCCTGACCTGCGCCGTGAAATCAAGACATTGCTTGCATGACGCTTCGGCTCAACGCCAGGCCAGTGCCAGAAGGGCGTAAACACCAAACCCGAGAATGACGATGCCAGAGATCCCATTCATCCAGCGCAGGCCCTTGTCGGTAAAGCGCTGACGCAAGACAGACGCGATACTGACAAGCAGAAACCACCACGCCGCTGCACCCACGAACACGCCGCCAATCACAATCCACGAGCTCAGGAGACCATCCGTGGTTTCCGAGACGCGAATGGCTGCAAAGATCGAGATGAAGGCCAGAATCGTGATGGGATTGACGATGGTGATGACAAAGGCCGACCCAAGCGCGTGGAGCAGAGTCTCGTGATCGGGTGGGCCTTCGACAACCTTGTCGGCGGGATTGCGGCTGTTGCGCACCAGGAATGTTCGCGCGCCCAGTCCGATCAGAACCAGACCGCCCAGCAACTGAATGGCTGTGCGATTGTCAAGGAGGAAACCCTCCACCGCCGCGACAGAAAAAATCGCCAGCCCGCCGAAGACGGTATCACCCAGTGCTGCGCCCAGCCCCGTCGCATAACCCACAAAGCGGCCGTCCAGCAGGGTGCGCTGCATGCAAAGCACGGCCACTGGGCCTACCGGGGCCGCAACAAGAAATCCCACGATCACGCCCGTGACCAGAAGGGCAGGATCCATCTACTAGCCCCGTAAAACCATAACTACGTCTGATGGTTTAACCCGGAAACCAGACCGGTACCAAGCCTCATGCCGCAATCAATGTGGAGGCATGGGCAACTTTGATCCTTGCCAAGCCATGACACGCCTGTTTGCGCTGAATCAAGGTGCCTTGGTCGCGGGACAGACAAACTGCACTGGACAATGCCGACAGGAGGACAACATGGCCATTCGCAGCATTCTGGTTCACGTAAATGATGACACAAACAACGACACGACAATCCGTGCCGCCATTTCAATTGCCAGGCAGAACGAAGCAGTCCTGACAGGTCTGTATGTAAGGCCCTTTCCCATCGTTGTTCCGGTTGCACCAATCGGGGGAGCCATGCCTGTCATCGACGGGATGATCGAGGCCTATCAGCAGGCGTGTGAAGCTGTCCGGAAGCGCTTCGAGACAGCGACCACGGGAGCCGGAATCAGTCATGACTGGCGCGACGACGATGGCGATCCTGCCGAACAGATCGGCTTTCACGGCCGTTACACTGATATTGTTGTGCTCGGGCAGGTGCCGCCGGACCAATCAGACGGAAGAACGCCAAGAGATTTTCCTGCTATCGCCACCATGAACTCGGGCCGTCCGACACTGGCGATTCCCTATGCGGGTGAACACGGTACAACGATCAAGCGTGCCATGTTGTGTTGGAACGCAACGCGCGAGGCCAGCCGTGCATTACATGACTCGCTGATGATCCTTCAGCCTGGAGCACGTATTGATGTCCTGTGCGTTGATGCCGAAGACGGGCAGGATCGTCTCCCCGGTGCTGAAATTGCTGCCCACCTAACGCGACACGGCTTCGAAGCAGTCGCCCATCACCTTGCAAGTGGAGATCTCAGTGCATCAGAAACGATCCTGTCGGCATCAGCCGAAATGGACTCTGAACTGATCATCATGGGCGCCTATGGCCACGCTCGTATTCGTGAGATTGCGCTGGGAGGTGTCACGCGCTCGTTAATGGAGCACATGCCGGTTCCCGTTCTCATGGCGCATTGATCGCATCGAGAGCGGCCGAACAATCAGAGGGAAGGACCACGGTTACCGTTGTTCCTTCCCCCGGCTGGCTTCGCAGGTCCAGCGTACCACCGTGGAGTTCGACCAGCGCCTTGGCGAGAGGCAGACCCAGGCCGGCACCATCGATGCCTCGCCTCGATAAACTCTCCACTCTTCCAAAGCGCTCAAGAGCAATCTCGGCCTCGTTGTCTGTCATGCCGATACCGGTATCTGACACCACCAGCAGGACATCGCCATCCGGATTCCTCGTTCCGGCCACTTCAATCGCGCCACCTTTCGGTGTGAACTTGACGGCGTTGCTCAGCAGGTTGATCAGAATCTGGCGAAGTTTCCGTTCGTCAGCAGTAATCTCGATGCTCTGCACGGGCATCGTGACCGTAACCTTCAAGCCATCCCGCCTTGCACGGTCTTCAACCAGGCGAAGCGCACTGTTGACGACGTTGTGCATATCAACCAGATCAAGGCGCAACGACGCTACCCCGCTCTCGACCTTGGAGAGATCGAGCAGGTCGTTGATCAGATCCAAGAGATGCTCACCACTGTCACGAATCACCCGGGCATAGTCGCGATAAGCTTCATGCCCCAGGTCTCCGAACTTTTCTTCAAGCAGCAAGTCTGAAAAGCCGGCAATTGCGTTGAGCGGCGTACGCAGTTCGTGACTGACATTTGCCAGAAACTCGGTTTTGGAACGATTGGCTGCGTCAGCCTCACTCTTGGCCCGCGCTAGCGCGACCTCGGCCTGACGTTGGCGCGTCACATCCTGGGTGATGTAGACCACGCGGTCCCATGTATCCCGTGACGCAGGGGGGACATAGCAGGATGCCCGCATCCATCGCTCTCTTCGATCCGGTCCCGTTGGTGCCTTCAGCACCCAATCCAACCCCCAGTTTTCCGAGAGCAATGCACCAATCAAATGCGAGCTGGCTTCGAGGGAGCCTACGGGCGGCTCTGCCATGACATTGTCGATGAGTTGTTCGCGGTCTCTCAGCCCGTAGAAGGCAACCGCAGCAGCATTGGTGTCGACAACCGGCATCGCGTGATAGAGCTCCAGAAGCAGTTCTGGTTGGGCGTTCAGCCAATCTTCAACCTCCTCGGCATGCGGAAGATCCAGTGTTTCCAGGCGATTCTTGACGCGCGACCAGTCCTCGATCCAGATCGGCAGGGGAATTTCGTGCATCAGGTCGTGGTAACTATCGACAGCCTGAAGCATCCCGAGCCTGCCCTGAAGACTGTCGAGAGTATTCCAGAACTCCAGATCTTCAGATGTTTCGGACCTTGAGATCACCTATTTTTCCACTTGGCCGCATGTAGGCGCATCAGAGCTTGCCACGCCAGCCCGTCTGGCGTCACGCATCGATGCCGATGGCTTCTGTCACACTGACAAACCCATCCTGCGCAACCAGCTTATCCAAACCATCAACAATGCTGCCGACCAAGCCCGGGCCCTGATAGATCAGAGCCGAATACAGCTGGACCAGGGACGCACCGGCCCTGATCTTCTCGTAGGCGTCTTGGGCCGAAGCAACTCCACCTACACCAATGATGGGAAGTTGCCCGCCGCTGGTGCGATAGACACGACGCAACAGCTCTGTGGACTTATCAAAGAGAGGCCGTCCGGACAGGCCGCCGCTCTCCTGCCTGTTGGGCGATTTGAGAGTCACCGGACGATCGATCGTCGTGTTCGAAATCACCAATCCATCCATGCCGCATTCAGCAGCAAGATGGGCAGCGGCGAGGGCATCATCAACAGCAAGATCGGGAGCAAGCTTGAGGAAGATGGGTGGGCGGGATGTACCTTCCTGGAGGTTCGCACGAGACTGAAACAGACTGGTCAGAAGCGGGCGCAGGCTCTCGACAGCCTGAAGGTCGCGCAGGCCCGGTGTATTGGGTGAGGATACATTGACGACGACGTAGTCGGCCAACAGTGCCAGTTTGTTGAAGGCCAACTGGTAATCTTCCACCGCATCGGTTGATGTCTTGTTCTTGCCGATGTTGACACCGACAAGTCCCTTGGAACGGTCACGGTCCGCCAGGCGCGTGGCGGCAGCATCCATGCCGCCGTTGTTGAACCCCAGCCGATTGATCACGGCCTGGTCCTCGACCAAGCGGAATATCCTGGGTTTGGGATTCCCGGACTGCGGCTTGGGCGTAAGCGACCCGACCTCGACAAAACCGAACCCCAGCATGAGCATTCGGCCCGGAACCCGCGCGTCCTTGTCGAACCCTGCGGCCAGACCGACAGGATTGGGGAACGTCAATCCTGCGACGGAGAGATGAAGTGATTCTCTGGAAACGTTCGCAGCCTTTCCGCCCAGGCCCAATTCAAGCGCACGCAGCGTCAGATTGTGCGCTGTTTCAGGATTCAACCCTCGAAGAACGGGGCCGACAAGGCGGTATAGACCAGACACAACCACTCTCTATCAGGGAGAGGCTCAAACACACAACGGGGATCGTTAAGGCCTGCACAGGCTGAGATGACCATGCTAAGCAGGCGCTCTGCACGCACTGGAGGAATCATGGAACAGCTGACCTACCACGAGGGTAACTTCTCAGAAGGCAATCCCATGATCATGGGGCCCCTTGATCAGTCGTTCTGGTTTGCAACCATGATCTTTGATGGCGCGCGCGCCTTTGACGGTGTCATGCCCGATATCGAGCGGCACATGAACCGCTGCATCAACTCTGCGCGGGTCATGGGCATGGAGCCCAAGGAAACGGCCGAGGATTTGATCGAACTTGCCGCCGACATGTCGCGCAAGTTTCCCGCAGACAAACAGCTCTACATTCGCCCGACCTATTGGAGCGGTCGCAGTGACTCGCTTTGGGCGGTCGCCGAACTGACAAAGTTCCTGATGGTCCTGGAAGTCGCACCCATGGAGGAACCCAAGGGTTTCTCGACGTGCCTATCGGATCTTCGCCGACCTGCTCCGGATATGGCGCCGACCCTTGCCAAGGCATCGTGTCTCTATCCGACCAGCGGAGAAGCCGTGCGCCGTGCGCGCCAGACCGGCTATGACAATGCCGTCATGCTGGATCACGAGGGCAACGTGGCAGAGTTCGCAACCGCCAATCTGTTCTATGCCAAGGACGGCCAGGTACACACGCCCGTGCCAAACGACACGTTCCTGAACGGCATCACGCGCCAGCGGGTCACGGGCCTTCTGCGTGACGCAGGCATGGATGTTGTGGAGCGCACAATCACCTATGCGGAGCTGTCGGAAGCCGACGAAATCTTCTCGACCGGCAACTACAGCAAGGTCATTCCCTGCACGAAGGTCAATGAACGCGAACTCCAGCCTGGCCCGGTCTACCGGAAGGCCAGGGAACTTTATTTCGACTTCGCGCGCGACGCGGGGTTCAAGCTTTAGGGATCGGATTTCATGGAACATCCCCATGACGTGAACAAGCGCTGGTGGAACGAAGTCACACCGGTGCACACCAGGAGTGAATTCTACGACGTCGAGGGATTTCTTGGCGGGCGCAATACGCTGGGCGTGGTCGAACAGCATGCCATGGGCGAAGTGAAGGACAAGCGTCTACTCCATCTGCAGTGCCATTTCGGCATGGATACGCTGTCCTGGGCGCGCCTGGGCGCTGAAGTCGTCGGCGTGGATTTCTCCAGTGAAGCCGTCGCCAAGGCAACGGAACTTGCACAACAGACCGGACTTTCCGGTCAGGCTCGATTCATCGAGGCGGATGTCACCAAAGCCGGCAAGATCGGCGAGGAGAAGTTCGATCGCATCTTTACGTCCTTCGGCACCATCGTCTGGTTAGAGAGCCTTGGAGGATGGGCAGCAACCATCGCTGAAAATCTTGCCCGGAACGGGTTCTTCTACTTTCTCGATTCACACCCGACGGCGATGCTGTTTGATGAAGAGTCCGCCAACTTCAAGGTCAGCTATGACTACTTCCACAACGAAGAGCCGATCTTGGAGCCAGCCGGTGGAACCGACTATGCCGATTGGGAGTACAAGATCCAGTCGGAGTCGCGCTTCTTCAACTGGCCCATCCAGGACATCTTCGGGGCGTTGCAGCGAAGCGGACTGACGGTTGCTGACGTAAGAGAGTATCCGTTCAGCGCCTGGCGCTACTTCCCCGACATGGAGAAGCGCGAGGACGGGTATTGGTACAGAACCAATGGTGCCAAGGAGATTCCGATCCTGCTCGGATTCAAGGCACACTGGTAACTCAGAAAAGTTCTAGGGGAGTTTCATCCGTGCGTTTTGAAGGAACGGAGACCTACGTTACGACCGACGATCTGTCGGTCAGTGTCAATGCGGCCATCACGTTGGAAAGGCCCCTGTTGATCAAGGGCGAACCCGGCACGGGAAAGACGGTGCTGGCGGCCGAGATCGCCAAGGCGCTCGGCAAGAATCTGATCGACTGGACCATCAAGTCCACGACCAAGGCACAGCACGGCCTGTATGAGTATGACGCGGTTGCGCGTCTGAGAGATGGGCAATTGGGGGACGAACGGGTCAAGGACGTCGGCAACTACATCAAGCCCGGAAAGCTCTGGGAGGCCTTTACCGCCGACGACACACCGATTCTTCTGATCGACGAAATCGACAAGGCCGATATCGAGTTTCCCAACGACCTGCTCCAGGAACTCGATCAGATGGAGTTCTACGTGCACGAGACGCATCAGACGGTGCGTGCGGAGCGCAGGCCCATCGTGATCATCACCTCGAACAACGAAAAGGAACTGCCCGACGCCTTCCTGCGCCGTTGTTTCTTCCACTACATCAAGTTCCCGGACGCCGAGACGATGGCCCGCATTGTCGAAGTGCATTTTCCTTCGATCAAGCAGCGCCTCGTGGCCGAAGCCATGCGTGTCTTTTTTGAACTGCGTGACGTTCCCGGCCTGAAGAAGAAGCCGTCAACCTCGGAACTGCTCGACTGGCTGAAGCTGCTGATGGCAGACGATATCTCGCCCGACGCACTGCGCAGCCAGGAAGCGGGAACGGTCATTCCGCCACTTTATGGTGCCTTGCTGAAGTCCGAGCAGGACGTCCATCTGCTGGAACGCCTTGCCTTCCTGCACCGGCGCGAGCGCGGCTGAAAAGGCGATGTTCACCGGACTGTTCCTTGAACTGAAGGAAGCCGGCGTACCGGTCAGCCTGCGCGAGTATCTTGATCTGCTTGCTGCGACCCAAGCCGGCGTCGCCGATCAATCCGTTGAGGACTTCTACTATCTCGCGCGCACGGCCCTGGTGAAGGACGAGCGACATCTTGATCGTTTTGACCGTATCTTTGCTCACGTCTTCCGTGGACTTGAAAAACCCGAAGGCGAAGACGGCACAGCCGAGATTCCAGAAGAGTGGCTGAAGAAACTGGCTGAACTCAACCTCACCGAGGAGGAGAAGGAAGCCATCGAAGCCATGGGCGGCTGGGAAAAGCTCATGGAGACGCTGAAGCAACGCATGGAGGAACAGGAGAAACGCCATCAGGGCGGCTCCAAGTGGATCGGCACCGCCGGCACCTCTCCGTTCGGCGCCTATGGCTACAATCCCGAAGGCGTGCGTATCGGCCAGGATGGCAACCGCAATTTCTCGGCGGTGAAGGTATGGGACAAACGCGAATTCAAGGACCTCGACAGCGACGTTGAGATCGGCACACGCAACATCAAGGTTGCCCTTCGTCGGCTGCGCCGATTTGCCCGCGAGGGCGCGGCGACGGAACTCGACATCGACGACACGATCAACGCAACGGCAAAGAACGCCGGCTGGCTCGACCTCAAGATGGTCGCCGAACGCCACAATGCCGTGAAACTGCTGCTGATGCTCGATATCGGCGGGTCAATGGACTGGCATATCCGTGCCTGCGAAGAGCTGTTTTCTGCCGCGCGTTCGGAGTTCAAGCATCTGGAAGCCTGGTACTTCCATAACTGTCTCTATGAAAATGTCTGGCGCGAGAACATCCGCCGCCATCGCGAAACCACACCAACCTGGGAAGTGCTCCACACCTATCCCAGTGACTACAAGCTGGTTCTGGTCGGCGACGCTTCGATGAGCCCCTATGAGATCGCTGTGCCAGGGGGCAGCGTCGAACACTTCAACGAGGAATCCGGTGAGGTCTGGCTGCGCCGCATCCTCCAGGTCTATCCCAAGGCCGTCTGGCTCAATCCCGTACCGCAGGAACGGTGGCGCTACACCGGATCCATCGGCATGATTCACGAAATCATGGAGGGCCGCATGTACCCTCTCACCCTGGAAGGGCTCGACGATGCCATGCGGGAGCTGAGCTAGGCCGACGCGGCGACAATCTCTCGCACGGTCGACATGGCCCGCCGTAGAGCCACACCGTCTCTTGCCAGGATGCGGCCGAACAACCCCTGTTCATCGGGCAAAGTCGAAACGCCAGAATAGATGGTGTCATCATCAGCCATCGCCGAGACAAGCCGCTCTGCTATCTCAGCCGGCCCACGATATCCATGGCATCCGAATCCGGCATGAACCGGGAAACCCGCCATGACGCCTGGCGCATCAGGCGTCGCACCGTCCAGAACGAACCGGTCCAGTGCCAACAGCTCGCCTGTATCGCGACACAACACGGTTTCCGCATCGAGTCCGGTGAAGCGACCGCCATTCTTCTCGGTATCGTGGGTCAGATAGCCATCACACCAGAGCACCTGGGCGCTCTCGTGCACCGTGATTTCCAGCCGCGTGGTGACCGCGGCATCCGCGAACAGAATCATGGGTCGCGGCAGATAATGGAGCGATGCCCCCTCACCAACCACCACCCTTGCGCCCTGCTCTGCGCGACCATCCGGCATGGCGTGGGCAATGGTCGAGCCCTGCGTCGTCAGATGCGCCTTCGCACCTGCTTCCACAGTGATGTCCATCTCAATGCGATCACCTCGGACCAGCCCCGCCCCCAGCGCCTGCAGGATCACGGTTGCTTCTCCAGGCACGCCACCGGCCAGCTGAAATGGCTGGGTCACATGAAAGGGGAAGCGGGCATACTGGCGTTTCAGATAGGTCTCGCCGGAAGGCGCGCGCGCGAATGTCAGGCCCAGTTGCGGCCGTTCCTCGGTGATCTGCGCAACCGCTGCCATCATGTGTCAAACAGAACGTCACGGGCCACGTGGTCAATGATGGTATCGACCCCCTCGCCCGTGCGGCAATTGGTCACGATCACCGGTTTTCCGCCACGCACGGCCTCGGCCTCGGCGATCATCTGTTCCAGGTCGACGCCGACATGGGGCGCCAGGTCGGACTTGTTGATGATCAGCAGATCCGACTGCAGCACACCGGGGCCACGCTTGCGCGGGATGTCTCCCCCTCCCGCGACATCGATCACGAACATCCAGTAGTCGACCAGTTCCAGGGAAAACGTCGAGGCCAGATTGTCACCGCCGGATTCCAGCAGGACCAGATCAAGCGGCGAGAACTTCAGCTCCAGCATCTCGGCAGCATCAAGATTGAGTGTGGGGTCTTCACGGATCACCGTATGAGGACACGCGCCTGCTTCCACCGCCACGACCCGTTCGGGATCAATCAATCCACTGCGCTTGAGACGTTCGGCATCTTCCTTCGTCACCAGATCATTGGTGATGACGGCCAGACGTGTGCCGCGTCGCGCAAAGCGCGGAATTACCTGTTCGACCAGCGCTGTCTTGCCGGACCCGACCGGTCCGCCAATGCCGACACGTGCCGCGCCTTCTGGTTTGTTGCTCATCTCTTGTTCATACCAAGTAAACCCTGTTGCCGCTGCTTCTCATCAATTGGCGAATAAACGTGCGTCGCCACACTCGTGACGCATCACGGCAATCTCGGCAGCAGGCGTAAACGCAAAGGGACGCTCCGGTGGTTTTTCCACGAGCACGGCTTCCATGTCTTCCCGCAGAGCTGAAAGCATGGATTGGGCATCAAGAGGCCCGAGCAGAGCCAGCCTCACGGCAGCCTGGGCAATACCGGCTGCCACGGCATAAGCCGAGACAGCCTCGATCTCATCGATGGCCATCCCCATGCCCTTCCAGACGACACCTTGCGCAACAGGCAGGTGCCCCAATGCGTTGCCGTCTGCCATCGCGGACCTGTATGCGGAAACCCCCGGTGTCTCCATGGACCCATGTGCGCGCAGCAGCGAGCGCCCTGCGCGCCGCGAACCTTCCCGCAGTTCTCTGGCAAGGGTCATCACCTCGACCTCGCAGTCCAGTCCTGCCAGTTCAACAACGTCGGATGCCGTAGCAGCACGGTGCAGAAACGGCCTGTCTGCCGTGGCCCAGCGCCAGCGCAACTGGGACCGCGCAAACGCCTCCACGCCGGATCGATCACAGACGATTCCATCGGCCTTGAGGGTTTCAAGGCCCCAGGAAAACGCAAAGCCGCCAGAGGGGAAACTGCTGTCCCCCATCTGCAGGCTCCGCAGAAGTTTTCTTGGATCAGCCATCGCCACGCCGCGCCCGACCGTCTGCGAAAAACATGGCCACCCGGTCCAGATAGGCCTGTTCCGGCCCTTCCAGCGCGACCGCCAGACATCCCTCACGAAACTGGACACGCCAGTGCAGGTTGCCCGCATGATAGCCAAGTTCAAGGGCAGCTTGCGCATCGCGCGGCACCAGTTCCAGCCAGCGTTCCTCGATGGCACGCACAACGATGGCGCGGGCCTCGTCGATCGCCAACACGGCACCGTCTTCCAGGGCCAGGTCACGCGGCAACGCAATCGCACAGGCCGTGCCCTTGTCGGTCTCGACACGCAGCCGGTGACGTTGCATGTCGTGGCGCTCCAGCCGGATCGTCTCGACGGCGTCCCTGTGACTCAAGTCGTGAAGACGTTCATGCAACGCATCATCGGTCATCAGGCCATGAATGGTGGTCAGCATCAGCATGGGCGGACGATGCCGCCAGCCAGCCAGACAAGCAACCCTCGCTTTGTGCTTGCCAGTCCGGGCAATGCCCGTCACCAATGCCACTCCCTAGAGCACGACCCACCATGAAACCACTCGATCTCCTTGTCGCCATCACGGTTCCCATGATCTGGGGCGCGGGCTTCACGGTGGCCAAGGGCACCTTCGATCAGTTCCCGCCCATCTTCCTGATGGGCATGCGTTTCTCGATTGCAGCACTCGTCCTCATCTGGTTCGTAAAACCGATGTGGGATCAGGCCGGCCGACTGTTTCTGGCGGCCATGGTCGGTGGCATGCTTGCCTATAGTCTGCAGTTCACCGGGCTTAACGGCATGGATGCGTCCACAGCGGTGCTGATCGTTCAGCTCGAAGTCGTCTTTGTCTCGCTCTTTGCCGGAATCTTCTTCAAGGACAAGCTTGCCTGGCAGCAGTGGGTCGCCATGGCGTTCGCCATTCTTGGGGTTGCCCTGATTGCCGGCGAACCGCGCATCCAAAGCAATCCTCTGCCGTTCGCCCTCGTCATCATGGGCGGAATCATCTGGGCCGGTGGCCAGATTCTGATCAAGTCGATCGGCCAGGTCGGCGGCCTGCGCCTTATCGCCTGGTTCTCGGCTTTTGCCGGACCCCAGCTTCTGGTCGCGTCTTTCGTCGTGGAAGACGGCCAGTGGAACGCTGTCCAGACGGCCAGCTGGGAAGGCTGGGTTGCCGTCGCCTACCTTGCCCTCATCATGACGGCGACGGGATATGCCCTGTGGTTCCGGCTGATCGGCATCTACAGGATGAACCAGATCATTCCGTTCATCCTTCTTGTTCCCGTCACCAGCATCATCGGCAGCGTCCTCTTCCTTGGCGAGCATCTCACACCCTATGTCCTGATCGGCGGTGCGATCGTCCTGGCGTCCGTCGGATTCATTCATCTCTGGAAGGCCAAGCCGACCGCGAAGCCCGAGCCGTCCCTGCCCGAATCAACCGGCAACCCGACGCCCTGAGCCACCACGTCACAGAATCACCACATCACGACCCCTGTTGCGCCCCTTTCATCGCCTTGACTGCAACACAGCGGCAAAGGTCGCAGGGAACGGCAACAGCCCCGCATCCACGGGATGCCAGGCGTTGTCGCACCAGGGGAGGAAGTGATGAACGGACACGGCAAAACGCATCTGGATGAAACAGACACCGTATTGGGCATTGGCCAGGTTGCCACCCAGGACGGACTGATCACCCTGATCGTTCTCGCCCCATCCAGCCCCGGCGGCCCCTGTCGCTATCTCATGCAACAGGAAGCAGCCAGGGACCATCATCATGCTCAATCTCCGCAAGCCCGAGACTCCGGCCGAATCGCCGGCAAAAGCTCCCGTCACGACCCAGACCCAGTCGATTCTGGATCGCTATCCGACTCCCGACACCGGCCGGTCGAACTCTTCGCAACCGCTCAGGGATTCCTTGATCGATGATGGTCCCACCGACTTCGTCATCGGTCGCGGGACGCGCCTGAAAGGTGAGATCGACGCCCAGGGCGACGTCATCGTTGAAGGCGAAGTCGAAGCATCCATCCGTGCGGCCACCATGCGGATCGATGCCGGCGGATCGGTCAAGGGTGACGCCCATGTCGCCAACGCCGAGATCCGGGGGCATTTCGAGGGAACCCTTCACGTCCGCGAATGCCTGACCGTGTGCGGCGATGGCGATCTCGCCGGATCCATCCGTTACGGTGAACTGAAGGTCGACAAGGGCGGGCGCATCAGCGGCGATGTCGCCCTGGTTGACGGCAATTCGAAAACACCACTCACACAGGACGTCAAGCCGGACGCAGACCCGGAATAGCCAAGCGCGCCCTACTCTTTGCGCCAGAGGTCGATGCCGCGTTCGACCGAACGGCCGACGACATAGCCGCCGACGCCGACCATCATCAGATCCCACAGGCGTTCGGGGAGTTCGAGTGCGATGCCCACGCCGAACAGGGCCTGGGCATAGGGAGCGATCAGGAAGTTATTTGCGAGACACCTCGGCACGTCACGTCCTGAGCACACGCACGCTTTCGCGCCTGGCCCAGGTGACAGGCCGCCGACTGGATCCGTCTCCACCGCGTCGCGAGATTGGCGATGTACTCACCTCACCCCCGCCGCAAGGACCTGCCGATGTTCCGGTCATGGGACATGCTCGGGGCGGACAGGACGGCATGTTTTTCGATAACGGTCTCGTCGATTCCTATGTGCCGCGTCTGCACATGCTCTCTGGGGTGCGCTCGGCCTATGCCGTCTACATGAGCTCGGACAGTCAGGAGCCTGTGCTGCGTCACGGCGATCTTCTCTATGTGAATCCCGTTATCCCGCCCCGACCTGGTGATGATGTCGTCATCGAACTTCAGAATGGTGAGGCCTACATCAAACGCCAGCTTCGCAGGACGGCCGATGACATGGTGGTGCAGCAGTTCAACCCTGCCTGCGAACTACAGTTTCCCGCCAGGGATATCGCAAACGTTCATCTCGTGGTCGCTGTCATCAAAGTGCGGACATGACCCGTCCTCTGGCACATCCATTCCATGAGGAAGGCAGAGACGCGCGGTGTGTCTTCCGAATGCGGTCAGTCGCTGGCGAACGTAATCGTTGCCACGGCCTGGGCCACCAGGCCATCGCCCCAGGTATTGGGTTCGCTGGGCACACCGGTCTGCATGTTGATCTTGGTGCCTTCGCCGACATCGTCCAGGGTCACCGTGCCCGCACGGGTCGTCACATCGACGGCACCATCAAGAATCAGAACGCCGTAAAGTTCCGAATCGATTTCGCCGCCCCAGAACGTTGTGCCGCGAATACCGATCGTGGAGACCGGCGTGGTGACAACAACACGTTGGGGATCATTCTTGCCGATCAGGCCGGTCGTCATGGCAAAGGCTCCGGCCAGCATGTTCCAGCAGGCTTCACCACCGCTGCCGTCAAACACGAAGCTGCCAATGTCCAGGGCGGCATCCGCGCCCAGGGTCAGACTGGTCTGATCCACAAACGACAACTCCAGGCGCGCGTCAGCACCCGTAAACACACGGTCATCGCGGTAAATGGGATCACCAACTGCCAGAATGCGATCATCCAGGCCTGTGGTCGCGGCAGCAAAGTTCTGCACGCGCTCAACCTGGCCGATCACCTCCTCTGCCCGCGCCTGGCGGGTCAGCAACAGGCCGGGCGCGACAAGCGTTGCCCCCAAAAGGGGCATCAGTGAGCGACGGGAGAACTTGGGCATGAACGGAATCCGGGTTGCTGATCCTCCACTTGGTGCCGAAAGGAGAGATTGTCTTGCGCCCATCATCCTTCCTGTGACCACGATCACACCTCACCGGTTCGAACATCAGCCCGTATTCGGCCGTGTATCCACACCCAAAGCCGTTGTTGGCCTGACCTCCCATCGCCGCCTCGCTATGGTGTCACGATGAACGCCCCCCTCACCATCGACAACAGTAGCGCGCGACGGCTTTTCCTGCATCTGCAGGGTCTGGCCGACGATCCGCGTCCGCGCATGCGGTGCGATGAGCTTTTTTCCCTCATCGAACGCATGGGTTTTGTCCAGCTAGACAGCATCATCACCGTCGAGCGGGCACATCATCTCACTCTGTTCTCGCGCAACCAGACCTACCGCCGCCGCGATCTCGATGACCTGCTCGCCAGGGACAGACGCCTGTTCGAACACTGGACCCACGATTCCTCGATCATCCCGATTCAGTGGTTTCCGCACTGGACCCACCGGTTTCGTCGCATGACGGAACGTGTCACTGACAAGAGCTGGTTCATCGAACGCATCGGTGATGACGCACATGCCGTCATTGCAAGAGTGCATGATCATGTCCGGGACAACGGCCCTACCATGTCGCGCGATATCGGTGGCGATGACAAACGTGCTGGCCCCTGGTGGGGCTGGGGCCCAACCAAGGCCGCGCTGAAATACCTCTGGTGGGCCGGCGAGCTATCGGTCGTCCGGCGCGAGAACTTCCAGAAGGTCTATGACCTCACCGAACGGGTCATTCCTGATCACCACCGTAGCGAAACGCCAAGCTATGAGGAACATGTCGAATGGGCCTGTTCCACAGCCCTGGATCGACTTGGCATCGCCACATCGGGAGAGCTCGCCGCCTATTGGGCTTCGATCTCCCCAGCCGACGCAAAAGCCTGGGTCGAAGCCAACATGCATCGCCTGCAACAGGTCTCGGTCGTCTGTTCGGACGGCAGCAAGCCCCGGGCTTCCATCGCATGGAACCACCTCGAGGACCTTCTTTCAGACGTGCCCGAACCACCCGGTCGTTTGCGTTTTCTCAGTCCGTTCGATCCGGTCGTGCGAGACCGCAATCGTGCACTGCGTCTCTTCAATTTCGATTACCGTTTTGAAGCCTTCGTTCCGGCACCCAAACGTCGCTATGGCTACTACGTTCT
>CALIUG010000117.1 GCA_938048755.1 uncultured Alphaproteobacteria bacterium
TTCTTCCGCATCGCGACCGGTGGCACGGCGGGAACCTACTATCCCGTCGGCGCGCTGATCGCGAACCTCATTTCCAATCCCCCGGGGTCGCGTCCGTGCGACAAGGGAGGCAGCTGCGGTGTGCCGGGTCTGGTCGCGGCCGCCCAGTCATCGGACGGTTCCGTGGCCAACGCAGAGGCGGTTTCGGAAGGCCTGGTGGAATCTGGGTTCTGCCAATCCGATGTCGTTTTCTGGGCCTACAACGGCGTCGGCATCTTTGAAGGGGTCCAACCACGACGGGACCTGCGTCTGATCGCAAACCTCTATCCCGAGGTGCTGCAGATTGTGGTGCGCAACGACTCTGGAATCAGCACGATTGCAGATATGCGTGGCAAGCGTGTTTCACTGGATGTCGAGGGTTCAGGAACGCTTGTCGACTCCCGGATTGTGCTCGATGCCTACGGTATCAGGGAGAGCGAGCTTGACGTTGCCCACGTGCCTCATGGGACCGCTGTTTCCATGCTGCGTGCCGGTGAGCTCGATGCCTTTTTCCTGATTGCCGGTTATCCGACCAACTCGGTCTATGACCTGGTTGAGGAAGGTTTGGCGACTCTTGTTCCGCTTGCCGACAGCGAAGCCATCAATCTCATGGCGGATCATCCCTTTTTTGCGCTCTCGGTGGTGCCTGAAGGCACCTATGACGGTCTGCCCCACATCACGACTCTGGCCATCGGCGCACAGTGGATTGTGGGTGCCGATGCCGATGATGACCTGATTTACGGCATTACCCAGGCGCTCTGGAACGAGAACAGCCGGGCACTCCTGGATTCAGGTCATCCTGTGGCGCATCAGATCAAGCTGGCGAATGCCCTGTCTGGCGCGACCATTCCGCTTCATCCCGGTGCACGACGGTACTATGAGGAAGCCGGCCTGGATCTCTCTCACGTGCCGCTGCCCGACGACGGTTCAGACCTCGCCTGATCGTCAGTAACCGCGCTCAAGATCAACAACGTTTTCCAGGGGCTGTCCGGCCTTCATGCGCCGATAGTTTTCGGCGATCTGAGGCACACAGGTGCGCGGTACCGTCAGCGCGGCAACATGGGCGAAGGTCATGATCCTGGGATGGAACCAGAAGGGATGATCCCGGGGCATGGGTTCGGGATGTTGCACATCCAGCGTTGCCCCCGATAGGTGCCCGCTGTCGATTGCGGCGATCAGGTCGGCGTCGACAATCTGACGCCCGCGTGCCGCGTTGATGACATGGGCACCGCGTTTCATCCAGCCGAAGGTTTGCGCATTCAGGATTCCCTCGGTTTCGGGAGTCAGCGGAAGCAGGCAGATCACGACATCACAGGGTGCCAGAAACGCCTGCAGGGATTCGTTGCCGTGGAAACAGGTGATGTCGTTGCGTTCCCTGGGACTCCGGCTCCATCCCCTGACCTGATACCCCATGGCTGCCAGGACCCGGGCGCAGTCACCGCCCAGCTCGCCAAGCCCGAATACGCCGATGGTCGTGTCCCAGGGGATCGGCACGACGAGTTCCTCCCACCGGCGTTGCCGATGGAGTTCGCGGTAGTCGTCCCAGCGGCGCAGGTGATTGAGAGTCGCCATCACGCACCACTCGGTCATCTGCGCGGTCATGGCCGGGTCGACCAGGCGGGTCAACGGCACGCCGTCTGGAATCAGGTGGCGCTCGGCCATGACATGATCGACCCCGGCACCCAGAGAGGCGATCATTCTGAGATTGGGAAAGTCCTTGAGCTGGTCCAATGCCCGGCCCCAGACCAGCGCAGCTTCGATGTCTTCAGGGTTGCCGATCTCGGGCGCAACCCGAAAATCCAGATCGGGAATCTCCGCGCATAACAGGGTGCGCCATTCCTCGCCATTGGTTTGCGGGCTGATATAGAGCAGGGCCATGATGGAAACTCGGTCTTGTTGGGATGATGGGACTATAGTGGGGCCAGGCAGGCCGGGACAGGGGGCATCATGAACCACAGCGCAGCAAGGCAGGCCCATGCCGCAGCTCAGTTCGGCGTGGGGTGTTTGCATCTTGTGCCCGGGGAGGAACCCGGTCACCAGGACAAGGTCAGTGTTTGGCTTGCCCAACTATCCGATGTTCTGGGTGGTCTGGCCGGTATCTCGGATGTCGAGACCTGGTTCAACGCCAGCGAAGATGGTGCCGACCCGGCACTTGCGACGCTTGTTCCCTGGTTCGGCAGGGAACGTCCTGCTGATTCCGGCAGCAACGAACTGGGCGTTCAGTTTCACCTCACCGTGGACCGCACGCTGCTGGACACGCTGGGTCCGCTGTATCGGGGATTTGCAAGGTTCCCACGAGAGATCGATGTGCGCATCACCTACATCCGCGACACGCCGGTGGTGCTGGCCTGGACCCGTGAAGATCATGGCGAGGCGACCGGAACCACGGTGCTCGATATCGCGCGCAGGCACCTGGCGCTGCAGCTCGAGGGCACCGGTGTTGTTCTTGATGTTCTCGAGCCCACACCCTTTCCGGCGGATTTCCGTGTGTTCGAACGCGCGGAAGGCACCGATGCCGATCAACTGGTTTCGGTCAATGTCGAGACCCGGCCCGGTTTCGATCTGGTGGACATGGAGGTCGACGCGCACGGTGCCTTTGATGCCATCTTCGATCATGTCCTCTACCAGGTCGCTCTTGAAGCTGATGACTACTACAGCGTTGAACTTGCCGTTGACCGCGCCGAACTGCGCTGGGATGCCATCATGGACAAGTTCAACGGATTCATCGCCAGCCAGCGCGGTCGACGGACTCCGTTCCGGGGGAACGGTTCGGTTGAAATCCGCGATCTCATGCTGGGCCTGATCGAAACCAAGGCCGCGATCCTTGCGGAACGCCACGACCTTCTCGAGCAGGTCGAGAAGGCGCGGGCAAGTGATGTCGGTGTGCTTTCGGAATACATCGTCGAGCGGTTCGGCCGCTTTCCCGATTTTCCCTTTGATGAATACACCAGGATGCTGGAGTTTCTGGAAGGACGTCGGGCCCATCGCAGCGATGCCGTGATAGCGCTGGTCTCTGCCCTGATCGGCGGTCTTGTCGGCAGCCTCTACGTTCTCTTCGGCGGTTACTGACAGGTTCCTGCGCTAGCTGGAGACCGAACCATCCTCAATCGCTTCCAGATTGAAGGCCGCTGCCATCAGTGCGCGGGTATAGGCTGTCTGTGGTGCATCGAAGATGGCCTCGGCACTTCCGCTTTCGACCACGTGGCCGTCCTTCATGACCAGCACATGGTGGCTCATGGCGCGCACGACGCGCAGGTCATGACTGATGAAGAGATAGGCGAGATCGTGGTCTTCCTGGAGCTTGCGCAGCAGTTCCACGATCTGGGCCTGCACCGACATATCAAGCGCGCTGGTGGGTTCGTCCAGCACGACAAAGCGGGGGCGCAGCACCATGGCACGCGCGATGGCAATGCGCTGGCGCTGACCGCCGGAGAACTCATGGGGGTAGCGATCCATCATGCCGGCTTCCAGGCCGACTTCCTCGAGCGCGCCCGCGACCAGGTCGCGGCGTCCGGCTTCGTCGCCGCCCATGTCATGGACCTTCAGGCCCTCGCCAACGATGTCCTTGATCGACATGCGCGGTGAGAGCGAGCCATAGGGATCCTGGAAGACAACCTGGATTTCGCGCCGCAGTGGGCGCAGTTCCTTGAAGTCGAGGCCCTGGAGTTCCTGACCGTTGTAGCGGATTGCGCCCTTGGAACCGATCAGGCGCAACACCGCCATGCCCAGCGTCGTCTTGCCCGAACCTGATTCGCCCACCACGCCGATGGTTTCGCGTGGCCGTACGGCCACGCTGATGCCGTCGACGGCCTTGACGTGATCCACGATCCGGCTGAAGACGCCGCGTTTGATCGGAAACCAGACCTTCAGGTCGTCGGCTTCCACCAGCACGTCGGAGCCTTGGGGCACCGGTTCGGGGATGCCGCGCGGCTCCGAGCTGAGCAGATGGCGCGTATAGTCATGCTGCGGGTTTTCGAAGACACCCTCGACCGGTCCGGCTTCCACGATCAGCCCGTCGTTCATGACGCAGACCTTGTCGGCAAATCGGCGCACGATGTTGAGGTCATGGGTGATGAACAGGATCGCCATGCCCAGCTTGGCCTGAAGTTCCTTCAGAAGCTTCAGAACCTGGGCCTGAACCGTGACGTCCAGCGCGGTGGTGGGTTCGTCGGCGATCAGCAGGTCCGGCTCGTTGGCGAGCGCCATGGCGATCATGACACGCTGGCGCTGTCCGCCCGACAGGGTGTGGGGATAGTCGCGCAGGCGGGCCTTCAGGTTTGTCAGGCCCACCAGGTCCAGCAGTTCCAGGGTGCGCTCGCGCGCCTGGGCCTTGTTCATGCCCTTGTGGAGTGTCAGGGCTTCGGAGATCTGTTTCTCGATGGTGTGGAGCGGATTGAGCGAGGTCATCGGCTCCTGGAAGATCATCGAGACACGGTTGCCGCGCACCGCGCGCAGGTCCTTGTCACTCGCGCGGATCATCTCCTGACCGTCAAAGGTGATCGAGCCCGTGGGGTGGCTCGCCATGGGCTTGGGCAGAAGCTGCAGGACGGAGAGCGCGGTGACCGACTTGCCCGAGCCGGATTCCCCGACCAGGGCCAGGGTTTCGCCGCGATCGATCGTGAAGCCGACACCGCGCACGGCATCGATCTCACGCTTTTCGACCGTGAAGCGGACGGAGAGGTCTTTGACATCGAGCAGGGTCATGACGGCATCTTCCGTGGGTCAAAGGCATCGCGCACCGCTTCGCCGATGAAGGTCAGCAAGGAGAGCATCAGGGCAACGACAACAAAACCGGAGAACCCGAGCCAGGGTGCCTGCAGGTTGTTGCGTCCCTGGTTGAGCAGTTCGCCCAGGGATGGTGAGCCCGGTGGCAGACCAAAGCCCAGGAAGTCCAGGGCCGTCAGGGTCGTTACCGAGCCGTTCAGGATGAAGGGCAGGAAGGTCAGGGTCGAAACCATGGCATTGGGCAGGACATGGCGCACCATGATGACCCGGTCGGTCACGCCCAACGCCCGTGCGGCGCGCACATAGTCGAAGTTGCGCGTTCTCAGGAACTCCGCGCGCACCAGTCCCACCAGCGATGTCCAGGAGAACAGCACCATCAGGCCCAGAAGGGTCCAGAAACTGGGAATGATCACACTGGCCAGAATGATCAGGATGTAGAGCACCGGGACACCACCCCAGACCTCCAGGGCGCGTTGGGCGAGAAGGTCGACCCAGCCGCCGTAGTAACCCTGAACCGCGCCTGCAGCGATGCCCACAGCCGAAGCGACAATGGTGAGCGCCAGGCCGAACAGCACAGAGATTCGGAAGCCGTAGATGAGGCGGGCCGTGACATCACGTCCCTGATCGTCGGTGCCAAGCCAGTTCGCCGCATCGGGCGGAGAGGGCGCCGGGGTCGGCAGGTCATAGTTGATGGTCTGATAGCTGTAGGGGATGAGCGGCCAGACGATCCATCCGCCTTTCTCGGTAATCAGATCCTTGACGAAGGGATCGCGATAATCGGCCTCGGTCTCGAAATCCCCGTCAAATGTGGTCTCGGGGTAGGACACCAGAAACGGCACATAGGGTTCTCCGTCAAACCACACGAAGAGTGGCTTGTCGTTGGCAATCAGTTCTGCAGGAAGGGTGAGCGCGAACAGGGCCAGGAACGCCCAGAACGACCAGTAGCCGCGCTTGTTCGCCCTGAAGTTCGCCAGCCTGCGCCGGGTGATCGGATCCATGTTGCGAAACATGCCCATCATCCGACGTCCCGGCTTTCGAAGTCGATGCGGGGATCGACCAGGACATACATCAGGTCGCCGATCAGGTTCATCACCAGGCCCAGCAGGGTGAAGATGTAGAGCGTGGCGAACATGACGGGATAATCGCGGTTGATCGCGGCTTCGTAGCCCAGCAGGCCCAGACCATCGAGCGAGAAGATGATCTCGATCAGCAGGGCGCCGGTAAAGAGGATGCCGACGATGGCGCCGGGAAAGCCTGCAATGATGATCAGCATGCCGTTGCGGAAGACATGGCCGTAAAGCACCTGGTG
>CALIUG010000118.1 GCA_938048755.1 uncultured Alphaproteobacteria bacterium
GGTTGGGCGCGGCTGTGATGACGCTGGGCGTCTTTCTGGGTTCGCTGCTGTGGTGGATCGTGCTGATCGGCGGGGTGAGCCTGATGCGCAAGCGGCTGTCAGCCCGCGTGATGCGCTGGCTCAATCTGGGCTCGGGCGGCCTCATCATGGTCTTTGGCGTGGTGGCACTGGTTGCGGGGATTGGCACATGGCGGTGATCACGCGGTTCGCACCCAGCCCCACGGGCCTGCTGCATCTGGGCCATGCCTGGTCGGCGCTGCAGACCTGGGAGGCAGCGCAAAGGGAAGGCGGGCGGTTCCTGTTGCGCATGGAGGACATCGACACCGAACGCTGCAGGCCGGAATTCGATGCCGCTGTGCTGGAGGACCTGGCCTGGCTGGGGTTCGACTGGGACGGACCGGTACGGCGTCAGTCCGAACATTTCGACGCCTATGCCGGAGTTCTGAAACACCTGGAGGCGGCGGAGCTGGTCTATCCCTGCTTCTGCACCCGCAAGCAGATCATCGCCGAGGTCCAGGCCGCAGGTTCGGCACCGCACGGCCCGCTGGGCCTGATCTATCCCGGCACCTGTCGAGGGTTGTCTACGGGCGAGCGTGCCGAACGTATCGATGCCGGCGAAAACCATGCCTGGCGCCTGAACTGGGCTGAGGCGGCGCGACGCAGCGGACCGCTGACCTGGCATGATCGTGCGCGCGGTGACATCACGGCCAATCCCGCCATTGCGGGCGATGTGGTCCTGGCGCGCAAGGACACGCCGACCAGCTACCATGTGGCCGTGACCCATGATGATCACCTGCAGGGCGTGACCCTGGTGACCCGTGGCGAAGACCTGTTCGAAGCCACCCACGTGCATCGGCTGCTCCAGGCCGTGATGGGCTGGGATGTGCCAGCGTATCACCACCACACTCTGCTGGCCGGGCCGGACGGCAAACGCTTCGCCAAACGCGACAAGGCCGTCACCCTGGCCGCCATGCGCGAAGCCGGGATGAATCCCGAAGAGGTGTTGGCCAAGGCGCGGAAGCTGGCTGGAGAATCCTGAAGCAACGCAGGTGTCATCCCGTCCTTGAGCCGGGATCTCGAGAGGGTGGCGCTGAACGTTCGAGGTCCCGGATATCCGCTGCGCGAATTCCGGGATGACAGGTCGTTTTGAGCCCCAGCGAAGGCTGGGGTCCATACGAACAAGTGCTGACGAAACGCCGAATAGGTGAGGCTGGCAATCGGGCGGTTGTTCGATGTCATTGCTCTTCGTCACGCACCGGGCTTATGGACCCCAGCCCCCGGATCGACGTCCGGGGCAGGCCCCGCTGGGGATCGGTCAGCGCAAATCTTCAGGTCTTCCAGACGTCACCCGAACAGGTCGCCCTGGGCTTTGGGCTGTTCTTCCTGGGGCTCCTCGAGTTCGACCGGCTCCTGGCATTCCGGACCGTCGTTGGCGACCTTGTTGACGGCGGTCGAGACCGGCTCTGCAATCAGTTCGCCATCGGGCAGGGGTGCCAGCAGTTCGGCAAGGCCATCGGTCTGGCCTTCGGGGGTTTCCAGCCAGGTCGTCATGGCATCGGGCGGCAGGATGACGGGCACGCGGTGGTGGATGCCGGCCAGGCTTTCGGGTGCGTCGGTGGTGATGATCGTGCAGGTCTCGACCGGTTCGCCGTCTTTCTCCCATCGCTCCCACAAGCCGGCAAAGGCGAAGGGGGCGCCGTCAGGACGGTGGATGTGAAAGGGCTGCTTGGCCTTGGCGATGGTTTTCCATTCGTAGAAGCCGTCGGCGGCGATGACGCAGCGGCGATTGGCGAAGGCCTGCCGGAAGGCGGGTTTCTCGGCCAGGGTTTCGGCACGTGCGTTGATCATCTTGGCGCCGATGGCAGCGTCTTTGGCCCAGAACGGAATCAGGCCCCAGCGCAGGCGGACCAGCGCCCGCCCGCCATCCTGCATGCGCACGGCGATGACCTCCTGGGTCGGCGCGATGTTGTAGCGCGGCTCCAGGTTGGGAACGGTCTCAAGCCCCAGCATCGATGCGATCTGGTTGGGAGGTTCTTTCAAGGAGAAGCGTCCGCACATAGGGTAAGGCTATCAAGACAAGGGGCAGACAGCCATGGCCGATGACATCTTTGACAGCGCGATCTACCGGCCGACCGGCGGCTTCATGGGGATGCGCAACACCTATGATCTGGAAGGTGCCAGGCTGGCTGTGCTGGGCATGCCGTTCGATTGCGGTGTGCATCCCACACGGGTGGGATCACGCATGGGCCCCGCGGCAATCCGCGAGCAGTCCGGACTGGTCCGCCCGTTCCAGCCGCCCCATGCCGACTTCAATCCGCTGGAAGAACTGGGTGCGGTCGATTGCGGCGATGCGGTCTGTTTCCCAGGCAGGCCCGAGCCGTCCTTCGAGGTGATGGAAGAAGCGGTCTACCGGATTGCCAGCCGTGGGGTGGCAACACTGACCATGGGCGGTGACGGTACCGTGACGCTGCCGCAGCTTCGTGCCTGGCGGCGCGTGCACGATGATCTGTGTGTCCTCCATGTCGACGCCCACACCGATACCTATCCGATCACGGGACAGGAGCGGGTGACAACCGCAACCACCTTCACGCTGGCGGCAGAGGAAGGGCTGATCGATGCAGGCAACACGCTCCATATCGGTGCGCGCGGGCCGACCTTTATGGGCGGTGTGTTCGAATTCACGCGCGAGCAGGGTTATGAGCTGATCCCCGATGCGGACATGCGCCGCGAAGGGCTGATGGCAACCATGGCGCACGCAAAGGAGCGCCTTGCCGGACGCAAGGTCTATCTGTGCTGGGACATGGATGTCTTCGACCCAAGCTGTGCGCCGGGTGTGTGCACGCCGACCTGGGGTGGCCTGACGGCCGGTGAGGGCCTTGCCATGCTGCAATCGCTCGCTGGGCTCGATATTGTCGCGGTGGATGTGAACACGGTCAGCCCTCCCCATGATGTCGGCGGCATGACGGCGTTTCTGGCGGGTTGTGTGATGCTCGAAGGGATGACGCTTGTGGCGCGCCGCGGGGACCCATGATCCTGTCGCTTGAGCGCCGGTTCCTGTTCATCAAGACCACCAAGACTGCCGGCACCTCGGTCGAACTGGCGCTTTCTCAGGTCTGTGGGCCACGCGATGTCATCACGCCGCTCATGGCCGAAGACGAAGCGATCCGCAAAGCGAACCCCGGTCCAAACCAGCAGAATTTCCTCATGAACAAGGCAATCGAGGGCCCGGGCCGGATCGTCGATGTCCCGGGACACGGTCCGGCGCGGATGCGGTTCTACAATCACATGCCAGCCGCCGAGATTCGCAGCCAGCTGGCCGAAGGCGCCTGGGATGGGCTGTTCAAGTTCTGCGTGGCGCGCAATCCCTGGGACCGGGTCGTCTCGGCGTATTTCTACACCTGGGGGACGGAGCCGGAGGTTTCCTTCTCCCGCTTCGTGCGGTCGGGAAAGGTCGCCGAACTGCAACGCAAGGGCCGGGAGCTCTACACCATCGACGGGAGCATGGCGGTCGACAGGATCTGCCGCTACGAGATGCTGGCCGACGATCTGGCCCGGGTGTTCGAAGAACTGAAGCTTGGTCCCGTTCCGCCTCTGCCGCGTGCCAAGTCAGGCATTTGGCCAAAAGGCATGCACTACCGCGATCTCTACAGTCCGGCGGACCGTGATCGGATCGGCACCATCTTCAAGGATGAAATTGAAAGCCTGGGCTACGTGTTCTGAAGACCAAGCATGCTCAGCAGACGATGGAATCGTTGCCCGGCGTTGCCGGCGTGGTGGCAGTATCGGCCAGGAGGTTCAGCATGGCTGCGCGCAGTTCCGACGCATCCTGCTCCATCTGGCGAACCTGGCGCGAGAGATCCTCGACCGTGTCCATCTGGGTATTCAGTGCTGTCTTGACCGTCATGATGCCCTCTGGTTCCGGACTGCTGCGTTGCTCGTGCCTTCAACATGGTCGTTTTTTCGTCACAACCCCGTGATCCAAGTCACACCAAAATGGTCTCTGAGCGGTGAATCGCTGCCCAATGCGTCAAACTGTGCGCGCGATCACGAAATGAGAGGGCTGCGAGGATGACTAGGGGGCGAGAACTTTCCCGTCGCCACCCGCAACAGTAGCAATATCGGCAATGATGGCCGTGATCTCGAAGTTCTTGGGCGTATAGACACGCGCGACTCCAGCTTTTCGCAACGACTCGATGTCTTCGGGCGGAATGATGCCGCCGACAACGATGGGGACATCGCCGCAGCCTTCGGCATCCATCAGGCGGCGTACCTCGGCGACCAGCCGGATATGGGCGCCAGACAGGATCGAAAGGCCCACGACATGGGCGCTTTCTTCCAGCGTCGAAGCCGCAATCTGTTCCGGGCTGAGGCGGATGCCCTGATAGACGACTTCCATGCCGCAGTCGCGGGCGCGCAGGGCGATCTGTTCGGCGCCGTTGCTGTGACCGTCCAGGCCCGGCTTTCCGACCAGCAGCTTGACCGGACGGCCCAGCCGCTGTGCTGCCTCTGCAACGTGCTTGCGCGCCTGTTCCATGGCGTCTGCCGGGGCTGCGGCGGATGCGGCTGCCAGGCCGGTCGGGGCGCGGTACTCGCCGAAGGTCTCGCGCAGGGCGCGGCCCCATTCGCCGGTCGTGACCCCGGCTTTGGCGCAGGCGATGGAGGGCTCCATGATGTTACTGCCCTCGCGCGCGGCGGTCTTCAGCGCTTCGATGGCGGCTGCCGCGGCGTTGCTGTCGCGCGCATCGCGCCAGGCCCTGAGGTTGGCGATCTGCTCTTCCTCGGCCCCGGCGTTGATGGTCATGAAGCCGCCGTCGTCGCCCGTGGTGAGGGGTGAGGGGGCCGATTCGGTGAAACGGTTGACGCCGATGACCGGCAGTTCGCCCGCCTCGATGGCCGAGACGCGCGCGCTGTTGGATTCCACCAGCTTCTGTTTCATGTAGCCGGTCTCGACCGCCTGGGTCGCACCGCCCAGCTTTGCGATCACGGCCATCTCGGCCTTTGCCGCTTCCTTGAGCTCGGCGACCTTGGCCGCAACCTCGTGGCTGCCTTCAAACAGGTCGCCAAACTCCAGGAGGTCGGTTTCATGCGCCACGATCTGCTGCAGGCGCAGGCTCCATTGCTGGTCCCAAGGGCGGGGCAGGCCCAGCGCCTCGTTCCAGGCTGGAAGCTGCACGGCGCGGGCACGGGCACCCTTCGACAGGGTGACGGCCAGCATTTCCAGCAGGATGCGATAGACGTTGTTTTCGGGCTGCTGCTCGGTCAGGCCCAGGGAGTTGACCTGCACACCGTAGCGGAAGCGGCGCAGCTTGGGATCGTCGACGCCGTACCGTTCCGCCGTGATCTCGTCCCACAGTTCAGTGAACGCGCGCATCTTGCACATCTCGGTGACGAATCGGATGCCGGCATTCACAAAGAAGCTGATGCGCCCCACGACATTGGCGAAGCCTTCGTCCGAAACCGTGCCCGAAGCCTTCACGTCATCGAGGATCTGGATGGCATTGGAAAGCGAGAAGGCGATCTCCTGCACCGGCGTCGCGCCGGCCTCCTGCAGGTGATAGGGGCAGACGTTGATCGGATTCCATTTCGGAACTTCGGCCACGGAAAAGACGACCGAATCGGTTGTCAGCTTCAGCGACGGTCCCGGCGGGAAGATATAGGTGCCGCGCGAGAGGTACTCCTTGACGATGTCGTTCTGGATCGTGCCTGAAAGCACGCCGCGGTCGACACCGCGTTTGTCGGCGAGCGCGATGTAGAGCGCGAAGAGCCATGCAGCCGTCGCGTTGATCGTCATGGAGGTGTTCATCTTCTCGATCGGAATCTGATCGAACAGAGTTTCCATGTCGCCCAGATGGCTGACGGGCACGCCCACACGGCCCACTTCACCGCGCGCAATGGCTTCATCGGCGTCATATCCGGTCTGGGTCGGCAGATCGAAGGCGATGGAGAGCCCGGTCTGGCCGCGTTCCAGATTGGTACGGTAAAGCGCATTGGATGCCTTTGCCGTGCTGTGGCCGGAATAGGTCCGCATCAACCAGGGTCGGTCGCGGTCGGGCCGTTGCAGAATGGGCGTTTCGGGCGTGCTCATGACGGGTTCCTGTGGGTCGCTTTCGATTCCTATCATGCTGCGATGCAAAATAAGTTGCAAACGCTGCGAACACGAAAAACAATGGGCTACAGGGCAACAGAATGGTCCGGGTGTTGCATTGCAGCATTCCAGACGTTCAAAACGAGACACGAAATTCGGAGACAGACCATGGCTCAGGCGGCCGAAGCGCTTTCCAACGATTACGACGCACCCATCAAGGATCTCTATGAGATGGGTGAGATTCCGCCCATGGGCCACGTGCCGGCGAACATGTATGCATGGGCGATCCGGCGCGAGCGTCATGGCGAACCCGATACGGCCATGCAGGTCGAGGTTCTGCCCACCCACCAGATCGACAGCCACGAAGTGCTGGTTCTCGTGATGGCCGCGGGCGTCAACTACAACGGCGTCTGGGCCTCGCTCGGCATTCCGATCAGCCCGTTCGACGTGCACAAGGGCGAATTCCATATCGCCGGTTCCGATGCCTCGGGCATCGTCTGGGCCGTGGGTTCCAAGGTCAAACGCTGGAAGGTCGGTGACGAGGTCGTCATCCACTGCAACCAGGACGACGGCGACGACGAGGAATGCAATGGCGGCGATCCCATGTATTCGCCCACCCAGCGCATCTGGGGTTACGAGACCGGCGACGGCAGCTTTGCGCAGTTCTGCCGCGCGCAGGCCCAGCAGCTGATGCCCCGTCCCAAGCACCTCACCTGGGAAGAGGCGGCCTGCTACACCCTGACGCTTGCCACCGCATACCGCATGCTGTTCGGCCACCGCCCGCATGTCCTGCGTCCCGGCCACAACGTTCTGGTCTGGGGCGCCTCGGGCGGTCTGGGATCGTTCGCTGTGCAGCTTGCTGCGACCGCCGGCGCCAACGCGATCGGTATCATCAGCGACGACAGCAAGGCCGATTTCGTCATGTCGCTGGGCGCCAAGGGCGTGATCAACCGCAACGATTTCGATTGCTGGGGTCGTCTGCCCGAGGTTTCCGACACCGAAGGCTATGCCGCCTACATGAAGAAATGCCGCGAGTTCGGCAAGGCGATCTGGCAGTACACGGGCAAGGGCAACGACGTTGATATCGTCTTTGAACATCCCGGCGAGGCGACCTTCCCGGTTTCCTGCTTCGTGGTGAAGCGTGGCGGCATGGTGGTCTTCTGTGCCGGCACCACCGGTTACAACATCACCTTTGATGCGCGGTTCGTTTGGATGCGCCAGAAGCGTATCCAGGGCAGCCATTTCGCCAACCTGGCCCAGGCCAGCCAGGCCAACAAGCTAGTCATCGAGCGCCGTATCGATCCCTGCATGTCGGAAGTGTTCTCCTGGGAGGACATCCCGCGCGCCCACATTAAGATGCGCGCCAACGAGCACAAGCCGGGCAACATGGCCGTCCTGGTGCAGAGCCCCCGCCCGGGCCTGCGCACTCTGGAGGATGTGCTGGAGGGTTGATCGGCCTGCGTCCCGGTGACGTAGGAGCCAACGTGGTGAGGATGTAATGGCTGTACTTGACAACCTGCTGGATACCTGCGGCGGCGCGCTGATCAATGCCGAGGAACTGCTGGGCCAGGCGCGGCTGACCGCGCGGGCCCGTGTGCTTGATCCCGAGCGGGGTATTGATCTGGTCCGGCTCGACCAGAATCAGAACACGGCCCATGGCTATGCCTGGATGGCGACCTATGTCGAGGCGCTGCGCCAGATGCTGCGCTGGGCCATGCGGCTGGAAGAGGCTGGCAGGTTCGGGGAGTTCGAACAGCTCCTCCTGCAGCTCTGTTACAGCGAGTACCTCAACCAGCTTGCCGGCGGCATTGCCATGAGCCAGGTCGAGATCGTGCGTCCGCACGATCTGGGTGTGGATCGCGCTGAGGTCGACAAGTTCCAGACCGGTGAAGTTCAGCGCCTGATGGTCGCGGGCGGTTCGGACGTGGTCTATGCGCGCATCGCCCAGCTGATGGTGGAAGAACGCGACAGTGTCGGCTTTGGTGATACCGGGCTGGAAGACGACCTCGTGATGGTGCGCGATCAGTTCCATCGTTATGCCGACGAACGGGTCAAGCCCGCAGCCCATGCATGGCACCTTAACGACGAGTTCATTCCTCTGGAGATTCTGAAGGAACTGGGTGAGCTGGGCGTGTTCGGTCTGGCCGTGCCGGAAGAACATGGAGGCCTGGGCATGTCCAAGGTCGCCATGTGCGTGGTCACCGAGGAACTCTCGCGGGGCTACATCGGCGTGGGGTCCCTGGGAACACGCACCGAGATTGCCGCCGAACTCATCATTCATGGAGGCACGGATGATCAGCGTGAACGCATTCTGCCCGGTATTCTCTCTGGCGAAATCATCCCCACCGCCGTCTTCAGCGAACCCGGCACGGGATCGGATCTGGGCAGCCTGAAGACACGCGCGGTCAAGGACGGCGACGTCTATCGCGTGACCGGCAACAAGACCTGGATCACCCATGCCGCGCGCGCCGATATCATGACGCTGCTGGCGCGCACCGATCCCGATGAAAAGGGCTATCGCGGCTTGTCCATGTTCCTGGCCGAAAAGTCGCGCGGCACGGATGACGACCCGTTCCCGGCCAAGGGCATGTCGGGCGGCGAGATCCCTGTGCTGGGCTATCGCGGCATGAAGGAATACGAGCTTGGCTTCGACGGCTTCGAGGTCGAGGCGCGCAACCTGCTGGGTGGCGAAGAGGGCCGTGGCTTCAAGCAGCTGATGGCGACGTTCGAGTCCGCTCGCATCCAGACCGGTGCGCGCGCCGTGGGCGTGGCCCAGAATGCCATGGAACTAGGCCTCGATTATGCCATGGAACGCCAGCAGTTCGGCCGTTCCATCGTCGGGTTCCCGCGTGTCGCCAACAAGCTCGCCTGGATGGCGGTCGAGACCATGGTGGCGCGCCAGCTCTGCTGGTTCTCCGCGCGTGAGAAGGACGCGGGACGGCGTTGCGATCTGGAAGCCGGCATGGCCAAGCTGCTGGGTGCGCGGGTTGCCTGGTCCAATGCCGATAACGCGCTGCAGATCCACGGCGGCAACGGTTACGCCCAGGAATACGAGATCAGCCGTGTCCTGTGCGACGCGCGCATCCTCAACATCTTCGAGGGTGCCGCCGAAATCCAGGCCCAGGTCATCGCCCGCAGATTGTTGAGCGACGCGAACTGATCCGCGCTAGTCTCGCGTTCTCAACATAGGGGGCGCCTGTGGCCGATCTGACAACATCCCTGTGCCGCAAGCTCGGCATTACGAAACCGATCCTTCAGGCACCAATCGCGGCTTCCACGAAACTGGCGGTTGCCGTGTCGCAGGCTGGTGGGCTGGGTATTCTGCCGATCACTTGGCGTCCGACCGACAGCCTGAAGAAGGCGTTGCCGCGCATGCAGGCGGCGACCAAGAGGCCGTTCGGCGTCAATCTGGTGCTCTCCCTGATGGAGGCCGAACAGCACGCCAATCTGGATGTCGCGCTTGAAGCCGGGGTGCCCGTGATCTCGACCTTCTGGGGTGATCCTGCACCGCTGGTGCAACGCATCCATGGTGCCGGGGCGCTGGTCATGCACACCGTCGGCTCGGCCGACGAGGCGCGACGTGTGGTCGATGCCGGGGTTGATATCGTGGTCGCCCAGGGTGTCGAGGCGGGCGGCCATGTCTGGGGCAAGGTCGCGACCATGGTGTTGACGCCTGCCGTGGTGGATGCCGTTCCGGGCACGCCGTTGGTCGCCGCCGGCGGCATTGCTGACGGGCGCGGTCTGGCGGCGGTCTTGTCGCTGGGTGCGGAGGCAGCGTGGGTTGGTACGCGGCTGCTGCTGGCGGCCGAAAACGATGCCCATCCGGCCTATCGACAGAAGGTCGCCGAGGCGCGCGAGACCGATACCGTCCTTTCGGAAGTCTTTGATGGTGGCTGGGAAACCGCACCACACCGCTGCCTGGACAACGAGACTCTGCGCGCCTGGCATGAAGCCGGTGAACCTGCGCCCGGCAGCCGTCCCGGCGAAGGCGAGGTTGTGGGGCACGGTGCGGACGGCACGCCGATCCACCGCTACAGCCTGGAAAATCCGGATGCCGGTGCGACCGGTGACGTCACGGCGATGGCGCTTTATGCCGGGCAGAGTGCGGGCCTGGTGCGCCAGGAAGCGTCTGCCGCCGACATCATCGATGGCATGGTGGATGATGCCTCGGCGATCCTCAAACGGCTTGGCTCAGGCTGACCGCAAAGCCTCGGAATCACACAGCGTGATGTAGTCGCGCATCGGTTTGGCGCTGTCGGGGTCGCCGGCCTTTTCGCGAATGGCGAAGTCGATGGTGACATGTTCGTGGTCGGTCAGGCGTTCCAGTGCGGCACGGTCTTCTGCCGGCGCCATGTTTTCGAGCGCCTCGAACATGGGAACATAGACCGGGAAATAGTCGGCGACGTGATCGACATATTCAGGCCAGGTGCGGTTGGCATCCTTGCCGATTTTGGTGACCGCGTCGGCACGCAGCGTGTTTTCGTCGCGGGTCACAAGATTATGGCGTTCCAGCAGAGGGCGCATGACATTGGCGGCACAGCGTTCGACTTCGGCTATGACATGGAGTTTCTCGGCGGCGCCGGGTTCGTCGAAATGCTCGGCCAGGGCGTGGAAATAGGCCTCGCCCTCGATCTCCTCCTCGAAGTACCAGATGAGTGTTTCTTCGTAGCTCAGGTTGCGCCGGGACATGGCAGGCTCCACACGATCAGTTTCTTGCAGAGTTTACAGCCGAATGGATTGTCGTGCACGCGGGCTGGCCGCATGATGGCCCGAGCATCTTGTGGAGCAACGCCATGGTTGACCTGACATCCTGGGACCATGCCGGCAGCAGGCTTGATCTGGCCTGGAGCGACGGGCGCAACGATACGCTGCATGCGATCTGGCTGCGCGACAATTCGCCTAGCCCGCAGGCCCGCCATGCCAATGGCCAGAAACTCTTCGACATCACCGAGCTTGCCGAAGATGTGGCGATTGATGCGGTATCCAACGGCGGTGGTGCACTCCACATCCGGTTTGCGCCCGACGGGCACGAGGCCGCATTTGATCTCGGTTGGTTGCGTGATCATGCCGCAGGCCATCCCAAGAGCAGCCAACGCCTGTGGGATGCGTCGCTGAGCGATGCCATGCCGGTCCATCACCATGATGCGGTGATGTCTGATGATGCGGCAAAGGCGGCGTGGCTGCGCGACATCCGCGATCTCGGCTTCGTGCTGATGAAGGGGGTGCCAACGGAACAGGGCACGCTGATCAGCGTTGCCGAGAGTTTCGGATATGTGCGCGAAACCAACTATGGACGTTACTTCGAGGTGCGCGCCGATCCCGATCCCATCAACCTTGCCAACACGCCCATGGGTCTTTCCTGTCACACCGACAACCCCTATCGCAATCCCGTGCCGGGTCTGCAGCTGCTGCACTGTCTGGTTTCGGAAAACGATGGCGGCGAATCCATTGTGGTCGATGGGTTTCGGGCTGCTGCCCTCCTGCGCGAGGAGTCACCCGACGACTTTGCCGTGCTGACGCGTCACAAGGTGCCGTTCCGTTTTGCCAGCGCCGATACCGATCTGGTCGCACGCGCGCGCATGATCACGCTGGATGATCGCGGCGAGGTCGAGGAGGTGCGATTCAACAACCGCTCCATCGCGGCCTTCGATCTGCCCGCCGATATCATGCCTGAGTTCTACCGCGCCTATCGCGCGTTCGCGCGGGTCCTCCAGCGCAGCGACCTGGAGGTCGGCTTCAAGGCGGGGCCGGGTGATCTCTTCATTGTCGACAACCAGCGCGTTCTCCACGGCCGCAAGGCCGTCGGCGGCTCGGGACGGCGGCACCTGCAGGGTTGCTACGCCGACAAGGACAGCCTGATGAGCACCCTGCGGGTCCTGGAGCGCACAGCATGAGCAAGGCCCTGCTGGCTGATCTGACCGCCGAGACCATCGTCGACAGGATCGAAGCCCTGTTTGAGGTCATCATGGCTTCGAGCTACCTGGGCGAACCGGTCACGGTCGGGGAACACATGCTGCAGGCCGCCGCCTGCGCGCGTCGGGACGGTGCCGGCGATGCGCTGATTGCTGCCGCCCTGCTTCATGATGTCGGCTATTACGTCGATCCCGATCCCGACAACAGGAACGAGCTTGTTGCGAGCAAGCGCCATGACCGGGCCGGTGCCCGCGCGCTGGCGCCGTTCTTTCCCGAAGCGGTGACCGAACCGATCCGGCTGCATGCCGATGCCAAACGATATCTCTGTGCCGTCGAGCCGGACTATCGCGACAAGCTGTCTGATGCCTCGATCCACACCATGGCCCTGCAGGGCGGCATCATGGATAGCGAGGAGGCCGATGCCTTTGCCCGGGGCGCCTTCTGCGAGGCCGCCGTCGCCATGCGCCGCTGGGATGATGAGGGCAAGGTGGCCGGCGCCGACGTGCCGCCCTTCGGCGACTTCCGCCCTATGCTGGAGCGGTTGGTGAAGCAGGCCGGAACCGCGCGCAATTGAGGTTGTAACTGATCTGGCCTAAACACCGGGCCGTAACACTCTCTTGACCGTGCCGACATCCCGGCCGGAAAGGGCGCCGCATGAGCTTTCTTCCCATTGCCATTCTGGTTTTCATCCTTCTGACCCTGGGTGCGCTGTTTTTTGGCCTGGCGACCTTCGTCAAGGGCGGTGAGTTCAACCGCAAACACGGCAACAAACTGATGCAGGCCCGCGTTGCCTTCCAGATGGGTGCCCTCGTTTTGCTCGGACTCCTGTTCCTGCTGAGTGCCGGCGACTAGACAACTGTGTCACCCCGGCCTTGAGCCGGGGGCTCGGTCGTTCGGCGTCTGCCTCTCGAGGTCCCGGCTGTCGCGATGCTCCGCCGGGATGACACGCAAGAAACAAACTGGAAAACCAAGATGGTAAAGCTCGACAAGATCTACACACGCGGCGGCGACAAGGGTGAGACCTCCCTGGGCGACGGCAAACGTGTCGCCAAGCACGATCTGCGTGTGGCCGCCTATGGCACCGCTGACGAAGCCAATGCGGCGATCGGTCTGGCACGGCTCCACACCACTGGTGACGATGATGCCATGCTGGCGCGCATCCAGAACGACCTGTTTGATCTGGGCGCGGACCTCTGCACGCCTGAAGACGGGCGCAAGGCTGCCGGTGCGCTGCGCATCACGCCGGAACAGGTCAAACGCCTGGAAGACGAGATTGACGTGATGAATGCGGAGCTGGCGCCGCTGACCTCGTTCATCCTGCCCGGCGGTTCGCCTGCTGCCGCCCATCTCCACCTCGCGCGCACGGTGATCCGCCGTTGCGAGCGCCTGATGACGGAGCTGGCCGGTGTTGAAGAGATCAATCCCGAGGCCGTGAAGTACGCCAATCGGCTGTCGGACCACTTTTTTGTCATGTCGCGCTGGCTCAACGACAAGGGTGCCAGCGATGTCCTGTGGGCGCCCGGCGGCACGCAATCGGCGGCAAAGGACGGTTGAGACGCTCTTGTGCACCGAGATGGCACGGGGGCGAAGGAATCTGTCGAAAATGCAACAAAAATGGCGGTTTCGCGCGTTGACACGGAGCAAGGCGCGGCCCTACGTTTCGCACCTGCGAGATGAGCCGATTCTGATGGCTCATCGATCCTAACTTTCCCTGTCACAGCTTTCGCTTGGAGACGGATGCGATGAAGGTCCTCGTCCCGGTCAAGCGGGTTATCGACTACAACGTCAAGGTGCGCGTCAAGGCGGACCAGTCGGGTGTCGATCTCGCGAATGTCAAAATGTCGATGAACCCGTTCGACGAAATTGCGGTGGAACAAGCCGTACGCATGAAGGAAGCCGGCACCGTGACCGAAGTGGTCGCGGTCACGCTGGGCGCCGAGCAGAGCCAGGAAACCCTGCGCACTGCGCTTGCCATGGGCGCGGATCGCGCGATCCATGTCGTCCATGACGGTGAGCTTGAGCCGCTCGCGGTTGCCAAGATGCTGGCCAAGCTGGTCGAGGAGGAAACTCCCGACATGGTCATTCTGGGCAAACAGGCGATCGACGATGACGCCAACCAGACCGGTCAGATGCTTTCGGGCCTGCTGGGCTGGTCCCAGGGCACCTTCGTTTCCAAGGTCGAGACCAGCGACGGCGCCGTCAAGGTGACGCGCGAAGTCGATGGTGGCCTTGAGACTGTGGCCCTGAAGATGCCGGCGATCCTGACGGTCGATCTACGTCTCAACGAGCCGCGTTATGCGTCGCTGCCCAACATCATGAAAGCGCGCAAGAAAGAAATCGCCAAGAAGACCCCCGATGAACTGGGTGTCGACACGACCCCGCGCCTGACGACCGTGAAGGTCGAGGAGCCGCCCAAACGTCAGGGTGGCGCCAAGGTGGGTTCCGTCGAGGAACTGGTGAGCAAGCTGCACAACGATGTGGGAGTGATCTGATGGCGATCCTCGTTTATGCCGACCACAACAACGCCGAACTTTCGTCGGCAACGCTGAATGCCGTGACCGCTGCCAACCAGATGGGCGGTGACGTCACGGTTCTGGTCGCCGGTGAAGGCTGTGATGCCGTTGCCGAAGCTGCGTCCAAGGTTGCCGGTGTCTCCAAGGTCCTGGTGGCCCAGGATGCCGCATTGAAGGACCAGCTGGCCGAGAATGTCGCGCCGTTGATCGCGGGCATGGCTTCCGATTACAGCCATATCGTTGCGCCTGCGACCACGACCGGCAAGAACATCATGCCGCGTGCGGCAGCCCTGCTCGATACCCAGCAGGTTTCCGACATCACCGAGGTCGTCTCGCCCGATACCTTCGTGCGTCCGATCTATGCCGGCAACGCCATGGCGACCGTGCAGTCGACCGATGCCATCAAGATCGTGACCGTGCGCTCGACCTCGTTTGATCCCGCCGCCGAAGAAGGCGGCTCAGCGTCTGTCGAAGCCGTTGGCGGTGCATCCGATGCCGGCCTTTCGAGCTTTGAAGGCGCTGCGCTTTCCGACAACGAGCGTCCGGAACTCACCACCGCGCGGGTTGTGATTTCCGGTGGTCGCGGCATGCAGTCGGGTGACAACTTTGCCATGCTGGAAGAAGTCGCCGACATTCTGGGTGCCGCGGTTGGTGCAAGCCGCGCCGCGGTCGATGCCGGTTATGTCCCCAACGACTACCAGGTCGGCCAGACCGGCAAGGTGGTTGCGCCCGAGCTTTACATCGCCGTCGGCATTTCCGGCGCGATCCAGCATCTGGCGGGCATGAAGGACAGCAAGGTCATTGCCTGCATCAACAAGGACGAAGAAGCCCCGATCTTCCAGGTGGCCGATCTTGGCCTGGTGGCGGACCTGTTCCAGGCCGTGCCGGAGCTGAAGAGCGAGCTGGAAAAGCAGGGCATTCAGGCGCGTTAGGGCTTAACAGAGTTCCGGCACCAGCCCGCTCCCCCACCCGGCCACCCCAAGCATACCCTGCCGTGGGTGGCCGGGTGGGGGAGCGGGCTGGCGCAGCGCCGAAGCAACCAAACGAGGACTTTCGATGGAGATCAAGACCATAGGCGTGATCGGCGCGGGAGCCATGGGCTCGGGCATCGCCCATGTCTGCGCCCTGGCTGATCACGATGTGATCCTCGTCGATATCGATCGCGCGCGTGCCGATGCCGCGCTGATCGTCATTCGCGGCAACATGGAACGCCAGGTCCGTCGTGCCCTGATCACCCAGGACGAGATGGATGCCGGAATCGCCCGCATCACGGTTGCCGATGGTTATCCCGGTCTTGCCGATTGCGAAGTCGTGATCGAGGCGGCGAGCGAAAACGAAGCGGTGAAGAAGGCGATCTATGCTGAACTGACCGAGACGTTGAAGCCAGAAGCGATCATTTGCTCAAACACCTCGTCGATCCCGATTACACGACTGGCGGCCACGACCGACCGGCCCGAAAAGTTCATGGGCATGCATTTCATGAACCCGGTTCCGGTCATGAAGCTGGTCGAACTGATCCGTGGTCTGGCCACCGATGTCGAAACCTTCGACACGATCCGCGAACTGACCATCAAGCTTGAGAAGGTCCCGGCCAATGCCGAGGATTTCCCGGCCTTCATCGTCAACCGCATCCTGCTGCCCATGATCAACGAAGCGGTCTATGCGCTTTACGAGGGCGTGGGCACGGTGGAATCCATCGATACCGCCATGAAGCTTGGTGCGAATCATCCGATGGGCCCGCTGGAACTGGCCGACTTCATCGGTCTCGATATCTGCTATTCGGTCATGCAGGTGCTGTATGACGGCCTGGCCGATACCAAGTACCGGCCCTGTCCGCTGCTGGCCAAGTATGTCGAAGCAGGCTGGCTGGGCCGCAAGACCGGCAAGGGTTTCTACGACTACACCGGCGACGAACCCGTCCCGACGCGCTGAGGCGATCTGAGCACCTGCGGGAACCCAGACGGTTGCCGTTCGTTGCTCTCTTCATGGGCGACCCACTTCTCGTGACGCGATCGATGAACTTCGTCATGGTGACGCCATGATGATTCTGGTCGTCCTTGCTTATGCCTTTGCGCTGCTCATGGTGCTCGCGACGTTCCTGCCGCTGCTACCGACGCGCTCGCGTTTCATCCGCAGTGGTGACTTTCCGCGCGTTCAGATCATGGTGCTTCTGGTCCTGGCTGGTGTTCTGCTGCTGCTGGCCGGGGGCCTGGGCATCTTGTGGGGTCGCATCCTGCTGTCCCTCGTGGTCGTTTCGATCCTCATTCAGCGTCGCTACATCCTGCCCTATACGCGGCTTGTATCTCCCGACTCACTGCGGCTGTGTGAATGCCCGGATCGGCGCCGGGTGCGGGTCATGGTCGCCAATGTTCTCCAGGACAATCGGGACTATGACCGTTTCCTTCAGGAGGTGCGGCGTGTTGACCCCGACCTGCTGCTGGCGCTTGAAACAGACCAGCCCTGGGTCGATGAGATCGCCAAACTTGCGGAACGTTTGCCTCACGCCGCCGAGCGGCCCCAGGACAACTATTACGGCATGGTGTTGCGCTCGCGCTTTGAGTTAAGTGAGGAGCGGTTTCGTGTCCTGGTGCAGGATGACATTCCTTCTCTGAAGGTCACCGTTCGCTTTCCGGATGGCCGGCCGTTTGTCTTTTACGGGGTGCATCCGCCGCCACCGCCGCTTCAGGACACGGATCAGCGTGATGGCGAGTTGCTGATCGCCGGGCGTCAGGCCTCGGATGCCGGACTGCCCGCTATTCTGGCGGGTGATCTCAACGATGTTGGCTGGTCGGCGACGACGCGTCTCTTGCGGCGTGTCACGGACCTTCTGGACCCGCGTGTCGGACGTGGCATGTATCCGACCTTCCACGCCCAATACCCGCCAATGCGCTGGCCGCTGGACCATATTTTCCACAGCCCGCATTTCGGTCTGCTGGCTCTTTCGGTCGGCCGTCAATTCGGATCGGACCATCTTCCGGTGATCTGCGATCTTTGTCTTACCTCCGATGACGATGCCGGTCACAATCCGGCGCCGCGCCGACTTGGAGACGAATCCAGCATGCGTGAAAAGGTCGGCGCCGCGCTGGGTCGTGACCGAGACGCGCCGAAGTTTCTGACAAAGAAACTCAAGAAGAAAGACTGACCGGCGTTTCCGGCAGGGATGGGGTGACAGGCCCTTCGGTTTTCACGATGATCGCCATGACAATGGACGGGGACCGGAATCATGCCTGACGAAAGCCTGCTTTATCTGCGTCGCGAGGATGTCTCGAATCTTGGCATCACGACCATGGATATCATCGAGACCATCGAAGGGCTGTTGCGTCAGGTCGATGCAGGCAGTGCCTGGAACACGCCCAAGGCGCAGATCCTGCCCGGTGACGGCAGGCTCTTCATGTCGATGCTGGCGGCTTCGAACGAACCCTCGCTGATGGCCGTGAAGTCGCTGGGCATGAACCCGGCCAATGCAGGCAGCGGGATCGAGGCGATCGGGGCCCTGATCACGGTGTTCGATGGCGCCACGGGCGCACCCAAATGCATCATGGACGGCGACTGGATCACCGGCGTGCGCACAGCCGGACTTTCAGCAACCGCGGCCCATCACATGGGGCGCAAGGATTCCAAGGTGATCTGCTTTGTCGCCTGCGGCCTGCAGGCGCGCTGCCATCTGGAGTCGTTCGCACAGATTTTCCCGCTGGAGGAAGTGCGTGCCGTCGGTCGCGGGGCAGCCAATCGCGACCGGCTGCTGGCCATGGCACGTGACATGGGCTTTAAGGCTGAGGCCTATGATGATCCAGACACCGCCCTGGCCGGTGCCGACCTCGTGGTGTCGTCGGTGCCCCATACCGGCATCAAGGAGCCGTTCCTGGATCCTGATTGCCTCTCGCCGGGCGCGTTTGTCTCGATGGTTGATCTCACCAAACCCTGGAAGAAGGCTGGCCTTTCCGGACTGGACCGCATGGTGATTGATGATGCCGATCAGGAGCGGGCCATGACGGCGGATCCCATGATGCCGCCTGAGATGATTGCCGGTGATCTGAAAGACCTGGCAACCGGCAGGCTGAAAGGCCGCAACAACGCCGATGAACGGTTGGCCTTTGCCTTCCGCGGTTTGGCGCTTGGCGATCTGGCGCTGGCGACCCTGGTTTACACCAAGGCGCTCGAGCAGGGCGTGGGCTCACGACTGGAGCGTTGACCGCTCGTTACGGAAGAGGAACCAGATGAAACAGGCAATCTGGACCAGGACCCAGCCGCCGAAGCCAATGAGATAGCCGGTTGCGGTATAGCCGCCAGCTTCGTGCGGGAAGAAATCGAGCACCGCGCCCATGGCGAGCTGCAGCAGGCCTGCCAGGGAAAAGGTGAACAGCGCCAGCGACGTGTTGACCCGCCCGGCCATGGCGACCGGGAACTTCTGGGTGAGGCCGGCATAGAAGATGGTCGCAGCGCCGCCGGTATAGGCAAAGGCCGCGGTCAGTACCCAGGCGGGCAGGGGGGCCGCAACGGCAATCAGGATCTGCACACCGATGAAGAGACCCGTTGCGACACCTGCCACGATATTGACGCCGATGCCGATGCGTCCCAGCCGTTCGGCAAGCCAGCCCAGAGAGGCATAACCCGCGACCATGCCGATACCCCCGATGAAAAGCGCTCCGGCGGCGGCATCGGGATCGAGCCCGGCCATGTCGCGCAGCCACGGCCCGAACCACAGTGCCTGGGTCGACATCCAGGCGGCCTGTGCGGTCATGACCAGTGGGGCGACCGACCAGAAGGCGCGCGAGCGGAAGATGATGCCAAGGCCATGGAGCTGATCGGCCAGGGTCTTTGGTTCGCCCTCGGCGCGGCGTTCCGGCACAACCAGGAAGATGATGACGGCCACCGCCATGGTCGCAGCGGCGATGACGTGGAACATGTCGCGCCAGCCGATTGCTTCCACGGCCGCCTGGACCGGTGAGGAGGAGGCCATAACCCCTGCGCCTCCGCAAGCCAGCAGCAGTCCGTTAACCAGCGGCAGTTTTCCCTTGGGAAACCAAAGGGCAAAAATCTTGAAGGATGCCAGCAGGCAGCCCGAGACACCGGCCCCGATGATGGCTCGTGCGATGGCCAGCGACAGGGTTCCGCTGCCGAATGCGAACAGGAACGCGCCCAGGGCGGCCACGACCAGAAGCACGGTTTGGGTGCGCCGGGGGCCGAACCGGTCGAGCGCCATGCCCAGGGGAACCTGCACGGCGGCAAAGGCAAAGAAATAGGCACCTGTGAGCAGGCCGATGGCCGCGGCATCCAGCCCCAGCTCCTGGCCCAGCACCGGCCCCAGCACGGCATTCACGGTGCGGTACATATAGGAGAGGAAATAACCCAGCGCGAAGGGCACGAAGACCCGTGCGATCACGAAAAGGAGCCCGGGAACGGCGGGTGAGGGCGCTGGCGATGTCACGGAAACTGCCTGTCAGGAAGGAGAGGTTTTCTCAATAACCCGGTCCTGTCCGTTTGTCTTGGGCTTCCATCCGGCGCGAACTTGCTCTATGGCCCCGCCATGACCAGAAACGATGAGACCAAGGGCGCGGCAGCCAACCCCCTGTGGGGCGGCCGGTTTGCCGAAGGACCCAGCGAAATCATGGAGCGCATCAACGCTTCGGTGCGCTTCGACCATCGCCTGGCCCTGCATGATATCGCGGGCTCGCGCGCCCATGCCGACATGCTGGCTG